>NZ_ATTE01000001.1:2872500-3195000 GCF_000419525.1 Leucothrix mucor DSM 2157
AACGTTATCCCCTCCTCGGCAGTCATTTTATTTGATCCCCAAATAACCCGGTCATTTGCCAGATTAAACGCCGAAAGCTGAGTGCGGACCAAGAGCTCATCGGCACGAGCCATCAACTTGCGCCTAACGTCAGCTCGAATACTTCGTAACTCAGGGCTTTTATCTTCATGCGTCAAATGCCACAACGACAATGAAGAAGCATCTTTCCACTCATACAGTGAATAATCCTTCTCCGGTTCAAACGCCTGGATGTAATCCCTGTAAATTGCCTTTCCGGTTGTTAGATACAACTCGACAGCAGCCGTGACTCGGTCATCGGTATCTGTTTCCAAATTTGCTTCAGTATCAGTTTTGGAGCTCAGGTAACTCCCAGAGCCAGTATCGTCTTCTTTCTTCCAATCAACACTTTGCTCTGGTTGAAACTTCAACCAATCCCATGCTTTCTCTGCTGCAACCAAATAACTATGAGCACGCTCAGGATCTTGCTTTCGGTATGCCCGGGCAGCCAATGCCATACTGGCACTAAATTTCCCAGTTTCAGGTGATGAAACTCCATAGATATAACGAGGTTGCGTATCTTCATCCGGCGATATAACACTTGGCCACTTTGCCCCTGACAATTTGCGATAAACCGCACCATCAGCACGCTGCATTTTGATCATCCAATCCAGTTCGTAGGCAACTTCATCCAACAAGTCTGACACTTTATTACCAGACTCCGGAATCCCTAACGCGCCATCCGGATAACGGTGTGGCGCTCTCAAGTACAAACTCAGTAAACGATTGACCGTCACCGAAGCGGGAGCCAGATACTTTCCATAGTCGCCGGCATCATGCCAACCACCGACAGCATCTTGAAACTCACCACCTTTATTGACCTCATCATCACGTGCATAAACACCATCACTTAAGTGGCAGGCCTGATGTGACAATCCAGTCTCTTCATCCAATAATTCCACACCGCAACGCTGTAAGTAATAGCTACGTAACAATAGTCGAGTCGTATTCTCAAATGCTGTCTTACTAATACTGAAGCTGACGGAACGTAAATCACCACCTTCAAGATAATATTCACCAGGCTCGGTTACTTTACTGAAGTCTAATATTTGAGTTTGTATTCCCTTGCCACCGGACTGCGCCGGCTCAGGTGTAATCATTTGAATCGGATCGCCTGTTGATTTTTCTATCAGCGCTACAAACTCGATCGAGGGCTCATTAATGATCATTGCACGCTTAGGCCAATCAGGGTGGTAACCGACCTGATTCAATACAATTGCGGCTTTCACCTCTTCGGCTTTTACACTGGTGTGACTGCTAAGAACTAGCAGACTAAAAAGCATCAATTGAAGAAATAATGCGGGAAAATTTAAGTATTTTGTGCGATGCATGAATAAGCCTGAAATTAGAATGTGACGTCTGGTTGTTATACTTTTCAGCAGGCTATCATAGGAGCCCTATCCTTGGCTGAATAACACCGATAGGGTTTATTTCAGGCATAAAAAAGCCCGACACATTGACCTGTCAGGCTAGATAAGCATGTTACGGCTAAATTACGCGTCGCTGGAAACGGCTAATACCGCTTGGACAAAACGCTCAACATTAGCTTCTTGCATACCGGCAATATTGAAACGGCTGTCACCGATAATATAAATCCCAAACTCCGTCTTCAGACGTTCAACTTGCTCTGGCGTCAGCCCTAACAATGAGAACATGCCCCGATGTTCTGCGATGAAATCAAAACGATTGCCACCACTTTGCTTACGGAAACCTTCTGCTAACTGAGTGCGTAGACTTAGCATGCGCTCACACATGGCATCCAGCTCATTTTTCCATTGTTGACGTAGCTCGGCATCTTCCCAAATGATCCGCACTACTGCAGCGCCGTGATCTGGCGGCATTGAGTAAATCCCACGACCAATATTTTGCAGATGCGCATAGGCAACATTGGTGGTTTTCGCATCCGCGCCCATCGCAAAAGCACAACCAACGCGATCGCGGTAAATACCAAAGTTTTTGGAACAAGACACGGCGACCAACATCTCTTTCACCGTATCTGCAAATTTGCGCACGCCATAAGCATCCGCTTCCAAACCATCGCCAAAGCCTTGGTAAGCAATATCGAAAAATGGCAAGAAACCAGTCTCAGCAGCAATTTGCGCAACTTCATCCCACTGGGCATTGGTTAAATTAGCTCCAGTCGGGTTATGACAACAGCCATGCAGCACAACCACATCATCCGGACCGAGAGTCCGCAACTTGGCCGTCATCGCTTCAAAGTTGACTGTGCAAGTCTCAGGGTCAAAATAAGGGTATTCACCAATTTCAACCTGACCGGTTTTCAGCAATGCATAATGGTTGGGCCAAGTGGGGCCACTTAACCACACTCTAGCATTTGGACGCATACGCCCCATCAACTCAGCCAGCACGCGCAGCGCACCACTTCCACCCGGCGCTTGAATACCGTTAATACGGTCATTTGAAACCGCATCTTCACCAAACACAATTGCCTTCATCGCCTGGTTGTAACCTAAGTCACCCGCCAAGCCCACATACGTCTTGGTTTTTTCTTCATCCAACAGACGCTTTTCAGCCGTCTTAACTGAGTCCAGAATAATCGTTTCGCCACGGTCATTCATATACACACCAATACCGAGGTTCATTTTATCAACTCGGGTATCGTCTTTATAAGGAGCCATTTGTGCAAGGATTGCATCGGGCTTTGGCGGAGTTAGTGTCTCAAACATAATGAACTCTGTTTATGGTCAGTCGTAAGGCTAAGTATACGTAAATTCGGGCTAGCGAATACAGCATTTCCGCCCAGAAAATTAGTTTGCTTTGCGTTTGCCGCCAATGCTGGCAACAAACATTAAGGCACAGAATAATGACACTAAAGCACTGAGGATTAGCTCAATGGTCAGACGTAACATTTTCACTCCTCGAACCGCACCTTTTCCCAGTAAACGGAAGATGCCGGTCGTCTGTACACCATAGCGCTGAGTGACCCGATGCAGTCGGCTTAAATCTTGCGTGTTATCAACATATTTCAGCAAATTGACACTGTCGGCTACTGAAGTGCTTTTGCGAATATCGTTGGCTTGCCCTGCGATAGCACTTAATCTATTAGCGGCTTGCGGGTTATACATTTGTTTGGCAATTCGGGGAATCGAACTCAAGCTTGCGCCCTTTACCTGAGTGAAAAAGGCATCCCAGTTAAATACTCGGCCGGCAATATGTGTCAACTCATCACGAAAGCCCCGTGTCAGTCGATTCATTTTAGTGGCCAGCTTTAAGGTGGATGCGCCTGCTTTTACCGGAGCTGCAAAGCCTGCCGAGCCAATGGTCGCAGCGGTCAACCCAACACCAACCCCCGCTAAGGATGTGACTAGTTGATTAATCGGTAAGCCTTGCTGATATCGCCCATACTGCTCATTTAAATCACGCACATCCCCAACAACGGTAAAATCAGCGACTAGAGCACCCGCCACACCGGAGGCTTCCTGCCCCTTTCCTGAAATAAAGCCATCGGCAAAGCCACTGACCTGACGAACAAGTCTGGAGGTAGTGGTGTCGTGCTGAATGAGATATTGCTGGTAGGCGGGATAATCAAGCGGGTGGTTAAACTGTTGAGCGGTGGTGAGTAGCGAGCGAGCTTCGTCAAATTGCTCATCGCGTAACGCGGTATCGATTTCAGTTTTGATTTGCTGAGTGCTGACCTGAGTGGCAAGCATCTTATCAATGTCAGGCGCTTTAAAGTCGTAATCCCAATACTCGGCAATACTTAACACTCCGAGCACAAATCCGGCCAGCCAGACAAGCATGAATAATTGCCGGATCAGGGATAACATAATTTTTTAGAAGCACTCTGCGACTGAAAAGTTCATCCGCAGAGTGTTTTTACCATTTACTCTGCGCTTACCTGCAAGCCAACACCGGATGCCAGTGTGACAAAGCCAGGGAATGAAGTATCAACATTAGCACAATTTCGGATTGTCAGCGGTGCTGTTGCACGCAAAGAAGCAATTGAAAATGCCATTGCAATACGGTGATCGCCATGACTCTCTACTTCGCCGCCACCAATCGTACCGCCATTAATGACGATACCATCTGGCGTCGGCTGCGCATCCACACCACAAATAATCAAGCCATCAGCCATTACCTGAATGCGGTCACTTTCCTTAACTCGAAGTTCTTCTGCGCCAGTCAATATGGTTTGACCTTCTGCGCAAGCGGCAGCCACAAACAATACTGGGAACTCATCAATCGCTAACGGGACTAAATTTTCAGGAATATTGATCCCTTTCAGCTTAGCTGAGCGAATACGAATATCAGCCACTGGCTCACCACCAGCCTCGCGCTCGTTTAGCACTTCAATATTGGCACCCATTAAGCGCAAAATATCGATAACACCGGTACGGGTTGGATTGATCCCTACGTGCTCCAGCGTCAGGTCAGAACCTTCAGCGATGCTAGCACCTACCATAAAGAATGCTGCGGATGAAATATCAGCTGGTACATCAATGCTGCAAGCGGTCAATTTACCGCCGCCTTGCAAACTCATGTGATTGCCAGTAGTTTTTACATCGTAACCAAAGCCACGCAACATACGCTCTGTATGATCACGCGTAATTGCAGGCTCACTGACAGAGGTTTCGCCATCGGCATACAAACCCGCCAGTAAAACTGCTGACTTGACTTGGGCGCTCGCCATGGGCAAATCGTAGTGGATACCTTTTAACTGGCTACCGCGTTGAATCTTTAGCGGTGGCGTACCATCGCTTTCAGTCTCAATAGCCGCGCCCATCTCTGACAAAGGCTGCGTGATACGACGCATTGGACGGCCATTTAATGACTCATCACCAAACAGGGTCACTTCAAAATCTTGCCCAGCCAACAAACCCGCCATCAAACGCATTGCCGTACCGGAGTTACCCATATCTAAAGCAGCAGTTGGTGCCTTCAAGCCGTGCATACCGACGCCTTTAATCACGACGCGCCCTGCTTCAGGCCCTTCGATTTCCACACCCATTTGGCGGAAGGCTTTCAGAGTTGCCATGCAATCTTCGCCATTTAAGAAGCCACTGACTTCGGTGGTGCCGTCAGCAATCGATCCCAACATAATGGAACGATGAGACATAGATTTATCACCCGCAACACGCAGGGTTCCGCTCAGGCTGCCGCCGGGCTGTGCAATAAAGGTAACTTGGGACATAGGGCTCTCTAAGATTGATTCTTCATGTACGCATCACGTACCGATTTTGCATGACTAAATACGTCCAGAATGCCATCACTGTCGGCACCTGCAACTTGATCACGCAGTTGTTGTAAATTTTCCTGAAAATACTCGATGGACTCCAAAATGGCATCACGATTTTCTAGACAGATATCTCGCCACATCACCGGATCGCTGGAGGCAATGCGGGTAAAGTCACGAAAACCACCAGCTGCGTAATGAAAAATCGCATCCGAGGCTTTGGAGTGTGACAAGGTATCCACTAAGGCAAAGGCTAGAACATGGGGTAAGTGACTTGTGGCTGCCAGCACTTTATCGTGCTTTAACACATCCATACTCTCAACTGCAGCGCCGCTGGCTTGCCACATTTGTGTGACTCTTTGCTCAGCTTCGGGGTCCGTTTCAGGCAGTGGCGTCACGATCACCTTATGCTTTGCATACAAGTCAGGAATCGCTGCTTCCACACCACTTTGCTCACGACCTGCAATCGGGTGAGCAGGCACAAAACACGGTGGGATTTCACCAAACACTTCACGTGCTGCAGCTACAACACTGGCTTTGGAGCTGCCAGCATCGGTAATGATAGCGCCAGGTTCGGTATGCCCTTTGATTGATAGCAGCACAGAGCGCATTGCGCCCATCGGAACGGCCAGCAATATCATGTCTGCGCCTTTAACGGCTTCAACTGGGTCCAGCGTGTAACTATCAACCACGCCCAATTCACAAGCGCGTTTCAAATTGGCTTCATCGCGACTGCAACCAACAATCTGCTCGCAATAGTGTTGCTGCTTTAAAGCCAGAGCCAAAGAACCACCAATTAAGCCAACACCAAATATAGCCAGTTTCTTAATCATTGATTGCGCCTACAGAATGGCTTTGGCGTAAGAGCCAAGCACACGCACGTATTCCGCTTCAGCTTGTAACTCAGCCATGGCAGCCTGCATCGACTCACTCGCAATATGACCGTTTAAGTCCATAAAGAAGAAGTAATCCCAATGCGTATCCGGTGCTGGTCGTGACTCAATGCGAGTCATATCCAAACCGTGGCGCATTAGTGGCTCTAATAGATGATACAAAGCACCCGAGCGGTTATGTGTGGAAATCAGAATCGACGTACGATCGTTGCCACTGGGTGGCACTTCTTCCTTACCAATCACTAAGAAGCGCGTCACGTTATTGGGTGAGTCTTCAATGTGTGGCGATACAATTCCCAAATCATACAATCGAGCTGCGTTTTCACCAGCAATCGCTGCTGCAGTGCTATCTTGCGCAGCCAATCGAGCGGCCTCTGCATTACTAGCAACGGCAATTCTTGCAAGATCAGGGTAATTGCGATCCAACCAATCGCGGCACTGCATCAATGATTGTTCATGTGAATAAATGCGCGTAATACCGCTCATATTGCGGCTTTTACTCATTAAATTCTGGTGAATAGCCAAGTGAATCTCGCCACAAATTTTCAATGGTGAATTAACAAAGCGATCTAAGGTATGGGAGATTATGCCGCCAGTTGAGTTTTCAATTGGCACCACACCATAATCGGCGGTACCTGCTTCAACTTCACGGAACACTTCTGGAATCAGCGCAAATGGCACGGTCGCAACCGCTTGGCCAAAATGCTTCTGTGCGGCTGACTCGGTAAAAGTACCCGGTGGACCCAAATAGGCCACCTTAATCTGCTGCTCTAAAGCCAGACAGGATGAGATAATTTCACGGAAAATAGCCGTAACGCGCTCATCTTGTAGTGGACCTTTATTGGTCTCACTCACACGACGTAAAATTTGTGCTTCACGCTCTGGGCGGTAAAACTTAATATTCTGTTCGCCGGCTTCACGCTTCGTGGTCGCGACTTCTTCAGCACAGTTAGCCCGCGCACTTAAGAGATCTAAAATCTGCGTATCGATCGAATCAATACGCTCACGAATCGCGCCTAATTTTTCGGTGATTTCCTGCTCGATAGCAGCCTGTTCCGGATTCAGCTCGTCACTCATACACTCGTCCGCTCAAACTCTTTCATGAAAGCAATCAGGGCATCGACGCCAGCTTCGGGCATCGCATTATAAATACTCGCGCGCATACCACCCAACAAACGATGTCCTTTCAGATTCACCAATTGATGTGCGGCTGCTTCCTGCATAAAGGCCTGCTCACGTGCCGCATCACCTAATAAGAAGGTGACATTCATCCATGAGCGACTGTCTTTAGCGACCACATTGCGGTAGTAATCAGATTGATCGATGAAGTCGTATAGCTTGCTGGCTTTGCGCTGGTTTAATGCGGCCATCGCATCCAAACCACCCTGCTGCTTTAACCACTCAAACACCAAGCCCGCCAGATACCAACTGTAAGTCGGCGGCGTGTTGTACATCGAATCGTTTTTGGCATAGACCTCATAATCAAACATGGTCGGCGTTGCAGGTCGGGCGTGACCAATCAAATCATCGCGCACAATGACAATGGTTAGGCCTGCGGGCCCGATGTTCTTTTGTGCACCTGCATAAATCAAACCAAACTGACTAACATCCACCGGACGCGCCAGAATATTGGATGACATATCACAAACCAATGGCACGCCATTCGCTTCGGGTACTTGATGGAACTCAACACCAGCGATGGTTTCATTCGCGGTGTAATGCAGATAAGCCGCGTTTTTATCGCATTGCCAATCTGAAAAATCAGGCACTTGCATATAGGACTGCGCTTCACTGCTGGCAGCAACACGAACATCACCCAAAATACGGGCTTCGTTAATTGCTTTCTCAGCCCAAATACCGGTGTCGATATAATCGGCAGAGCCACCGAGCGGCAATAAATTCATTGGCACCATTGCAAACTGGCTAGTCGCGCCACCCTGCATGAACAGGACTTTATAGTTCGCCGGAATCTTCAGCAGTTCACGAAGATCTGCCTCCGCTTTCTCGGCAATACCAATATAGTCTTTACCGCGATGGCTCATTTCCATCACAGACATGCCCGTGCCATGCCAATCCAGCATTTCCTCACGGGCCTGTTCCAGTACGGCTTCCGGCAATACTGCCGGACCCGCACTAAAGTTATAACAGCGGCTCATAAACCATCCTGTTTGATTTGTCTAAACCTACTCGTCACCAGTGTCGTCAGTGCCTGCAGCGGCACTATCGCCTGCATCACTTTGACTATCTGCTTCGTTCGCTGTTGGCGTATCGCTTGCCTCTGGAGTATCGGCTACATCGGCGTCAACCACTAGCTCACCGGACTCAGAAAGTTCGCCTTCTTCAGCGTCCTCTTCTTCGCCAGCCATGCGGGCAATTCGCTCAACCTGTGTTAAACGCTCACCTTTGCTCAGCTTAATCAGCGTCACACCCTGTGTGTTACGACCAGTGATCGATACATTATCAACCGCTGTACGCACCAAAGTACCACCATCAGAAATCAACATGATCTCATCATCGTCAGTAACTTGAACCGCGCCAATCGCCTGACCATTACGCTCAGAAGTCTGGATTGCAATAACACCCATACCACCACGCTTTTGAACAGAGAACTGATCAACTTCAGTACGCTTACCAAAGCCGTATTCTGTTGCCATCAATAAGCGGCCTTCACTAAGAATCAGCAGCGCATTAACCTTCGCGCCCTCTTCCAGCTTAATACCACGTACACCAGCAGCCGTTCTGCCCATGCCACGCACGTCATTTTCATTGAAGCGAATCGCTTTACCATTGCTGGTAAACATCATCACATCACTGTTGCCATCTGTAATGGCAACATCAACCAGTTGATTGTCATCACGCAAGTCGATAGCAATAATTCCGGCTGCACGCTGATTAGAGAATGCCTTCAAATCGGTTTTCTTAACGGTACCGTTTTCAGTGGCCATAAAGATAAATCGATTATCTTCATATTCACGAATAGGCAATACCGCCTGAATCTGTTCGCCCTCTTCTAGTGGCAGCAAATTAATCATCGGCAAGCCACGCGAGTTGCGGCTAGCCATTGGCAATTGATACACCTTCAGCCAGTAGAGCTTTCCACGGCTAGAGAAACACAGAATCGTATCGTGAGTGCTGGCAACGAATAACTTCTCGATAAAGTCTTCATCTTTCATCTTGGTTGCCGCTTTACCGCGACCACCACGACGTTGCGCATGATACACATCCAAGGCTTGGGCTTTTACATAGCCGGCATGAGATAGCGTAACCACCACTTCTTCATCGGGTACCAAATCTTCCATGCCGAGGTTTTCGCCAATCGCATTGATTTGGGTACGGCGCACATCACCGTATTGCTCACGCATTTCTTCCAGCTCTTCACGTATAACCTGAAGCAAACGCTCAGGGTTCGACAGAATATCCAGGAAGTCGATAATGCGGACCAAAATCTCACGGTACTCATCCAGAATCTTATCTTTTTCAAGACCGGTTAAGCGGTGTAAGCGTAATTCCAGAATCGCAGAGACTTGCGCGTCGGATAGCCAGTAGCCATCGTCTTTTAAGCCAAAGCGTGGGTGCAGGTCTTCCGGGCGGGCATCCGAAGAATTACCGCGTGACAGCATTTCCAGCACAATTTCAGCTGACCAAGGCTTCGCCAATAATGCGATACGCGCATCCGCAGGCGTCGCGGAGGACTTAATGGTCGCGATAACTTCATCAATACTGCCTAATGCAACCGCCAGACCTTCTAAAAGATGCGCACGTTCGCGGGCTTTTCTTAACAGGTAAATCGTACGACGCGTGACAACTTCACGGCGGTGACGAATAAACGCCGCCAGAATTTCTTTAAGGTTAAGTAGCTTAGGTAAGCCATCAATCAGCGCGACCATATTGATACCAAAACTGGCTTGCAACTGGGTGTGCTTGTAGAGATTGTTCAGAACGACTTCAGGAACTTCGCCACGCTTCAGGTCAACGACCATCCGCATACCGTCTTTATCCGACTCATCGCGTAGCTCTGAAATACCTTCGATCTTTTTATCTTTAACCAGCTCGGCAATCTTTTCGATCAAACGCGCTTTGTTAACTTGATATGGCAGTTCGGTTACGACAATCTTATCGCGACCGTTTTTATCCTGTTCAAAGTCAGCCACACCACGGATGCGAATACTGCCGCGCCCTGTGTGATAAGCCTGATGAATTCCTTGTGAGCCGTTGATGATACCCGCTGTTGGGAAATCAGGACCGGGGATAAACTCCATCAGGTCGCTAATATCCATTTCAGGATTATTAACCAACGCCAAGCAGCCATTAATGACTTCAGTGAGGTTGTGCGGCGGGATATTCGTTGCCATACCTACCGCAATACCGGAAGAACCGTTGATCAGCAGATTAGGTAAGCGTGTTGGGAATACGGAGGGCTCAGATTCAGAACCATCGTAGTTTTCAATAAAGTCGACCGTCTCTTTATCCAGATCCGCTTGCAAATCGTGCGCCAGGCGCGACATACGCACTTCGGTATAACGCATGGCCGCCGGAGAGTCACCATCCACCGAACCAAAGTTACCTTGACCATCGATCAGCATATAGCGCATGGAGAATGGCTGGGCCATCCGAACCATGGTGTCATAGACTGCGGTATCACCATGAGGGTGATATTTACCGATTACGTCACCGACCACACGGGCCGATTTTTTATATGGCTTGTTCCAGTCGTTATTTAACACGCTCATCGCGTACAGAACACGACGGTGAACAGGCTTGAGACCATCACGCACATCAGGCAAAGCACGCCCAACGATAACGCTCATTGCGTAATCCAAATAGGATTTTCGCATCTCATCTTCTAAATTTATTGGAATAATTTCTTTTGCAAATTCAGCCATAATTATCGTCTACGACACTTCATAAAATACGTCGACGGAAGTATAACAGAATTGTTACACGATGGATTGTTTTGAAAGGCATTTAAGGCAATTTCAATACCTTATCTCAGCGCATAGATTATGGGTTTGCAAACAGGCTTAGTTGGTCCGTGGATAATGAGATTGCAACCGACTCTCCAAGCTCATGATCTGCTAAAGATGAGAGCAACATTTGCACGGTTTCATCGCTAGGTAAGCGCAAAGTATAAAGGTAATAGCCGCCTCTAAAATCTCTGGAAATCAGCGTCGCAGGCACACCATTTTCCTGATCGAGCTGCAAGTACTCAGGGCGAACTAACACCTTGACGGTATCGCCGGATTTGTGACCCGATAAAGACGCCGCTGAGACCGTCCCAATCGCCGTTTTTACCCCATCATCGCTTACCGTGCCCTCTAAGAAATTGCTGCGCCCGATAAAACGTGCCACAAAGGCCGTCTTTGGATGATGATATAAGGTTTGCGCACTCCCCCATTGCAACAACTGACCACCACTGAGCACACCAATCTGATCCGCCATACTAAAGGCTTCATGCTGATCATGCGTCACCATTACCGTCGTAATACCCTCATGCTTTAGAATCTCACGAATCTCTTTGGCCAACACCCCGCGTAACTCCACATCCATACTGGAAAAGGGCTCATCCAATAACAACAAACGTGGCCTAGGTGCCATTGCACGCGCTAATGCCACACGCTGCTGCTGACCACCAGATAATTGATGTGGGTAACGCTCACCAAAGCCTTGCAAGCCAACCAGCTCCAATAATGCCTCCAAGCGTGAACGCTGATCCGCCTCACTTAACTGCCGAATACCGAAGCAAATATTGCGGGCAATACTCAAGTGTGGGAATAAGGCAAAATCCTGAAACACCATGCCGATTTCACGCAGTTCAGTCGCAACACTCTGCTCTGGCGTACTCAGCACGCGGTTACCGGCTTTAATCACACCATGCTGAAGCGGCTCAAAGCCTGCAATCGAGCGCAACAAAGTCGTCTTGCCGCAACCACTAGGGCCAAGCAAACAGGCAATCTTCCCATCTTCGACTTGCAGCGAGATACTTTCCAGTACCTGCTTACCATCGTAACTTAAGCTGACATCTTCCAGTATCAGTTCACTCACTTTGTCTCTCCTGATGGGTTTGCGTGGGCAATTGCGCGGCTCAATAAAATAACAGGCAATATACCTGCCAATACAATCATTAGGGATGGCGCGCCGGCATCCGCCAATCGCTCGTCGGAAGCCATTTCATACGCCCGCAGTGCCAAGGTATTAAAATTAAAGGGACGTAGAATTAAAGTGGCCGGCAGCTCTTTCAGTACATCCACAAAAACCAACAGTAATGCGGTGAGCACGGTGCCTTTCATCAATGGCAAATGGATATAGCGCAATACGCCGAAGGATGACAAACCCAAACTGCGACCCGCCTCATCCATCGAAGGCTTAACCTTGCTAAGCCCTGCATCCACCGCCTGCACAGAGACGGATAAAAAGCGTACGGTATATGCGAAGATCAAAGCAAATAAGGTGCCGGATAACAGCAAACCACTAGAATAATCAAAATTATCCCGCAGCCACTGATCCAGCGTATTATCAAACCAAGCCAGCGGTAATAAAATACCCACGGCAATAATGGTGCCGGGAACGGCATAACCCATTGACGCGAACACGACACTCACAGTCACCAATGGCGTTTTCATAGTGCGCTTGGCATAACTAAGCAGTAGCGCCAAACATACCGCAACCAATGCAGCAGTAGCTGCCAGCCCTAAGCTATTAATTGTCAGGTGGAAAAACTCGGGCGTTAGCGAATATTGAGAGGTGGCAATCGTCCAATACAATAATTGCGCTGCCGGAATAATAAAACCAAAGATCAATGGCAATACGCAAGATAGCGTTGCCCAAAACGCCATCCAGCCACGCAGCTGGTAGCGACGAGGCCGCACATCTTTACTGGAAGTATGATGGAAGCGCGCTTTACGCCGCGAATAGCGCTCCAGCAAAATCAGCATCACGACAAAGCCAAGCAGCATTCCCGATAACTGAGCGGCAGTGGCACTATCATCCATTCCATACCAAGTACGGAAAATACCGGTGGTAAAGGTGTTTAATCCAAAATATTGAACGGTGCCGTAATCGGCTAAGGTCTCCATCAAAGCCAATGAAAGGCCAGTGATAATGGCAGGACGTGCCAGGGGCATTGCTACTCGGTAAAAGCCTTGTAACGGAGAATTCCCTAAAGTACGACTGGCTTCAAGCACGGCAACGGACTGCTCTAAAAATGCAGCGCGCGCCATCATATAAACGTAGGGATATAAAACCAGAGATAGCATGGCGATGGCACCCGGCAGTGAGCGCACTTCAGGAAACCAATAGTCCCCATAGCTCCAACCGAACCAATCACGCAACTGACTTTGCACAGGACCTGCAAAATCTAGAACCCCAGTATAGGTATAAGCAACAATATAGGCCGGGATGGCCAGAGGCAGCAGCAGCATCCATGATAGCAATCGACGCCCGGGGAATTCACAAATCGAGGTCAACCAAGCGGTTATCACCCCCATACTGAGCACACCGACACTCACTCCCAGCATGAGCCACAGGGAGTTCGCAACATAATCAAATAAGAGATTATCGACCAGATGTTGCCAGTTTTCATTAAACGGCTGCAGCAAAAAACTCGTCACCACCAGAACCGGCAGCGACACAATTAGTGCGATCAGTACCACCCACCAGGATCGGGCATTTTTTACCAGTGCTAACAATTCAGCTATCCTACTTAAAAACAAAAACCCTCCGAAGCGATCCGGAGGGTCAATTAATCAGTACAGCAGGAAAAATTACTTCCAGCCGGCGCGATCCATTAATCTTACCGCGTCAGCATTGTTTTCACCTAATTTTGCCAGATTCAATGTGTCTGATTTGAATTCACCCCATGATTTCAGGATATCACTTTGCTTAGCGCCTTCCAGAACTGGGAACTCGCTGTTCACTTCAGCGTACCATGCTTGTGACTCAGGGCTCACCAAGAACTCCATCAGCTTCTTAGCATTTTCAGCATTTGGCGCTGCTTTAGTCATGGCGATACCGCTAACATTCACGTGAGTACCACGGTCATCTTGGTTAGGCCAGAAGATTGCCATTTTATTCGCTGCATCAATCTGATCCTGATCACCGCTGGTTAACATGCCACCAAAGTAATAGGTATTGGCAATCGCAATATCACAGATACCTGCTGCTGCCGCTTTGATTTGATCACGGTCGCCGCCTTTTGGTGGCTGCGCAAAGTTTGCAACCAAACCTTTGGCCCACTTCTCAACCGTTTCTTCATCATGCGCTTCCAGCAATGATGCAACCAAAGACTGGTTATAGATATTAGAGGAAGAGCGGATACAGATACGGCCTTTCCACTGCGCATCAGTCAATGCTTCGTAAGTTGATAACTCTTTTGGATCAACCTTACCTTTTACATAAAAGATAGGACGCGCGCGCTGAGACAATCCAAACCAGTAGGACTCAGGATCACGTAGATGCTCTGGAATTGCCGTTTTTAGTGCTTCGGATTCAACTGCCTGAATAACCCCCACTTCTTTAGCGCGGTGTAAACGACCGGCATCCGTTGTAATCAACAAATCAGCTGGAGTGTTTTTGCCTTCAGACTGTAAACGCTTCAGCAGTGCATCAGCACCACCGGTAACCAAATTAACCTTAATACCCGACTCTTCAGTAAACTTGTCCAGCAGTGACTTGATCAGTTGCTCTTTGCGTGCAGAGTAGAGATTAACTTCATCCGACTCAGCTGCTTCCACAGCACCGACCAGTGAAAAAAGACCAGCTAGCACGGCGATACTTAGAAATTTCATTTTCGAACATCCATTAATTTGAAAACAGAAATGCTAATGCAAATAGAAATGATTCTCAATATCTTTATCATCCTATCCGCCAGATATATTCATTTATCCGTTAAAAGATGCAGTCATTTCACTCTTCACTTAAACTGGTCAAACAACTGAGCGATGAAAAATCAAATCACGAAACACCTAACGCTCGTATAACCGCACAAAGCTAATAATAAAGGCCACTATTGCCATGGAAAAGATCGCCCTGATTATCAACTCGCTAAGCTCAGGTGGCGGAGAACGCGTTGCTGCAACCCTGTCACAAGGCTTTGCCAAGCAATACGATGTCACCATTGTTGTGTTTGATAGTAGGAATATTGATTATGAATTCGGCGGCAAGCTGGTTGATCTCAACTGCCCTGAAAAGCCATCGATTCCGGGTAAAAGCTACAACCTGCTTAAACGGGCCTATAAATTGCGCAAACTCTTTGATGACCAGAATTTTGACCATATTTTTGGTTTTATGGAATCAGCTAATTACCCGTCAATATTGGCTTCACGCAAAACGATTGCCTCACTGCATATCGACTTCAACTTTCTAAATAAAATTGAGCGCGCCTTGGTCCGCCACACTTACCCACGAGCAAGATGGGTGGCACCTGTTTCGGATGATATCGCCAGCACACTGAGGCAGCAGCTCAATCTGAAAAATGTCGCTCGCATATACAACCCAGTACCCTTTGAAGAAGTAATTGAACTCGGTAGTGCTCCCTTTGAACACCCACGCAAGTTCATTGTCGCCGTCGGCCGTCTGACTTACCAAAAACACTTTGATCTGATGATTGATGCCTTTGCCGAGTCAAAAGCACAAGAAAGTTGTGACTTGATTATTTTAGGTGATGGCAAGCTAAGAGAAGAATTGCAAACTCAGATTAATCGCTTGGGCATGCAGGATAAAGTACATCTACCAGGCCGCCTGAAAAATCCGTTTCGTTATATGAAAAATGCTGAGTTCATGGCTTTATCAAGTCGTGCGGAAGGCTTTCCAATGGTGATGATCGAAGCGTTAACCCTGAAGTGTCCAGTCATTGCGACTGACTGCCCAACCGGGCCACGTGAAATTATTCAGAATGAAGTAAATGGCTTGTTGATTGAGATGGATAACAAGCAGCTACTGACCGAGTCGATCGATCGATTGTATTTTAATGAGGCCCTACGCAAAACGCTTAGCGACAATGCGCAGGACTCGGTTACTCATTTATCCGTTGAAAACATCTGCAATGAGTGGGTAAAGCTGTCTAAAACCAATCAGCCGTGAGAGATTAGGGTTCCCCACTCTCCGGTTTCATCGTGATAGATACGAATCTTTGTCATACTGGCGTAATCAACATTCAGGCGGAATAAATTTTCATCCTGCATGCCAAGAATATGCATCATAATCACCCGAATAACACCGGCATGAGTGATCAGCAACAGATTCTCACCTTCGTATTTCTTAGCCATTTCATGGAATGCTTTTAACACACGGCTACGAAAATCCAGGAATGCTTCACCTTCTGGTGGTACAACACGAGTCGGTGACTTCCACCACTCACTCAGCAATTGACCATCTTCTTCCTGAATAATTTTAGGACTACGGCCTTCCCAAGCGCCAAAATCCATCTCTTTAAACTCAGGGTTAACCAACAGCTCGACTTCTTCCTGAGACGCTAGCGACTCAGCAAACTCAAAGCAACGCTGTAATGGTGAAGTGATAATTCTGTTCCAGCTTTCCTCATCCTCTAATGACTTCTGCATTTGCGCCCAACCGAGGTCGCTCAAGGTCGCATCGGTGCTTCCGCAAAATACATTGCCTAACTCTACTTCACCATGGCGAAGTAGATTAATTATTGTTGTTTCGGACATATTATAATTCTTTGGACGCGCCAATGGCGCGTCCATCCTTGTGATTACCGGTCAACTGAGCTAGTCAGTCAGTATAAGTGGCCGAAAGGATCTCATACTCACGCAGGCCATTAGGGGCTTTTACAACTGCAACATCACCCTCTTCACGACCAATTAATGCACGAGCAATAGGAGAAGAGACGGCAATTTTATTTAGCTTAATGTCCGCCTCAATATCTCCCACAATCTGATAGATCACGATATCGCCGCTTTCCAGATCTTCTAGTTCAACCTTTGCCCCAAATACCACTTTACCCTGAGCATTCAGCGAAGCCACATCAATAATCTGGCCAGAAGACAATACAGACTCTAGCTCTTGGATGCGCCCTTCAGTGAAACTCTGCTGCTCACGAGCAGCATGGTATTCCGCATTTTCTTTAAGATCGCCATGCTCTCGAGCATCGGAGATCGCCTGAATAATGCGCGGGCGCTCGATAGTCTTCAAACGCTGCAATTCAGTTTTAAGTAGTTCTGCGCCTTTAGCGGTTATTGGAGCTCTGTTCATGATGCCTTATTTAATCCTTGATGTAGGTCCTGCAAGCTATACACCTGCTCTTTATCCTTAAATGCCATCGCTTCGCACAGCGCCCACGCACCTGTAATGGTCGTGGTGTAAGTCACTTTGCCCTGCAATGCTTCACGACGTATCTCGTAGGAATCGTTGATCGCTTTTTTGCCATCAGTAGTGTTAACGATCAAGTTTACTTCATCATTCTTGATCATATCAACAATATGTGGGCGACCTTCGCGCACCTTATTCACACTGTCGCACTGAAGACCAGCATCCGTCAACAAACGAGCGGTACCGCGAGTCGCAACCAAACTGAAATTCAGATCGATTAAACGCTTGGCAATATCCAGAATATACTTACGGTCAGCTTCACGCACACTGATAAAGGCTTTACCGCCGGTGTCTGGCAGGTCAATACTTGCACCACGCTGAGATTTTCCGAAAGCTTCGGCAAAACTCATACCAACACCCATAACTTCACCCGTCGACTTCATCTCAGGGCCAAGAATCGGATCAACACCAGGGAACTTGATGAACGGGAATACTGCTTCTTTAACAGAATAATAGTTTGGAATAACCTCATCCAAAATACCCTGCTCTTTCAGTGATACACCCGCCATGCAACGTGCAGCGATCTTAGCCAATGGACGACCAATTGCTTTAGATACAAACGGAACTGTTCTTGATGCACGTGGATTCACTTCCAGCACGTAAATATCGTCGCCTTTAACCGCGAACTGAGTATTCATCAGACCGATAACGCCCAGAGCTTTAGCCATTTTCACGCACTGATCACGCATGCGATCTTGCATCTCTTCGCTCAAAGAATATGGAGGCAAAGAACACGCAGAGTCGCCGGAGTGAACACCAGCCTGCTCGATATGCTGCATGATGCCGCCGATCAGCACATTTTCGCCGTCACAGATTGCATCAACATCCACTTCAATCGCGTCATCTAAGAAGCGATCCAGCAATACTGGAGAGTCATTAGAAACTTTAACCGCATTAAGCATGTAGTGACGCAAATCATCTTCATTGTAGACAATCTCCATCGCACGCCCACCCAATACATAAGATGGGCGCACCACTAATGGATAACCAATCTCAGCGGCCAAACGCACACCCTGCTCTACGTTACGCGCAGTACGGTTTGGTGGTTGCTTCAGATCCAAACGCTCAATCATCTGCTGGAAGCGTTCACGATCTTCCGCCAAGTCAATAGAATCAGGGCTAGTGCCAATAATTGGCGTGCCACTGGCTTCTAATGCTTCTGCCAACTTCAACGGAGTCTGGCCGCCGTACTGGACAATAACGCCCTTTGGCTTTTCCAGATCAACGATTTCCATGACATCTTCTAATGTTAATGGCTCGAAGTACAAGCGATCAGAGGTATCATAGTCAGTTGAAACCGTCTCAGGGTTACAGTTAACCATGATTGTTTCATAACCATCATCGCGCATTGCCAGTGCGGCATGCACACAGCAATAGTCAAACTCGATACCTTGACCGATACGGTTTGGACCACCACCCAATACCATGATTTTTTCACGATTGCTCGGTGCAGATTCACACTCTTCATCATAGCTAGAGTACATGTAAGCCGTGTCCGTTGAGAACTCAGCTGCACAGGTATCAACACGCTTGTAAATTGGGCGAACACCCAAATCACGACGGTGCTTGCTCATCACTTTCTCGCTCACATTCAGCAATTTTGCCAAACGACGATCAGAGAAGCCTTTACGCTTTAGCTCAAACATTTCAGGCGCATTCAAATCATTAATGAATTTACCAGCGAGCGCCTGCTCCATCTCAACTAATTCCTGAATTTGATCCAGGAACCAAGGGTCGATAGACGTCTGCTCGAATAGCTCTTCAGCCGTCATACCAAAGCGGAAACCATCAGCCACATACAAAATGCGCTCAGGACCTGCTTCAGTTAACTCGCGACGTAGCTCATCTTTAGGATCTTCAGCCGTCAGATCAAGACGCTCATCCAAGCCATCAATACCCGTCTCCAAACCGCGCAAGGCTTTCTGGAATGACTCTTGGAAAGTACGGCCAATCGCCATAACTTCGCCCACAGACTTCATCTGTGTCGTCAAACGGTGATCTGCTTTCGGGAATTTTTCGAACGTGAATCTTGGAATCTTAGTTACAACGTAGTCAATCGTCGGCTCAAATGAAGCCGGCGTTGCGCCACCTGTAATTTCATTGCGAAGCTCATCCAGCGTGTAACCAACCGCCAGCTTAGCCGCGATTTTTGCAATCGGGAAACCGGTTGCTTTCGACGCCAATGCAGAAGAACGTGATACCCGCGGATTCATTTCGATAACCACCAAGCGGCCATCGGCTGGGTTTACCGAGAACTGTACGTTAGACCCACCAGTATCCACGCCGATTTTACGCAGCACATCAACGGAGGCATTACGCATGATCTGGTATTCTTTATCCGTCAGCGTTTGAGCTGGCGCTACAGTGATCGAGTCACCGGTATGAATACCCATTGGATCTAAGTTTTCGATGGAGCAGATGATAATGCAGTTATCTGCAGTATCACGCACCACTTCCATCTCATATTCTTTCCAACCTAACAGAGACTCTTCCAGCAAAATCTCAGTGGTTGGCGACATATCCAAACCGCGTGCAGCAATATCTTCAAATTCTTCGCGGTTGTACGCGATACCACCACCGGAACCACCCATGGTGAATGACGGACGAATAATCGTTGGGAAGCCTAAGCCCTTTTGGATTTCACGTGCTTCTTCGATAGAGTGAGCAACACCGGAACGTGCTGACTCTAATCCAATCTCATCCATTGCCTGACGGAATTTGGAACGGTCTTCAGCCATATCAATGGCTTCTTTCTTGGCACCAATCATCTCGACGCCATATTTTTCCAACACACCTTCGCGATCAAGATCCAACGCACAGTTCAGTGCAGTCTGACCACCCATGGTTGGTAGCAGCGCATCAGGACGCTCTTTTTCGATGATGTTAGCAACGGTTTCCCACTGAATCGGCTCGATGTAAATGGCATCGGCCATTTCAGGATCCGTCATAATCGTCGCAGGATTCGAGTTAACCAGAATCACGCGGTAACCTTCTTCGCGAAGTGCTTTACAAGCCTGAGCACCGGAATAGTCAAACTCACAAGCCTGACCGATAACGATCGGGCCAGCACCAACAATTAAAATACTTTTTATGTCTGTACGTTTAGCCATGAGAATTAACCTTGCCCTTCCATCAGTACAATAAACTTGTCAAACACGGGTGCGATATCGTGTGGCCCTGGGCTTGCTTCAGGGTGGCCCTGAAAACTAAATGCCGGACAATCCGTACGCTCGATACCTTGCAAACTTCCGTCAAATAATGAACGGTAAGTGGGTCGCAGTGTATCCGGCAAAGTGTCTTCATCTACCGCAAAACCGTGGTTCTGGCTGGTAATCATAACCTTTGAGGTTTCCAGATCCTGAACCGGATGGTTAGCACCGTGATGACCAAATTTCATTTTGACCGTCTTTGCGCCACTGGCTAAGCCCAATAACTGATGGCCTAAACAAATACCAAAGGTAGGAATCTTTTTCGCCAAAATCTCCGTGATTGCTTCAATTGCATAATCACAAGGCTCTGGGTCACCAGGCCCATTCGACAAGAAAACGCCGTCTGGATTCATGGCTAGCACATCAGCAGCAGGTGTTTTAGCGGGTACAACCGTGACATCACAACCGCGGTCAACCAACATGCGTAAGATATTGCGCTTCACCCCGAAGTCATAAGCAACGACTTTAAAACGAGCTTTATCCGCATCCAGTGTCAATTGAGCGCCCGGCTTTAGCTGCCAGCTGCCTTCATTCCACGAATACGTTGTCGCAGTGCTGACTTCTTTTGCCAGATCTAAGCCCTTAAGGCCGGGGAATGCTTTAGTCGCTTCTAGTGCGATTGCTTCATTCAGGTCATCACCTGCAACGATACAACCACGCTGCGCACCCTTCTCACGCAAAATGCGGGTCAGACGTCGAGTATCGATATCAGCGATAGCAACAATGCCTTTACGGACCAGATAGTCTGGCAGACTTTCTTTTCCACGCCAGCTGCTGTACAAACGAGGCACGTCTTTGACAATTAAGCCTGTTGCAAAGATCGTGTCACATTCCTCATCTTCCTCATTCACACCGACATTACCGATGTGTGGGCAAGTTAAGGTAACCATTTGCTGAGCGTAGGATGGGTCTGTCAGGATTTCCTGATAACCACTCATTGCCGTGTTGAAGACAACTTCGCCGACGCTAGTTCCATTAATTCCGATTGATTCACCCTGAAAGACACTTCCATCTTCCAAGACTAATAGTGCACGTTTTTTCAACGTTGCCTCCACAGTAGACTGTTCAAGAGTTTGGTTGTTAACGGCTGTTGGACGCCTCGGCAGAAAACCTTCTGGCAGCCTGGCGCAGGGAACAATACCCGATACCTGTATGTTTCACATACGAAACGGGATGGGTATTCATTATTGAAAACCCATCCCGTCTTTGTGTCAGCGTAAACCTCCGTTATTCTACTAGAAACACGGAGCAAGATCTATGCTGAAACGACTAAAAAACATGGCGATTATAAACCTACGCTGAATCATTATTTTGTTGTTAATTCGATAATCTTTTGATTAATTAGATTAATTTTTTCATCCATCTCGCGATTTTGGCTCGCCGCCTCAACAAAGCGGTCTTTAAGTGCTTTGTTTTTCTCATCTGCCCGACTTAGTTTACTAGTCACCAATTGCAGCTTTGCGTAGGTTTCCCGATATTGCTCACTCAGCTCACCTACACCATTCATTAATTCATCATCCGGGTCAGGAATACTAATGACTGCGGGCTCTGGTGTCTCACCACTGACTAACACTGAAGTTTCTGCAACCTCGATCTCAGCAGTATCCCCTGTAGCAGAATTCAACTCAACCTCTACAGACTCCAAGGTTTCCGGCACTAATTCCGGATCTGCTGCCACCGAAGCAACGACAGTCTGATACTTAGTTAAATCTTCGTTGATATCATCCAGAATCAAATCATCCCCTTCAATCAGCTTCAAATCGATAGAGGTTGTTTCTGTCAGATTCAAATCCAAAAAGCCCGTTTGCTCTGGCAGGACATCCACATCGGAATCAACAGCAAGCATTGGCTCAGTGCCCTGCTCTTCTTCCGAAGTATCAAAACCACTCTCAACTGAAGCAAGCTCACTACCTTCTTCTGCAATCTCTACAGATGGTTGCTCATTCTCAGAGGCTACTTGTTGATCAGGCATTGCTTCTTGGGCTTCAGGTTGAGCTAGCACTTCCTGCGCAGACTCATCCTGATCTAATTGATCTTCCGTAGACACAGCCTCTTCCACTTCGGCCAGCACTTCAGCAATATCACTTGAAATAGACTCTGGCTCAGAGACCTCAACTTCAACGGCTAATCTCTTGGCAGTCTCAGCGATTTCACCCGACACCTCAGCGGCATCCAATACTATTACGGGAGATTGAGTCTCGCTCAGCCCTTCCGAGACACTCTCAGTAGAAATCACCGGATTAATATCAACCAACTCATCGGATGCACTCTGGGTGATCGCTGGAACTGGAGGCGCAGGCTCATCACTCATCATTGAAGTATCCGATACAATCTCAGGCTTACTACTAAGGAAGCTATATATCAGTCCAAAAAAAATAAGGACTAACAAACCAATAAGGATAATTTTTATATTACGTTTTAACATCTGATCTATCTCGTCGCTAGAGCCTGAGACGCAGTGAAGACACAGCACTACGTTGCGCAGAAGGATTAAGTTGAGAAATAGATTAGATCAAAGTAAGACAGAAGCACGGGTGGTTCCCGACGAACTACCCGAACTCAAAGCCCGAATGAAGATAGGTGGTTTTGTATAAAATCGAACGCGTGGAAACACATGACGAACGGTTAGTAGTGAACACTCTCCGCCAAAATTAAACTCTGGCCAGTGTGATGCGCGACCCACTCCAGGTACTCGGGATAGATAAACATGCAGGTGAAAAATACCAGACTCATTAATAAGCCCAGATAGCTAATACTCAAACCCGCTAATGCCAAGCGAGAACCACCAAAACGATACGGATTATTTTTAATTCTGGCTCGTGCAATGTGCCCAACAATAATGCCGGGAATCGCCGCCACTAATCCTAAAAATAACGATAACACACCACAAAATAATGCAGCTATCGACATACGCACACTTGGAAAACCTATACTAACCGGCATTGACATACGACACTCCCTCCTTGCAGGGCTGACTCTCGGTCCTTCGAAAGTACTTAGTTCAACAAATCTACCACCGGGGGATGGCTGTTTGTTAGAATATGTTAACAGTAAAACAAAACAATATAAGCTAATACATAGGCAAGCATGACAAAATCTCTTATCAGACGTTTTACCAAACAGGGTATTGCGATCAATATACTCTTACTGTGCAGCTTGGTAGCATTAGTCATTGGAGTTACTGCACCTCTATTAACACTACAGAAACTCTATTTCATAGAAAACACCATTTCTTTAATTTCCACCATTAAAAGCCTCTATAATGATAAAGAATGGCTACTATTTGTCATAATTTTGTTATTTAGCCTAATTATCCCAGTGATAAAAATAACCAGCCTGCTGCTAATTACCAATCTTGACCATAATCCGGGCTCACCACTTGATAAAACACTGTCGCTGATCGAGACTTTAGGTAAGTGGTCAATGCTAGATGTCTTTGTGGTCGCACTACTGCTCGTTTCCGTAAAACTTGGGGCATTGGCTAAAGTAGAAGTGCATTATGGGCTTTATGTTTTTGCAGCCTCTGTCATATTGACCATGGGGCTTAGCTTCTGGATCTACAAACTAGCCCACAATCAACAATAAACGGCCATTTTTAAAAAACTACAAGCCTATCGTTAATTAAAGTTTAATCCTTTTGGGAGATTTCACTACTACCTAGACAGTATTATGTCGGACACATATCATTAATTGATAACCGAAAGCCGGATTAGCGGTTGATTTCATATACACAATATTCACAAAAAACCGAAGATGCATATCGATCAGGCACTGACATTAGCCCACAAAGCTGACTCCGTCTGACCAATCATTTACAGGAGATAACATTCATCATGATAAAACGAGCATTACTATTGCTGCTGTTAACCGCCGTTTGGGCATTTGGTAGCTGGTGGTATTACACCTGTATGATTAAAGGCTTCTGCAGAGCAAATGGTGTTTTTACCAGTGCCGCTGAACGAGCAAACACTGCAGCACTTCCGGCGACTGTCGCAGCAACTGGCGCACTTGCGCTGGCTGACTCCGATGCAGACACAAGCACAGAAACTGCCGCTGACACGAAAGCAGATACGCCTGTAGCACCAGTGACAACCACCACTGACTTTATCGATGCGGATAACGATGCGATCTCCGATGAAACTGAGCGCAGCCTCGGCACTGATCCTGAAAATGATGATAGCGATGGCGATGGTATTAAAGACAATATCGAGCTAGGAACGGATCTGAAGACACCAGTCGATACTGATGGCGATGGCATCATCGATGCGCTGGATGAAGATGATGATAACGACACCATCTCTACCATGGATGAAACCACTAATGGCACCGATCCTCGCTCCGCTGACAGCGATGCCGATGGCTTAAGCGACTCCATCGAAAACAAAGCCACTGGCAAGCTTGGCACTGACCCAATGAGTCCTGACAGTGATGGCGATGGTTTGAACGATGCGGCCGAAGTTGGCCCAGATCCTGAAACCCCAATTGACACGGATAAAGATGGCATTATCGATGCATTGGATGACGATGATGATAATGACGGCATCCCAACCAGCCTTGAGCTTAAGCTAAACAGCGATCCAATCAATGCTGATAGCGATGGCGACGGCATCAAAGATGGCGATGAGCTTGGCGAGTCTGGCATGCCTGCCGATACCGATGGCGATGGCGTAATCGATTTGATTGATTCCACCAACGACACGCCTAACGATGCTGACCTAAGTGCGGCACCTGCAGACGCTCCGGCTGATGACAAAGCGGCGGTAACTGATGAGCCTGCTAGCGATGATGAAGTCACAATCACCTCATCTGAAGATGGAACAGGTGCCAGTGCCAATGCTGACATTACTATCCAGAAGAGTCGTCTGTACTTCCCATTCCACTCAGCGAATCCAAAGCTGTCAAATGCTGCGACCAACTACTTTAAAGAAGTTGTGCAATGGCTAAACAGCAACCCTGCTCACAGCGTAGTGCTGACCGGGCATACGGATGACATTGGTAAAGCTAAGAACAACCTGAATCTGGGACTCAAGCGTGCGGTAGAGATCAAAAACATGATGATCAAACTCGGGGCAAATGCCACGCAGATTGATGTTGCATCCATGGGTGAGACTCAACCAATTGCCAACAATAAGACAGAATCCGGCCGCCGTAAAAATCGTCGCGTCGAACTGGTTCCGTTAATTAAATAATAAGCCCTGATACCAAAGGCCAGCTGTTATCAGCTGGCCCAGCCTGAGGATACGAAATGTTTGAACATGCTGTTACTAAAACCTATGAAATGAAGGATGCCAGCCTGGAGTTATTGATTATGCTGGCAGGCGCTTTTTTATTAGGCTGCCTGTTTTGCTGGGCGCTAGGCTCTCGCAAACGTAAGCGCAATGTGAAGGAGGTATAATTATGCTGCCTGAAAATTACACTTTAATGGATGCATCGCTCGAAATTGCTCTGATGCTGTTAGCGGCATTTTTGCTGGGTTGGTTATTTTGCTGGCTCATGAAGAAATTATTTGGCAAGAAACAGATCGATGAGATCGAATACTCTGCTGATGCTGACATGCCTGATTTAACGGCCAACCGCCCATTAAAAACGGGCTTATCGGCCAGTAGCCGTGAGCGCCTGTATGACCCAGAGGTAGGAATCCCTCGTGGCGATGCGGACGTTGAAATCCCAACCGTAAATACACCCGAAGTTAACGTTAACTCGCCAAGTGTATCTGCCTCGGCCGCACGCCCACGCATCGATTTACCAGACCTTGATGGACCAAAGCTTGACCTAGAAGGCAAATTAGATGCTGGCCTAAGCGCAGGTAAAGGCGCACTCGGCAAAGGTGCTGGTATTGCTGCGGCAGGTATCGGCTCTATTGCTGCAGGTGCGGTGGCACTTAAAGGACAGATCGGCGACAAAGTTGATGATATTGATTTGAAAATGCCATCGGCTGAGATACCAGACATTGATCTGCCGGATGCCTCATTGCCTAATGTGAATATCCCGGATATTGACCTGCCTGATGTTGAGCTTCCGGATGTCAATATTCCAGAGATTGATTTGCCGAGTGCTGAATTACCGGATGTCGATCTTCCAGAGCTTGAGCTTCCAGATGTTAATGTGCCTGAGATCGACTTACCTAGTGCCGAACTACCGGATGTTGACTTACCTGACGTAGAGCTTCCGGATGTTAATATTCCTGACATTAATTTGCCAGATGCTGACCTCCCGGACGTAAACATCCCTGAAATCGACCTTTCCGGCAAATTAGATGCTGGTGTGGAAATGGGTAAAGGTGCTTTGGGTAAAGGCGTCGGCGTTGCTGCAGCGGGCCTAGGCTCAATTGCCGCAGGTGCTGCTTCACTAAAAGGCAAAGTAGGCGAAACGATTGATGGCGTTGATCTTAAAATGCCCTCTGTCGAAACTCCTGAAATCGACTTACCAGATGCTGAACTGCCTGACGTTGAACTACCAGATGTTAATGTGCCTGACATTGATTTGCCCGATGCAGACCTGCCGGACGTGAGTGCACCTGATATTGATTTACCAGATGCTGAAATACCAGATGTCGACCTTCCTGACGTTGAGCTACCGGACGTTAATGCAGCAGACATTGACCTACCCAATGCGGAAGTGAACTTACCTGATGCCAAGCTTCCTGACGTTGACGTCCCAGACCTCTCCGGAGAGTTAGATGCCGGCTTGGAAAAAGGTAAAGGTGTGCTTGGAAAAGACGCTGGAATTGCGGCAGCAGGTCTTGGCTCACTTGCCGCTGGCGCCATGTCGCTTAAAGACAAAGCGACAGATAAAGTTGATGACATCAAGGAAACACTTAATGCACCGGACTTACCAAAAGTTGCAACGCCAAGCAAAGGCACCAGCACTGTAACAACACCCCACTCTGGTGACGATCTGACTCGCATCACCGGTATTAACGATAAAGTCGTTAGTGCACTGAATGCCAATGGCGTAAAAACCTATGCGGATTTGGAAAAGCTTGATCGCACCACACTCAAGCGTTTTCTGAATGAGACAGATGATGCCTCACTGCATATAACTGAACCCGCCAGCTGGCCTCATCAGGCGAGACTGTGTTCAGAACACAACTGGTCGAAGCTTCGCGAGTATCAGGACTTTCTATCGGGCAACCGACCAGAACTAACTGAGCAAACACCTGCCGATGACGATGGCTCAAGCTCTGCCCGCGACAATCTGAAGAAGATTGAAGGTATCGGTCCATTCTTTGAGCGCACACTCAATGAAGCGGGTATCACCACCTTCGCTCAGCTGAAAAATGCAGACCGTGATACGCTCAAAGCGATCATTGATGCGGCTGGCCCTGAGTACCACTCACACGAACCTGAAACCTGGCCTTATCAAGCCGGCCTTGCCGATCGTGGTGAATGGAAAAAACTGAAGGATTACATACACTTCATGACAGGTCGCAGCTAAGCTATCAAGCTTAGCTAAGTACTGAAAGCTCTCGTTTTTACGAGGGCTTTTTTTATGGCCGTCAGTCCGATTCTTTAACATAACAGACGGGCTGTAGTGGCACTTTATGTACTTGAAAGCCGTCCATGGTAATATCAACTCGGTATATTCTGTTTATCTTATATAGACAGGCAAAAATAATTAAAACAAGCAAGGTATCAAAATGAACAAGCTAATCCTGCCATTCTTATTGCTTGCTGTTGGATTAAGTTCGACAGTGCAAGCCGAGATTTACAAGTGGACAGATAGTGACGGCAAAACTCACTATTCGGCAACCCCGCCACAAGACTCAAGTGCTAAGGCTGAACAGATCGGCGAAAAAATCAAATTCAATGTCGGCAAAGTGAAGTCCTCTGAAGAAAAAGACGATGAGCCAGAGCAGACAGCGACACCGGCTGCTGAAGAAGCTGACAAAACGCCTAGAAAAAACATCTACAAAGGTGATCGCTCACCGGCGCGTTTAGCCTATTGCAAAAACCTTGAGAACAATATTCATATTCTGGAAAATAATGAGAACGCCAACATCATCGAAGAAGGTGGCACTGAGCCACTAGGGACTGATGAGCGTAACTTGCGTCTGACACAAGCCAAAGAAAAGCTGGCGAAAAACTGCGAAGACATTTCCTCATAAGGTCGACTGAGTGCTGCAGTGCTTTCTGAATGTTTGATTTAACAGTATACTAATCTGCTACATCAACTTCAGAAACCTGCAGACACACATGAAAGTATCCCAGTTCCCTATTTCCACTTTACGTGACACTCCGGCTGATGCCGAGGTGATTAGTCATCAGCTGATGCTAAAAGCCGGCCTTATCAAGCGACTTGCTTCTGGCCTTTACACTTGGGGCCCGTATGGCCTTCGGGTTATGCGCAAAGTTGAAAATATTGTCCGTGAAGAAATGGATCGCGCCGGTGCTGTTGAAGTCCTGATGCCGACCATTCAACCGGCAGAACTGTGGCAGGAATCTGGCCGCTGGGACGAATACGGCCCTGAGCTGTTACGTGTAACCGACCGTAGTTCACGTGAATTCTGTTTCGGCCCAACGCACGAAGAAATCATCACCGATTACGTGCGCAATGAAATTAACAGCTATAAACAACTGCCGGTTAATTACTACCAAATTCAAACTAAATTCCGCGATGAAGTACGCCCACGTTTTGGTGTGATGCGCTCTCGTGAATTTATCATGAAAGATGCTTACTCATTCCACCTGACTGAAGAATCGCTACAAGAAACTTACGACACCATGTATGCGGCTTATCAGCGCATCTTTAACCGCTTAGGTTTAGACTTCCGTCCAGTACAGGCGGATAACGGCTCCATCGGTGGTAACGCTTCTCATGAATTCCATGTATTAGCGGACTCTGGTGAAGATGACATCGCATTCTCAGATACCAGCGACTATGCCGCGAATATCGAGATGGCAGTTAATGCCCCAAGCACAACCCCTCGCCCTGAAGCGACTCAGGAGATGGTGGAGTTTGCAACGCCGGGCCTGAAGACAATAGATTCACTGGCTGAAGCGATGAATATCCCAGCCACTCAGCAAATTAAGATTTTGCTGGTTAAAGGTGAAGAAGGCTCAACTGTTGCACTGCTAGTGCGTGGCGACCATAACTTAAATGAAATTAAGGCTGAAAAGATTGATGGCATTTTATCGCCACTGACGTTTGAAACCGAAGAAAAGATCATTGAGTTAACAGGTAGCAGACCTGGCTCACTGGGTCCGGTTGGCTTATCCATTCGTATTATTGCTGACCATGCCACGGCACCACTGGCTGATTTTGTGTGCGGCGCGAACAAAGAAGATCACCACTTAAAAGGTGTGAACTGGGTACGCGACTTACCAGAGCCTGAGTTTGCCGATCTGCGTAATATTGTAGAGGGTGACCCAAGCCCGGATGGCCAAGGTAAGGTACTGATCCGCCGTGGTATCGAAGTGGGTCACATCTTCCAGCTAGGCACCAAGTATTCTGAAGCGATGAATGCAACCGTGCTGAATGAAAACGGTAAGAGCCAGACAATCACCATGGGTTGCTATGGTATTGGTGTTACCCGTGTTGTGGCCGCCAGTATCGAACAGAACTACGATGACAACGGTATTATCTGGCCTGCATCAATGGCACCGTTCCAGATTGCTATTGCACCGCTGAACTACAACAAGTCTGAAGAAGTGAAAGCAACTGCAGATAAGTTGTATGAGGAACTGGTTGCAGCGGGTTATGAGGTGTTATTGGATGATCGCATTATTCGTCCCGGCGCAATGTTTGCGGATATGGAGCTGTTAGGCTTACCACATCGCATCGTTATTTCAGATCGCGGCCTGAAAAATCAACAGCTTGAGTACAAATCACGTACCGCAGCTGAAGCCGAAGTGATCGAACTGGCTGACGTACACAACGTTATCAAAGCAAAACTGGGCGCATAACCCAATCAATCGGCAGTGACGAGTCTCCGTCACTGCCGATACACTACTTCCTCCCCTCGCAAACCCCACCGCTCACCGCTTCTTTCCCGACCAACTGCACTAGCTTTACACGGTCTTTACGCTCGCTTTACCCAAACTAACATTTACTCAGTGCATAATTCCCTTATCAGCTCAACACACAGACCGAGTTGGCAAAATTCAAATATCACTAAAGGGAAGAAAAATGAATAAAACTAAAACTGTATTAGCCGCTTTATTGGTAACAGCAATGAGCGCTGGCGCAACGACTGCAATGGCTCACGATGACGATGGTCACCACGGTAAGCGTAGCCACGATTACTCTCAGGAAGGTAAACACCACGGTTCAAAACATCATGGCGAGAAACGTCACGATGGCGAGCGTCATGGTAGTAAGCATCACGGCGAAAAGCGCCACAATGGCGAGCGTCATGGCAACAAGCATCACGGTGAAAAGCGCCACGGCGGCAAAGGCCATGGTAACAAGCACCAACATGGAAAACGCCAAGGTGGCGAGCAGATGATGCGCTTCATGGCAAAGAAACTCAACATGACTGATGCACAGAAAATGCAAATTAAAGAATTACGCACCGCACAAAAAGCTAAAATGCAGCCTCTGCGTGAGCAAAGCCGCACACTTCGCCAAGAAATGATGAAGCTGGATACAACTAGTGCCGATTACAGCACTCAAGTTGCAGCACTAGCTGACAAGAAAGCGAACATTGATCGCCAGAGCTTTATTCTGAAGAGCGAGCTTCGCCAACAGTTTAATGCCGTTCTGACCGATGAGCAGCGCGCAACGATGAAATCTATGCAGGAAAAGCGTCAGGAACGTATGCAAAAGCGCATGGAAAAGCAGGAAGCAAAGAAAGCAGCTAAGGCAGAAAAAACCAAAGCTGAGACCCCAGCGCCAGCTGAAGCAGATAAAGAAACTAAAGCCGCTGAATAATCTCTCAGCAGCTTGCTAGCATGATAGGCGGCACTTCGGTGCCGCCTTTTTTGTGCCTTAAAATTACTCGGGGTAGATATCTTTTAGCTTACGAGTGAGTGTATTGCGCCCCCAGCCTAGCAAGTCAGCGGCTTCTTTTTTACGCCCTGCCGTTTGCTGCAATGCCACTTCTAGCGCCAAACGTTCAAACTCCGGCGTCAAATCATCCAGAATACGGGTCTCACCGGACACCAATCGCTGTTGAATTTCCTGACTAAGCAAGGCTCGCCAATCACCACTCGGCTTGACCTCCTCCGTGTCCATTAGCTCTGGCGGCAGATCATCCATGGTAATTTCACGACCCGATGCCATCACGGTCATCCAACGACTAACGTTTTCCAACTGACGAACATTACCCGGCCAAGGCAAGGTTTGTAAAAACTCCTGCACTTCAGGTAATAAGACTTTGCGTTCTGTTTGCAAGTCTTCAGCGGCTTTCTGCAAAAAGTGGGTCAGCAATAACGGAATATCCGTACTGCGATCGCGTAGCGGTGGAATTTGCACACGGATAACATTTAACCTGTGAAATAAATCCTCTCGGAACAAGCCTTGGCGAACACGCTCTTCCAAATCCTGATGCGTTGCCGCTACTACTCGCACATCCACATCAACCGGCACATGGCCACCGACCCGATAGAATTTGCCATCCGCTAGCACGCGCAGCAGACGCGTTTGCAGGTCTGCCGACATATCACCGATTTCATCCAGAAACAGAGTCCCTTGATTGGCTTGCTCAAAGCGGCCTTTACGCAGCGCATGCGCACCGGTAAATGCGCCCTTCTCATGACCAAACAGCTCTGACTCCAAAAGCTCTTTAGGAATCGCCGCGGTATTAATCGCAATAAATGGTTTTTCTGCGCGGGGACTATGTTCATGCAGTGCGGCGGCAACCAACTCTTTACCGGTACCCGACTCACCCGTAATTAACACGGAGATACTGGATTTACTCAGGCGACCAATTGCCCGAAACACGCCCTGCATCGCAACTGATTTACCGATAATGCCAGACTCGGTAATTTCATCAGATTCGTCAACGGCAGTCGCCTTAACCTCTTTTACCCTGCCATGCTCACAAGCACGACGCGCCAGCTCGGTTGCCTCATTAATATCAAATGGCTTGGGCAGATATTCAAATGCCCCACTCTCAAATGCCGATACCGCGCTATCCATATCAGAATGCGCAGTCATAATAATGACGGGCAGGTCTTGATAATCGCGCTGCACGGCTTCGAGTAGCTCAAAGCCATCCATATCCGGCATCCGGATATCGCTGATAATCGCTTCAGGGCGGTCACGTTTTAAGGCACGTAATAACTCAGTGGCAGACTCAAAGGTTCGGACAGACATCTGCGCACGGGTCAGTGCGCGCTCCAAAACCCAGCGGATAGATTGATCGTCATCCACGACCCAGATTGCTTCAGATTGAGGCATGCAGTTTTATCTCCTAAAGCACTTGAATTGGTAGTAATAAAGTAAAGCAGGTATCGCCAGGCGTTGATTGAAATTCAATTAAGCCATCATGCGTATTAGCCAGTGATTGCGCGATTGAGAGCCCTAATCCCGTACCTTCAGCAGAGCCGCTGACCATTGGGAAGAAGACCTTGTCCTGTATCGCTGGCGGGATACCGCCGCCGTTATCAATAATTTGTAGCTTGAGCACTAACTTGTGCGTTTTATGATTCAGCATAAAGCGGCGTAATACCCGAGTTCTGAAGATCACCTTACCCTCATCGCCCACGGCCTTTAGCGCATTCACCACGATATTTAGTACGATCTGAATCAGCTTATCTTTGTCGGCGCGGATTTCAGGAATACTGGGGTCATAATCAAACTCGATTGTCACGCCTGGCGACAAATCAACACTCACCAACTTGCGCACGCGCTCCAGTACTTCGTGAATATTCACATTTTCCTGAATCGGCGGCGACTGTGAGCCCATCATGCGATCAACCAATACCTGTAATCGGTCTGCCTCTGAGATGATGATGCTGGTGTATTCTCTTAACTCCGGGCTGGGTAGCTCAGTCTCTAATAGCTGCGCTGCGCCTCGCAAACCACCTAATGGGTTTTTGATCTCATGCGCCATGCCCTTTACTAAGGTCTGCGTAGTACGCAATTGGCTTAGTAATAGTTCTTCCTGTGAAATCCGTAACTGCTGGTCAATGCGATAGAGCTCAAGAATCAAACCCTGCATTTCACCTTCAGCTATATAAGTACTCACCACTAAATCAGCGATGACCATTTCACCTTGCGCCGTTTTTAAGTGAAGCTCCCTTAAAGACTGATTCTCATGCGTCTCCAGCGCCTTCTCCAGCGCAATATCTAAAATCTCTTGCTCCAGTAAGCGCTTATAAGACTTACCTAGTAGCCGGCCTCGACTGTTGCCAAACAACACTTCGGCGGCAACATTCATGTAAGCGATCTTCAGCCCCTCATCCAGCATGACCACCGAGGTGGCTAATGCATCTGTAATACTCATATATTTAACTCATCCTAATTTGCCACAGTCAGTCTTGCCACGAGCAAACAGTTAATCTCCATCAATACCTGCAGTGGTAGCAATTATCAGGCCAACTAAAAACACCCTGACCAGCCGGTCAACACGCCCATAGCGCACCATAATAGTGCAAATGCACGATTTTATGCACCTCATTCCACCCTTTGCACTCAAATAGCGCACCGCTTTCAAACATTAACAAGCGGTAAAGCTAGGTTTTATCACTGCTTAGAAAAGTTGGCACGGGAAATGCTTGTGGCTATATAGCAACAGAAAAGCACAGCGAAACAGCTGCGGCAGAAAACCAAGTTTGATTCGGTGACTGTCAGTTGTTTGTTAAATTTTTTATTCAGGAGAGTATCTGCAATGAAGCTAATCACTGCAATTATCAAACCCTTTAAATTGGATGACGTTCGGGAAGCACTATCCGAAATCGGCGTTGCCGGTATCACCGTCACCGAAGTAAAAGGTTTTGGGCGTCAGCAAGGGCACACAGAATTATACCGCGGCGCGGAATACGTTGTTGATTTCCTGCCGAAGGTAAAAATCGAAGCTGCTGTTGATGCAGCACTGTTGGATCAGGCGATCGAAGCGATCACCAAAGCAGCCAACACGGGCAAAATCGGCGACGGTAAAATCTTTGTTACTGCTCTGGAGCAGGCAATCCGTATCCGTACTAATGAAACCGGCCCGGCAGCGCTTTAAAGACAGGAGATAACAATGGAAAACAATATTTTTCACTTGCAGTACGCGATGGATACTTTCTACTTCCTAGTGTGTGGAGCACTGGTTATGTGGATGGCAGCCGGCTTCTCTATGTTAGAAGCAGGTTTAGTTCGTAGTAAAAGTACCACTGAAATTCTGACTAAGAACATTGTTCTTTTTGCGATTGCTTGCACCGCATACTTAGTGGTCGGTTACGACATTATGTACGACGGCGGCATCATGCTTAAAGATATCGCACTGGATGGCGCTGAAAACGCAGACGCTTTAGTGGCTAAAGTACTGGCAGATTCAGCAGAAGCCGGCTTCGAAGGCGATTCTGTTTACTCAAATGCTTCTGACTTCTTCTTCCAGGTTGTATTCGTTGCTACGGCAATGTCTATCGTATCGGGTGCGGTTGCTGAGCGTATGAAGCTGTTCGCATTCTTCGTATTTGCTTTAGTGATGACTGCCTTTATCTACCCAATGGAAGGCTCTTGGACTTGGGGTGGTCAATCAGTATTCGGCCTATACTCTCTAGGCGATGACTATGGATTCTCTGACTTTGCGGGTTCTGGTATCGTTCACATGGCAGGTGCTGCAGCGGCATTGGCTGGCGTAATTCTATTGGGCGCTCGTAAGGGTAAGTACGGTAAAGATGGCAAGATCAACCCAATCCCTGGTGCTAACCTGCCAATGGCGACACTGGGTACCTTCATCCTGTGGATGGGCTGGTTCGGCTTTAACGGTGGTTCGGTTCTGAAACTGGGTGATATCGCTAACGCTAACTCAGTTGCAATGGTATTCCTGAACACGAATGCGGCAGCAGCCGGTGGTGTAATCGCGGCGCTGTTTGTTGCAAAAATCCTATTCGGCAAAGCTGACTTAACAATGATCCTGAACGGCGCGTTGGCTGGCCTGGTTGCTATCACTGCTGAGCCTTCTACCCCTTCTCCAATGATGGCGACCATCATCGGTGCAGTCGGTGGTGTATTAGTTGTCTTCTCAATCCTGTTCTTCGACAAGATCCGCATTGATGATCCAGTGGGTGCAATCTCGGTACACGGTGTTGTTGGTCTGTGGGGTCTGTTAGCAGTACCTCTCACTAACTCTGGTACCACATTCATTGGCCAGTTAGTTGGTGCAGGAACAATCTTTGTTTGGGTATTTGTTACTTCATTCATTGTTTGGTTACTGATCAAAGCCATCATGGGCATTCGTATCTCTGAAGAAGAAGAGTACGAAGGTGCCGATATTGGCGAGTGCGGTATGGAAGCTTACCCTGAATTCACTAAGGGCTAATCAAGCGCTAACCTACTGAAAAGTAATGGCCGGAGCAGCAATTGTTCCGGCTTTTTTGTGCCTGCTTTCAAACACCTAAAGCAATGCGCTACACTGCCGTTTTGAACAAGCAGCCTATCTTATGCCTGATATCGCCCCATTCCCCGATCGCATACTTAATTGGTTTGATCAGCACGGTCGTAAAGACTTGCCATGGCAACATCCGATCACGCCGTATCGGGTTTGGATTTCAGAGATCATGCTGCAGCAAACTCAAGTGCAAACAGTCATTCCTTACTATGAGAAATTCATGCAGCGCTTTCCGGACTTACACAGTCTGGCCAATGCACCAACTGATGATGTGCTCAAGCACTGGTCGGGATTAGGTTATTACGCACGTGCTCGTAATCTGCATAAAGCGGCACAACAGATTCGTGATGAGCATGGTGGCGAGTTTCCAGATACATTGGAGCAAGTCACTGCGCTTAGCGGGATCGGTCGCTCCACCGCCAGCGCCATCTTATCGATCGCCTTTAAACAAGCGCACCCTATTTTAGATGGCAATGTAAAACGCGTACTGGCTCGCTTTCATACCGTTGAAGGTTGGTATGGGCACACGGCGGTACAAAAGCAGCTGTGGGCTTTAGCAGAGCAACACGTGCCTGAACAAGTTGAGCCACAACGCTATGCGGATTATACCCAAGCAATGATGGATTTGGGGGCGACCTTATGCAGCCGCAGCAAGCCACGCTGTACCGAGTGCCCTTTGCAAGATGACTGCATGGCGCATCAAACTGAAACCGTCAGCAAATACCCCACCCCCAAGCCAAAGCGCACACTGCCCGAGCGACAGGCGATTATGCTGCTAATGCACCAAGATCAATCCATCTATCTGGAGCGTCGGCCACCCAGCGGAATTTGGGGAGGACTCTGGAGTTTTCCGCAATTTGAAGACGCTGATTCCGCACGCAATTGGCTAGAGAAACAAGGGCTTGATCGCAGTGAATTGGAAACCGGTACGCCGCTTCCGGAGTACAAACACACTTTTAGTCATTACCGCTTAATGATTCAGGCAATTATGATTAATCCACAAAAACCGGATACTAGTAGTGTGATGGAGACCGACGGCAGCATTTGGTATAACATTAACGACGAATTCGATGGTGGTCTCGCGACCCCGGTCCAAGATTTATTGAAAACCTTTAAGGAAAAAACACTATGAGCCGAATGGTAAACTGCGTCCTGCTAAAAAAAGAAGCGGAAGGTCTTGAGCGAATGACTTACCCGGGTGATCTAGGCAAGCGCATTTTTGCAAATGTTTCTCAGGAAGCTTGGAAGCAATGGGTTGGCCACCAGACCATCCTGATGAATGAGTACCGTTTATCACCAGTAAACCCAAAAGACCGTAAGTTTTTGGAAGAAGAAATGGAAAAGTTCTTCTTTGGTGATGGCCCATCTCAGGTTGATAACCTGACTCCACAGGCTTAAGGCTGATATATGGCTTCTGCGTTTATCCCTGCAACCGTGATTAATAACCAGCAATGGGCTGAGAACTTATTCACATTGACACTGGACACCGAACTGCAGCCCTTCAAGGCCGGACAGTTTGTACGTTTACAACTGTCAGTGGATGGCGAGCAGATCGCCAAGCCCTACTCGCTGGTTAACCCACCACAGCAGGCAAGCGCGGAAGTCTTATATAACACAGTCCCTGATGGCGTGATGTCGCATGCGCTGGCTGCGCTTAAAGCCGGTGATGTGATCGAAATATCTCAACCAGCCTATGGCTTTTTTGTGCTGGATGAGCTGCCTGAAACCAAGCACCTTTGGATGTTTGGAACCGGCACTGGCTTCGGCCCCTATTTATCGATTTTGCAGGATGGTGAAGTCTGGCAACGCTTTGAAAAAATTGTACTGGTGCATGCTGTTTCTTATACCAACAACTTGGTATATCAGGAACTCATTGAGCGGCTCCTTTTGGAGCATCCGGATCAATTTATCTATCAGCCAATTATTAGCCGAGAGCCCCACAGCGGCGCACTGCAGGGTCGCATTCCAGCACTGATTGAAAATGGTGAACTGGAAGCTGCAACAACTCTGACTATTACACCAGAGCAAAGCCATATCATGCTCTGCGGCAATCAACACATGATTACAGATGCCCGCACAGTACTGGCTGAGCGTGGCCTGAAAAAACACTTACGGCGCAAACCCGGCCATATAACCACTGAACAATACTTCTGATTAATAACGATGACAAAAACAGACGGCATACTTTGGTTTCGAAAAAACCTACGCATACATGACAATCCTGCACTGCTACAGGCAAGCGAATCCTCAGAGCGACTGCTGTGTGTTTTTATTTATGATGAAGTGATTCATTACCAGCAACATGGTGTTGAAAGTCTGGGCCCCTATCGGGCCGAATTTTTATGGAATAGCCTGCTTGATCTGAAGCAATCATTACAAGCACTTGGCAATGATCTGGTTATTCTTAAAGGCAATGCCAGCACTGTACTAAAAGAACTAGTCGAGAGAACCGGTGCACGCACGGTGTACGCACCGTATGAGTGCGGCTATTGCGAACGACTACAAGATGATGTCATTACCCAATTTTGCGATTTAAAGCTGATTGGTGGCGCGACACTGTTAGATATCAATGATCTGCCCACTGACCCCGCCACGCTACCCAATAGCTATATCATTTTCCGTCGTTTGATTGAAAAGAACTGGGAAGCAGACATAGGCACGGTTTCAGCGTGCTGCAAGACGCCAACACAATTGCCAGCAGCTCCAGTCATTCCACGACTTGAAAGCATCACGGAAAACCCTGTCGCAGATAGCCGCCCTGTTCCTGATAAGGCAGTACTTAATTTTAAAGGCGGCGAGCACGCTGGCCTGCAGCGCTTGAATGATTTTATATGGGAAGGCACGGCGCTAGAGTCTTACAAGCAAACCCGCAATCAATCGCTGGGCAGTGATTACTCCAGCAAACTATCGCCTTGGATTGCCAATGGCTCTCTTTCTGCGCGTTTTTTGTATCATGAAATCCGTCGTTATGAAGCTGAGCGACTCACCAATGAGTCAACACACTGGATGGTATGCGAGTTACTCTGGCGTGACTATTATCACTTCTCATCCATAAAACATGGTGCGGATTTGTTTTTGCACGATGGCGCTCAAGGACCAAATTGCTCGAAACGCCCGGTTAACAAAACCAATAAAGCCAAAGCACAAAGCTGGTGTGAAGCTAAAACGGGACAGTCATTTATTGACGCGCACATGACTGAGCTGCTGGAAACTGGCTATATGAGCAATCGGGGCCGCCAGTGCGTGTCTGCATATTTTGTACGAACGCTAGGATTGGATTGGCGCTTAGGAGCCAGCTGGTTCGAACATTTCCTGTTAGACTTTGAGCCTTGTAATAACTACGGCAACTGGAATTTTCAGGCAGGGATTGGCCACGACAGTAAAAACCTGCGCAACTTTGATGTCGAGGTCGAAGCCAAGCGCTACGACCCGAATGGTGAATATCAGGCTTACTGGTTGGATTCGTTTAAATAAGGATTGAACGGCTTTTTATTTAGCGCAGAAGCCCGCAACACACTAAAGCTCGCGCCACTACTTTTCAATACAGTATTTTTGCGATCAACAATTGAAACTTCCAACTGATGTGATCCACGGCTTAGGTTACTTAAGTTAGCAACCCGTTGAGTGCCACGGTATTTCTCTACACCATCCAGCTTGATGACCACATTATCACCCGCTCGCAGCTTTGGTGATAAAGTCAGCGCGACCGACACATCGCCATCATTTGCCCTTATGACTTGCTCAGGCTTTGGCGCAATAAGGTTAAGCGATTTATAATAGTCCGTTGCAGTTGCTGGTTTAGGCGCGGATGTCGATGTACCACGTGTATTAACAACGCCAGCATTTGTTTTATAACGAGTGGAAAAATTCTCAAGTACGGTGAGCTTGGGCGGATTAATCGGCTTAGCCACAACGGACTCGGGAGGGCTATCGCCAAATACCAAATTTCCTGACTCATCAGTCCAGCTATAGATACCACCCGCTGATGCGGTTTGCACTACGACACACAGCGCGAGCAACAATATATTCCGCATACACTTAAACCTATCGGCAATTATTTCTAACATTGATTGTAGCAAGACCTTGAAAACATCGGCGAAATACCCGATAACAGGGCATTAAACAAGGAGCAAGGGATGACAGAGCAAATGACTACAAAAGAAGAAAGTATCTGGGGCATGGGGGCGCACCTCGCGGCTCTAAGTGGCATTTTAATCGTACCTGGGTTGGTACTAGGCCCATTAGCCATTTGGATACTGAAGCGTCATAAGAGCAGCTTTGTTGAAGCCAATGCCAGAGAGGCCATGAACTTTCAAATCACCATATTGGTTATTGCTTTTGTAATGGTGCTTCTATCCAGATTCAGCAGTTTGTTTATGATCCAGGCGATGATTGTTGGCATTATCGGAATAGGCTACGCGATCTACGCAGCGCTACAGGTAAGTAAGGGAAAGCAGTACCGGTACCCCTTTGCCATCCGACTGATTAAGTAATTTACTTGGATTACCGGCGATATACTAGCTGCATCGCCGGTAAATCCAACGCTCTAGCTACTGACAATTACAGTCTTCATATTCAGGAAAATAGGCTTCCTGCAGATCATCATTCACCGCCGCACTATCTGTTGTGTAGCTTCCAGTATCAACATAACTAGTATCCGCCTTTTCAGGCACATCATACTCATGCAAGGTTGTGACCCCGACATAAGGCTCGATCTTATGACTGCTAATTAAGAAGTCAGCCCCAGCCGTCAGATAACTTCCCGTGGCACCTGCTGTTAGCAAGGCTTGCTTCTGCTGCAAGCTATATCCAGCGCCATAAGTGGCCTGCATATTCTCATCACCAGTAACCGCTTCCAGCTTGATTTTATCCACGCCAGCATGAGGTCGGTACGACACACTGCCCTGCCAACCATCAGCATCACCGTCGGTTTCAACATCGACCGAGCGGTAACCAATAGTCACATCCGGCTTTAGCGTTTCTGAGCCAAATGTCCAGGTCAATGCTGCAAAAGGATTGCTCTCATCTTTTGCTAACGCGGCATTGCTTATGCACATCACTGCCGTAAGACAGGCGACAGATTTCCATATCTTCATTGCGCACTCCTTATCTAAAGTTCGGCGACAATCTCATGACTATCGCAAAGCTTTAGACAAGGCGGCCGGACAATAAACTTTACAGCTTACCGCCAAATTAATACCATTCATCGGCGGACTCTCAGACACCGCTCAGGCAATCCCCACTTAAACTAAAGGGCCTCTTAGTGACGCTAAAATTTACTGGCATCTGAAGCCAATCATTTTTCGTATTGCTAACACTAGGTGGTGGCTTAACAGGCCTTATCGCTTGCTCAGAAACCCAGCAGGAATTTTTCGTTGACGCGTTATCGCTCACGCCATAACGTTAAAAATAGCGTACTATACCTCTCACAATATTGAATTTACTGACCCCCAAAATACAAGATGCCCTCAGATTCGCCTTTTAAACCAAGTCACACCGACCGCAGTTCAAACTGGATTTGGCCAGTCTTGATTATTGCGATCGCAACGACGATTGCTGCTAGTTTGCTCTATGTGCAGAAAATGTCTAAGCAAATTGACACCATCACTGAGCAGCAACAGGCGCAATACGAGTCTCGGAAATTTTTGCTGAGTAGTCCGGATGTAATCAATGTTAACTGGATGCGCACCCTCAACCCGCTGGCTAAGAATATTAGTGGCGATATCGTCTGGAGCAGCCTGAACCAGCAAGGGATTATGCGTTTTGCGAACCTGCCAAAGCTTCCTACTGATCAGCAATATCATTTGTGGATTTACGACTTAACCAAGCGCCCTGATGATGTGATTTCTGTTGTGGAGTTTGCACCGGTGACTAGCCTACCAACTGAGCTACTGATCCCCTTCACCAGCTCACGCCAGATTGAAAAGCCCTATAAATTCATGATCATGCTAGACAGCACAGAAACAGATTTCACCCCACAGCCACTATTACTGGGCCAACCCTAACAGCGCTTATTGATAGCCAAGACTAGCCATCAATAAATACGCCATCCTCCTGAATCACTACTGGAAAGGTCTGTAAAGCACAGTCCGCAGGCTCATGCGTTGGCGCACCGTTTCGCACATCAAAGCGCGCACCATGCAGCGAACATTCAATATCATTCCCTTTCAGGCAGCCGTAAGACAATGGAAAGTCTTCATGGGGGCACAAGTCCTTAACTGCGTAATATTCCCCACCCACATTGCAGAGTAACAACGCCTGATTGGCGCTTGTGATACGCTTAATTTTTCCGGGCTTGAGCTCATTTATTTCAGCGGCTTTAATCATAGGATAGGCATCATGAAGAATATTTGGATTATTGGCTGCGGCGACATTGGGCGGCGCGTTGCCAAACGGATCAATGCATTGTATCAAGGCCAAGTGTACCGCATTAGCGCACTCGTCAGTAGCGAAGCATCGGCTGCCAAGTGTCGGGCGCTTGGTATAAATACCCTGATTCACGACCTTGATAGTGATGTCGCATTACCTGTGTCAGAGTTTCAGAATGCAGAGCTCTATTACTTTGCACCACCTCCGGGCAATGGCGAACAAGATAGCCGCCTGCAAACCGTACTTACCCAGTTGGGCGACTTGCCAAAGCGTATCGTACTAATCAGCACCACCGGCGTATATGGTAACTGTGAAGGTGGCTGGGTCGATGAAAACTCACCCGTGAACCCACAAACCGATCGCGCCAAGCGTCGAGCCTCCGCAGAGAGCATCTTGCAACACTGGGCAGAACAATATCAGCGTGAATACATTATTCTGCGAGTGCCCGGCATTTACGCACTAGAACGCTTACCGCTCGAACGGCTTCGCAAAAATCTGCCCGTGGTGCAACGTAGTGAAGCGGCTTATACCAACCGAATTCATGCCGACGACTTGGCTGCAATTTGTATCACAGCGATGGAAAGCTCACTGACGGCTGAGATCTTTAATACAACCGATGGCCATCCCAGCACTATGGTTGATTACTTTAATCAGGTTGCTGACTATGCAGGCTTACCTCGCCCTCCACAGATCAGCTTGCAGGATGCGAATGAAAAATTAAGCAAAGGGATGCTTTCTTACGCGCTGGAATCGCGCCGCATAAAGAATGATAAACTATTGAATTTATTAGATATTGAATTAATTTATCCGGACATTTCCAGCGCCTTAAAATAATCTTCGTTTTTATCGATCGAAACGATCTAAATAATCTATTGCGCCCACGGTGTTTATTTCCTATTGTAATGTTGGCTTACTATGCAAAACATGGTAAGCCAATCATCTTTACACCAATCCGGAGCACGCCATGTCACTTAAAGGAAGCAAGACCGAACAGAATCTCAAAGACGCCTTCGCGGGTGAGTCTCAGGCAAATCGTCGCTATCTTTACTTCGCATCAAAAGCAGACATTGAAGGCTACAACGATGTTGCAACCGTTTTCCGTTCCACCGCAGAAGGCGAAACTGGCCATGCGCACGGCCACTTAGAATACCTCGAAGAATGTGGAGACCCTGCAACAGGGATGCCATTCGGTGGAACTGCAGCCAATCTGGCAACCGCCATTGCTGGCGAAACTCACGAATACACAGATATGTACCCAGGCATGACCAAAGAAGCTCGCGAGGAAGGCTTTGATGAGATTGCTGACTGGTTTGAAACACTAGCCAAAGCGGAGCGTTCTCATGCCAACCGTTTCCAGAAGGCGCTGGATAGCTTGGATGCCTAAGCAGCCTAGCTAGCGACCGTTAGCATTTCCCTCTCCGGAGGTTTTGGAGGGGGAGATCTGTCATCTTACTTGTTTGGAGAGGCTCATGGCACAACGTGAAGGCAATCTGGAAGCACCCACACGACATCCCCTTGACTGGAAATCCGACGACTTTTACAACGAAGACTCGCTCAATAAAGAGCTGGAACGTGTGTACGATATTTGTCATGGCTGCCGCCGCTGTGTCAGCCTGTGTAATTCATTCCCCACCCTGTTTGATCTGATCGATGAATCTGAAACCTTCGAAGTGGATGGCGTCGATAAAAAAGATTACATGAAGGTCGTCGACCAATGTTACTTGTGCGACCTGTGCTATCTGACCAAATGCCCTTACGTACCGCCTCATGAATGGAATGTCGACTTTCCTCATCTGATGCTGCGTGCTAAGGCGGTAAAATTCCAGAAAGGCGAAGTTAAAACCCGCGATAAAATTCTCTCCGCCACCGATACGGTCGGTAGCCTCGCAGGAATTCCAGTGGTTTCCACCATTGTAAACGCCATGAATAAAAATGGCCTTGCCAGAAAGGGGCTGGAGAAAGTACTACAAGTCCATCCAGATGCTGTGGTGCCTGAATATCACAGCAAGACTGGCCGCAAGCGCTTAGCGAATCACAACTCAGCACACACTGCCGAACCCATTGGCCGCACAACCGGTAAAGTTGCCTTATTTGTCACCTGCTATGGCAACCGCAACGAGCCACACATCGTTGAGGATATGGCGAAAGTCTTTGAGCACAATAAAATCCCACTCGCCTTAGTTGATAAAGAACAATGTTGCGGCATGCCAAAGTTAGAGCTAGGCGACTTAGAAGCCGTTGCCCAAGCTAAAGATGTGAATATTCCAGAGCTGATTAAAAAGATCGATCAGGGCTACGACATTATTGCGCCGGTGCCTTCCTGTGTTCTGATGTTTAAACAAGAATTACCGCTCATGTTCCCAGATGACGCCGACGTGCAAAGAGTTAAGGCGCATATTTTCGACCCCTTTGAGTATCTGATGCTGCGCCATAAGGAAGCTAAGCTCAATACCGACTTTAGCCGCAGCCTTGGCAAGGTCAGCTACCACGCCTCCTGTCATCTACGGGTTCAAAAGATTGGCCTGAAAACACGCGAGCTGCTAGAGCTTATTCCAGAGACTAAACTGGATGTGATTGAGCGCTGCTCTGGTCATGACGGGACTTATGCAGTGAAATCCGAATACCACGAAATCTCTATGAAGATTTGTAAGCCGGTGATTACTCGCGTACAAAAAGCAGAATCTGATTATTACAGCAGTGACTGCCCGATGGCCGGCCACCAGATTGAAAACGGTATGAAAGACGACTCCGTGCCGCACCACCCGATGACACTGCTGCGCATGGCCTACGGCCTGTCGTAAAGGAGCTATACGATGCAATTGACCCGAGATGACTTACTCTCATTGGAACAATATTCTGCCGAGCGCAATGCGATGCGCCAACAGGTAATGGCACATAAGAAAAATCGCCGGTTGGCAATTGGTGAGCACTTGTCGCTGTACTTTGAAGATAAGCTCACCATGCAATACCAAATTCAGGAAGTACTGCGCGCGGAGCGCATTTTTGAAGCGGCAGAGATCAATCAAGAACTGGACGCCTACAATCCATTAATTCCCGATGGGTCTAACTGGAAAGTGACGCTGATGGTGGAATATAAAGATCCGCTAGAGCGAGCTTCTGCACTCTCTAAGCTGATTGGTATTGAGCGCCAAACTTGGTTGCAAGTGAATGGCTTCGATAAAGTTTATGCAATTGCGAATGAAGATCTGGAACGTGAGACCGAGGAAAAAACCTCAGCCGTTCACTTTCTGCGCTATGAGCTTAGCCCTGAAATGATTGCGGCGGCTAAGCAAGGCGCAGCCATTAATGCGGGCGTTGAGCATGAGAACTATAGTCATTCATTGCTGCCGATTCCTGCCAATATCCGAGATTCTATTGTTCAAGATTTTGAGTAATACGGCAATATAGCGCCCATAAAAAACACCGGCCTGCTTTATGCAGTGACCAGTGTTTTTTGAATAGATTTTATCGTATAGTTTTATCAATCGTAGAATCAGCTCGCTTAGTTTGAGTTCCCAGAGCCCATCATTTCAAATAATTTACTTAGCTTGTGTACCTAATGTTAATAATCTCAAACAACTAGCATTAGCTTATGCAGCTAATGCTAGTTGCTTCATGCAACTCACTTAGTTTGAGCGCCTAGCGCCAACCACTCTTTGACAACTTCGTCAGCTGACAAATGCTGCACAGAACCCAGGGCAATCTCACGGCAATGTGCTAACAAATCCTTATCAGAATATAGACGATCCATGGCTTTACTCAATGCATCTGCATTTTCATTCTCAACCAACAAGCCGTTCTCACCTTCTATTACAATCTCACGCGGCCCTGTAGGGCAATCAGTCGCCACGACCGGACATGAGAGAACCAAAGCTTCAATCAGCACCATCGGAAAAGCTTCGGTGCGACTGGATAATACTAAAAACTCAGCATTCGCCAAATACTTAAACGGGTTTGACTGCACGCCTTCCAGAATCACTTTGCCTTGCAGTGACAAATTGGCAATCTGTTGCTCCAGTTCTGGACGACACTCACCCTCACCCACAATCAGTAAATCGCAGTGCTGCTGTAACTCTGATTTGGCATAGGCCTCTATTAAGATATCCAGTCGTTTAACTTCAGATAAACGCCCAAGCGCCACAATATAAGGTCGCGGGTGCGAGTAAGGCTCAGCGCCTTGCTGCTGGATATCATCAAATGACACCAGATTATAGATTCGGGAAACCGCAGGCATTTTGTATTCTTCGCGCAGCAAGGTTGCGACATCTTCAGAGACGGCAATAATATGTTTTGCGCGAGGGTAAGTCAGCTTCATCAGTAGTGTTTCAAAGAAGCCCAACTCGTGTGGATTACAGTGTACAGATAGTAGTGAATTGGGTTCAGCTAAGGCTGTTGGATAGTTAGCCGACTCCATGAAGCCAAACACATAATCGTATTTTTCCTGCCGAAAATGCTGCTTTAACCTAACCGTACGCTTTAAAACATTGTAAGCTTTAAAAAATAGGCCAAACTTCTCAGGACAATTAAGATTTACCTGACGGCACGGAGACTGATAATGCATATCAGTATCCTGAAAAATCACCAAGGTTACGTCGTGGTCTTTGGATAAGGCACTTGCCAAATTGAGGGCCGAGCGCTGCCCGCCTCCCAGTTCCAGGTCGGCAATCACTATCGCTATTTTTTTCATTCGATTACACGCCAGTTTCTACATTTATGAGTTAAATAATTAAGCTTCACTGATGTACAAACACTACGCGTGTAAACTAATAGTGTAAACCTTTACAAGACGAGTAGACCTTGTCCGAAGACCAACGACCAACGACCAACGACCAACCTTGCTTATTCATAGTCCAACTGATACGCCAATCGTTGCAACCAATTGTGCTCACGGCGCAAATCGGCTTCCAGCAATTCACGATCATCCAGACCACGTTTGGTGGTCAGTTGAATCTTACGGCCCTTTGCTGTTAAGAATGGCCGTATCTTATTAGAGTCCCGGCGTCGGTGTAGCAATACCGACAATCGCAATAAGATACTTAAACGAATAATCATTTCACGGTCTTGCTTGGGGAAATCGCTAAACCGACCCAGGTCAATTTTCCGACGATGTGACTTCACCAAGGTTGCCAACCAAACCTGTTCACGAAGCGAGAAGCCCTGCATAAAGGCATATTTCAGAATGTAGGCACCCTGAAAGTGATGTTTACTGTGGGTAATAATTAAACCGATCTCATGCAGCTTGGCACCCCAAGACAACATCTCGCGGGCTGCTGGCGGCAAGCCCCAACTTTCAGCAACCTGGTCAAACATATACAATGCGGTACTGCGCACGCGCTCTGCTTGCTCGGTATCGACCTGAAAGCGAGTTGAGATCTCTTCAATACTGCGGTCACGCACGTCTTCATGCTGTATGCGACCAAGCATGTCGTATAGCAGACCTTCACGCAAAGCCCCTTCAGACACCGTCATATGATCGATTTTCAGCGCTTCAAACACCGCAATTAATACCGCCAAACCACCGGCATACACAGGCAGCCGATCATCACCCAAGCCCGGTAAACTTACTTCGCTGATGTTCTTGGCTTCGATCATTTTGTCACGAATCGCATACAGCGCAGTCAGCGTAATGCCAAACGGCTCTAAGCCCAAAGCCAAAATAATATTCAGGGTACTGGTAATCGTGCCAGAGGAGCCTGTCGCACGCGACCAGCGTCCCTGCATATAAGTCTTTTGTATTGGGAGAATTTCCAGACGAATTTCAGTACTAGCTTTGGCCCAATTCTTCGCACGAACGTCACCATTGCGGAAAAAACGCTGCGTACTGCTCGCCGCACCAACATCTAAACTTTCCAAATCCTGTGGTACAAAATCTTGCCCGATAATAAATTCGGTACTGCCTCCACCAATATCAATAACCAACTGCTTGCCGCGATCATTAGATAAGGTGTGCGAGACGCCAAGATACACTAAACGCGCTTCTTCACGACCCGAGATGATATCGATTGGATGCCCTAATAACTCACTACCACGACGCACAAACTCATCAGAATCACGCATGCGCCGCAAGGTATTGGTTCCGGCAATCCGGACATTTTCAGGAGGGATTGAGCGTAGGCGATCGCCAAAGCGCTTCAGGCATTCATAAGCACGAGCCTCGACGTCATCATCGAGAATACCATTCTCATCCAGCCCGCCACGCAGACGAACCATTTCTTTTTCTTTATCGATTAGGGTGAAGCTGCCGTTTTCATCACTGCGCGACACAATCATATGAAAACTATTCGAGCCCAAATCAACTGCTGCCAGCATTCTGCCGTTCAGCGAATTCTCTTCTACCGCATTATCTGCCATAACTTAATCTTCCAGTACCAGATTATCACGATGGATCAGTTCAGCCTCCCCCATATACCCGAGTACTTCAGGGATAGACTGACTAGGTGTTTTACAAATTAGGCTAACATCCTTGCTGGCATAATTACAAAGGCCACGTGCAATCACACGGCCCTGAGCATCTGCGCAATCAACCCGATCGCCTCGCTCAAAGTTTCCTTCACAACGCTCTACGCCAACTGGCAACAAGCTCTTACCTAATCGTAGCAATGCGTTAACCGCCCCATCATCCAGATACAAAGTGCCTTTAGCCTGTGTTTGGCCAGCGATCCATTGCTTACGGGCAGCCAGTTTACTGTCATCGGGTGTTAGCAAGGTGCCTAAATTCTCGCCTTTGCGTAGGCGGGTTAGCACGTCTTTCTCACGACCTGAGACGATGACTGTAGCACAACCGGCTCGCGCTGCACGACGTGCGGCTTTTACCTTAGTTGCCATGCCACCACTGCCGATGGCCGTTCCCGCTGCGCCAGCAAAACTGACGTAGTCCGGATTCATCGCTGCGCCTTCGCTGATAAATTCAGCGTCAGGGTTATGTCTCGGATCTTTGTTATACAAGCCTTTTTGGTCGGTGAGAATGACTAATAAGTCCGCCTCAACCAAGCTGGCAACAACTGCGCCAAGTGTATCATTATCACCCAAACGAATTTCTTCAAACGCCACGGTATCATTCTCATTAACAATGGGAATGGTACCTAAGCGAATCAACGTTCTTAAGGTATTACGAGCATTGAGATAACGCAGACGATGCCGAACATCATCATGCGTTAATAGAATTTGAGCGACTTGGACTTGGTATTTTTGAAATTCAGTCTGATAGGTCTGAATCAGACCAGCCTGCCCTACCGCAGCAGCAGCCTGCAGCTCTGGCAAGGTCGTCGGGCGGACTTTCCAGCCCATCCGACTCATGCCTTCGGCAACTGATCCGGATGAGACCAGAACGACCTCAATCCCTTGCTCACGAAGTGCCGTGATCTGGCCAGCCCAGTCTGCAATCGCAGCATAGTCCAACCCTTCCCCGTCGCGCGTGAGTAAGGCACTACCAATTTTTACAATCCAGCGCTGGCTTTGCTGAGTATATTTAATGCGACTCATAGAGGTTCACACTTAAGGGGCGTGACTCGATACTTCGGCTTCCATTGACTTCTCATCCATATATTGCATGATTTTATAAGCCAATTCCTGAGTACCATTTTTGGTGGCGGCAGAGAGCATAAAGACCGGTTTATCCCAGCCCAGCTCATCAATGATCGCCTGACAATGCGCTTCACGCTCATCCTCAGGTAACACATCAATTTTGTTCAGCACTAACCAACGCTCACGATCACCCAACTCATCGCTATATTGGCGAATTTCGTTTTCGATGATACGGAACGCTTCTGCCGGACTACTTTCATCCAACGGTGCGACATCCACCATGTGCAATAGCAAGCTGGTGCGGGTTAAGTGCTTAAGGAATCGTACCCCAAGCCCAGCACCCTCTGCCGCACCTTCGATCAAGCCCGGAATATCGGCAATCACGAAGCTTTTAAAGTCACCGACGCTAACCACACCCAAGTTTGGATAGAGTGTAGTAAACGGGTAATCTGCGATTTTCGGACGTGCCGAAGACATGCTGGAAATCAGTGTTGATTTACCTGCATTCGGCATTCCCAACAAACCCACATCGGCTAATACGCGCATTTCCAGCCGGAGCTGTCTCAGCTCGCCAAGAGAACCTGGCTTTGCCTGACGTGGTGCGCGATTAACCGAGCTTTTATAACGGAGGTTACCAAGCCCATGAAAACCACCCTGAGCAACTAACAAACGCTCCTGATCGCTAGTGATGTCACCGATTAACTCATCGGTTTCATCATCATAAACCGCCGTACCGATAGGGACTTCGATAATTTTATCTGCCCCACGGTGTCCGGTCATATTATTGCCATGGCCGTTCTTTCCGCGGTCCGCTTCATAATGACGCGAATGACGGAAATCAGACAGGGTATTCAAGTCCTTACTGGCTTGAAGGTACACGCAACCACCATCGCCGCCATCGCCGCCATCCGGGCCGCCGAACTCGATGTATTTTTCACGCCGAAAACTCACGGCTCCGTTGCCACCGTCGCCGGCTTTAACCTGGATGCGTGCTTCATCTACAAATTTCATGGGATTATCTTAGCTTTCCTAAAGGTGCCTTAGTGGTGGTGGCCGCCTGGGCCGTGTGGGTGACCATGGCTGATTTCTTCAGCCGATGCTTCACGCACGTCAATCACATTGACATCAAAGTTTAAGGTCTCACCAGCCATTGGGTGATTACCATCAATCTTAATGGTATCGCCTTCAATAGCGGCTACCGTAATAATTTCTACGCCCTGATCAGTCTGCGCCTGAAATTGTGCGCCAACCACCATATCTTCATCCGTCACGCCAGCGAACATTTCGCGAGGTACGTCTTGAGTCAGGTTAGGGTTGCGCTCGCCATAGGCTTCAGCCGGTGGTACTGATACCACAATATTATCGCCAGCAGCAGCGTTCTCAAGTGCTTTTTCCAGACCTGGAATCATACCACCCACACCGTGCATATATAAAAATGGGTTGTTCTCGTCTGCAGTGTCGAGTACTTCGCCATCATTATCTTTCAGGATGTAATGTAATGTAGCGACTGAGTTTTTAACAATATTCATGCGACTTTCCAAGCTTTGGCAAATTCGGGAATTTTGACACAATTAAAGAGGCAGTGATAGTAAATGGCCTATTAAAAATACAGCTTGTCGTATGGTACTTCGCCTCAGCCTCTTTTGGGTGTTAAAATTATCCACAAAATATGACCAAGCAAATAACTAATAAAAAGGTACATTATGGCAAAGCTCTCTGAAATCAAGGGAATAACCATCCGAATTTCCTATACCATCGAAGCGCAGGGCATCAAAACTGTTGAAGCATTGCTCGCCACTTGCAGCACCCGTAAGGGCCGTGAGGAGCTAGCACGCAACACAGGATTCTCTGAAAAAGACATCTTAACCTGGGCAAACCGTGCGGACTTAGCCCGTATCAAAGGAATCGCCACTCAAAATGCAGACTTGCTCGAAGCAGCGGGTGTTGATACCGTGCCCGAACTGGCTCAGCGTAATCCGGAAAACCTGCATGCGACTATTCTGGAAGAGAATAATAAGCACCGCATTGTTTCCAAAATGGCCAGCCTGAATCAGGTAATTGACTGGATTAGTCAAGCCAAACGATTACCCCGCGTCATTACTTACTAACTCTGCCACAATGAATATGGCAGAGTTCATGCAAGGAAATATTAATGTCCCTGTATCGCCTGCTGTATTCATTGCTGTGGTTTATCCTATCCCCTTTCGTATTGCTGCGCCTGTTTTGGCGTTCCCGGCAAAACCCTGCACACCGTAATAATTGGCAGCAGCGACTCGGATTGATTAATCTGGAACCTGCGCCAAGAATCTGGCTGCACGCGGTTTCAGTGGGCGAAACCATGGCAGCCAAACCGCTAATCGAAGCCCTGCTCGAACAATACCCCAAACATCGCTTACTCCTTAGTAACACCACAGCCACTGGCTCCCAAACCGCGCAGCGATTGTTTGCCGACCGGGTTGAGCACGCCTATTGCCCTTATGATCTCCCCTTTGCGGTCAGCCGTTTTGTAAAATCTGCCAAACCTGAGCTACTGGTGATTATGGAAACTGAGATCTGGCCAAACTTGATTGCCAGTTGCCATAAACAAAGCATTCCAGTGATGATTGCCAATGCCCGTTTATCCAAGCGCTCAACCAAAGGCTATTCGCGCCTTAGCAAATTGATTCAACCAGCGTTGCAGCAAGTATCCAGTATTGGCTGTCGTAGTGAACAAGATGCTGAACACTTCAAACTGCTTGGCGCTAAACCAGAATCGGTCATGGTTACGGGGAATATCAAATTCGATATTCTGCCAAAAACTCAAACCACTGATGCGCCAGCCTTGCGCCAACAACTAAAACCCAACGCTAAAATCTGGGTGGCGGCCAGTACTCATCAAGGTGAGGATGAGCAAATTCTGGCGTGTTATCAGCAGCTCAAAACCCAACATACCGAGTTGGTATTAATTTTAGTGCCGCGCCACCCCGAGCGTTTTGAGGCGGTTTATCAGCTCTGCATCAATACGGATTACACTGTACAACGGCGCAGTGAATATGCCAGCTTTAGCGCTGACTGCGACATTATTCTAGGCGATAGCTTAGGTGAGATGGCTTACTGGTATAGCGCTGCTGATATAGTATTTATGGGTGGCAGCTTAGCTCCAACCGGTGGGCATAACCCGTTGGAGGCCAGCGTTTATGGCATTCCAGTGGTCAGTGGGCCGGCTATTTTTAACTTTAATGATGTGTTCGACATTTTGTGTGATGCTGAGATTGCTTGGGTTGAAGCCGATCAACATGATTTGCAATCACGAATTTTAAGCCTATTACAACTCACCGAGGCTGAGCGCAACGCCATCCATCAGCGTGCAGAGCAAACCTTAAGCCAACACCGTGGTGTAACGGACAAATTATTGAGACAAATCAACAGCCTAGTGGGTAAGCAACACGCTGAGCATTAATCAAAACCATACCAAGCATTAACAGCGCCTCTCATTACGGCCCTTCATCGTTAAAAACTGGACACTCGTCGACCTGATCTCTAATGTGGGGATAACAATAAAAATCCCCCTAAAAATCAGAACGTCGAGTGTAGCCATGCGTGCCATTGTCCTAAGCTTAATCCTCTCCAGTGTTTCCGGAGCAGCCTTCGCCGAAAAATACACACTGGGTATCGTCCCCCAGCAAAGCCCTCTGAAAATGTTTAAGGCATGGAAACCCATCGCCGATCACTTATCCAAAGAAACCGGCCATGAGATTGTGTTCAAAACCGAGCGTTCAATCGCCGAGTTTGAAAAAGTCTTATATAGCGGCGGCTACGATATGGCCTATGTGAATCCCTATCATTTTGTGGTGGCTCACCGCACTCAAAACTATCAGGCAGTGGTTCGTGATAGCAAAGTCATTCGCGGTATTTTAGTGGCGAATAATAGCAACCAAGACTTTGACAGCCTGATCAAGTCGAAAGAGACTCGCTTCCTATTCCCCTCACCAAATGCATTTGCAGCGACCTTGCTGACCAAATTTGAGCTACTGAGCAAATACGGGGTTAATATCAATCTGGATAGAACTCAGCAATATGTAAACTCGCACGACTCGGTTTACTCCGGTATTGCACGAGGCACGGGTGAGATAGGCGGCGGTATTCAACGTACCTACAATAATTTTTCGAATACCGATGACAAGAACAAACTTAAAGCCATCTATACAACCAACGCCTACCCCAGCCACCCGATTGTTTTAAAGCCTAGCTTAGATTCAGTGACTCAGAACAAGCTAACCAAGGCTTTACTCGGTCTACCCAAAGCGCTAACTGACAAGCTAAGTATGGTAAAACTGATCCCCAGTAATAACGAAGAATTTCAACCCATTGCAGAGCTTGAAGCTAGCCTCTCCACCATAGAGCGAAATTAATACGCTGACTGAGAGGTAAACATTATGTCATTTAGATTTCGGTTCGTTATTTCCTTTATCTTTCTGGAAACGCTATTCACGCTAGCCATTGTTGCGGTTAACTTCAACTCATTGGATCGTGAATCTCGCCAACTCATGCGGGATAAAACCAGCCTTGCCAGTACCATGTTCAGTGAAGTGGTCACCACCCCATTAATCGTCAATGATTTAGCAACGATTGATGATGCGGCTCAACGCTTTGTCGCAATGGAAGGCGCTGTTCAAGTGCAACTGTACAATACTGATGGTCTGTTATTAGCGCAGGCTTACAGTGATGTGCCGAAGTATCAGGAACCCGCTTTAAAGCAAGGCTTATCCGATAACCTTCAGGACCAAGCGGTCGATGAAAATGGCGTAAAGGAATATGAGAAAAACTTCTTCCTGACAGTGAAAGATCCAATCAGTATTGATGGCTCTGAAATCGGTTCGGCAAAATTTGTGTATGACATTACGCGCAGCATGACCGCCCTGTCCAATAATGCATTTTGGACGTATTTACTGGCAGCGGTTGAAATCTTTATCAGTACCATTGTGTCTTTAGTCATGGGCTATCGAGTGGCCACAGCGATCGACAAACTCAGCTTTGTCACCAAAGAAATTGCACACAATCGACCGGTTGAAATTCCAGTGTATAAACGCCGTGGCGATGAGATCGACCAGCTTTATCAATCGATTCAGCTAATGCGCGACAATATTGATGAACGCACTCAGTCACTCATCGAAGAGTCCAAAAAAACCAAAGCGGCAAACCGGGCAAAGTCCGAGTTTTTAGCGGTGATGAGCCATGAAATCCGCACCCCGATTAATGGCATTGTTGGCTCACTAGAGCTAGTTGAAGATAAAAAGCTCTCACCCCAAAATACAGAGAATATTAATACCGCACTGTGCTCTGCAGAGCTATTAATGGGTACGGTTACCGATATTCTGGATTACTCATCAATTAGAGAAGGCGAGCTTACGCTTGCACCGACTCCGATTAGCATTCCAGTATTAATTAGTGAAATTGACGCGATTTACCGCCCACTGATTGAGCACAAGTCACTATCTTTCAAAGTGGATAGCAGTGAGCTTAATAATCATTATGTGTTTGCGGATAAAAAACGTATTCGCCAAATGCTCAACAACTACCTGAATAATGCCATCAAGTTCACTGACACTGGCACCATTACGCTTAAAGTCTTTAATAATGCCGAAGGTGATACGGGGTTTTCGGTCACGGATGAGGGCATTGGTATTGAGCAAGATGACCTTGGTCGCTTGTTTAAAACCTTCGTACAACTTGATAGTGGGTCAAACCGACACTTTGGTGGCACAGGGCTTGGTTTAGTTATTGTTCGTAAACTCACTGAACTGATGAATGGCTCAGTAACAGTCGCTAGCGTGCCCGGAGTCGGCTCAGTATTTGGAACTATACTCCCGCTTACGCCTGCCACTCAGGCAGACTATCAAGCAACCTTGCCCAAACCAGAAAAACCAAAAGCGGTGGCGACTCCGACGCTTACTGCCGATGTATTATTGGTTGAAGATAATAAAATTAACCAGAAAGTCGCCATGCGCTTACTGGAAAAAGGTGGCTGTACGTTATGGGTGGCCAATGATGGCAAGGAAGCGGTGGATTTAGCCAAACAGCAGACCTTTGATATCATCCTAATGGACTGCCAAATGCCGGTCATGGATGGCCTCACTGCGACAGCAAAGATTCGTGAATTCGATCAGCAGATACCGATTATTGCACTCACTGCTAATGCACAAGAGTCTGATCGTCAAGCCTGCATGCAAAGTGGAATGAATGACTTTATTAGCAAGCCATTTAAGCCGGCTAACTTATTCAGTGCCATGGAAGCCCAGTTAGCGGCTAGTAAACAGCCTTATCTTGAGTCAGCCTGACAGGCATTAAAAAGGGCCGCTTAATACGGCCCTTTGATTCACAACAATACGTTTGTTATTTAAGAATTAACTCTCAACCTTCTCGCGCTGCTGTGCTTGCCTTCTAATCAAAGCCTCCAGCTCGGTTTCACCCTCAACAGAGTCATCATCTTCCTCTTCTTCCAGAATCGGCTCCAGCATTAAGCTATTCAGCTCAGATTCTTTGGCTTCTCTGTTTGCTTCATTATCCTGACCTGGCAAATCCTGCATCAGATTCACTTTTACTTTCATATTATTCGGCGAGTCTGCATTTTTCAGTGCCTCTTCCAGAGAAATACGGCCTTCTTTGTACAAGCGGAACAGGTGGCTATCAAACGTCTGCATGCCCTGCTCTTCCGATTTATCCATGATTTCTTTCAGCGCGTGAATATCGCCCTTCATAATCAAATCCTGAACCATTGGCGTGCCAATCAAAATCTCAATGGCTGCCACGCGTTTGCCATCAATCGTTGGGATCAAACGTTGAGAAACGAAGGCTTTAATATTTAGCGAGATATCCATCAATAGCTGATTACGGCGCTCTTCCGAGAAGAAATTGATAATACGGTCCAACGCCTGATTGGCACTATTGGCATGCAAGGTGGATAAGCAAAGATGGCCGGTTTCCGCAAAGGCCAAGGCATGTTCCATGGTTTCTTCGGTACGAATCTCACCAATCAAAATCACATCAGGTGCTTGGCGTAAGGTATTTTCCAGAGCATCTTCATAGCTATCGGTATCCACACCCACTTCACGCTGGCTGACCAGACATTTTTTATGCGGATGCACATATTCAATCGGGTCTTCAATGGTGATGATATGGCCGGTGGAATTAGCATTTCGATGATCAATCAATGCGGCTAGCGAGGTTGATTTACCAGAGCCTGTTCCACCCACAAACAGAATCAGGCCACGCTTTTCCATGATGATGTCTTTGAGCACACTCGGCAAACCGAGCACATCTGCATTGGGAATATCCACTTTGATATTTCGGATAACCATTGCCAGATGCGTGCGCTGCTTGAAGATATTAATCCGGAAGCGACCAATACCCGGCTCATCCAGTGCCAGATTCATTTCCGGCTTTTTCTCAAACTGCTTTTGCTGATCTTCATTCATCAGCTCTTTAGCCAACTCATCCAGCGTTTCAGCATCGAGCTTGTCTGGCCCTAGCGCACGCAAGGTACCTTGAAACTTGGCGGCAGGCGGCGCGTTGAATGTTAAATAAAGATCTGATCCGTCATTGCGAACCAAGATTCGCAGCAAGTTTTTAAAGTCCATATCGGGCACCGATTTTGTTGTTATTTTGTGCCAGTTTACGGTATTAAACGTTGCAGCTTAAGGCTTTTCCGATAAGGCGGTTACTTGCTGCAGGTCTCGCTTAAAGGGGCGTGCCTTGCCTTGAACGCAATAACGTAAACCTTGTCTATTACAGCGTGCTGAGTTCTCAATATCACCTATTTGCCAAAGCAGCTCGGCAAACTCATGATACACACGTTTATCCGGCACCAGCCCCAACGCTTGCTCGTAAAAGTCTGCACTCGCTTTCATATCTTTGCATTGCTTAGACAGTCGAGCCATGCAGAGCATATACTCCGGATCGCCCGCCATCGCTAGCTGCCATTGCTTGGCATGAGCTAAGGCTTGCTCGGGGTAACGGTGCTGAATACGCCCATAACAGGCGACTAGTTCGCGCTGTGGTTGTTGATCAATTCTAGCTTCCAGTAAAGGTGCGACTAAGTCACCACCACCGGCATTGGTCAAGGCTTTGCAGTAAGCCTCAAGCGCATAGGTTTCCGCTTGCAGAATCTCAGGGAAATGCTTCCAGATGGCTTCAAGCGCGGGTAAATCTTGCTTGCCAGCCGTGGACTCAAATAAACCAATGACTGCACGCTGCATATAAGGCACATATTCTGCAATATCCGCAGGATTTTTCTCCACTAACTCGGGTACTAACTGTGCCAACTGCTTCCAATCTTCCTGTAACAAATACACTTTCGCCAGTAATTGATTGGGATAAGGATGCTCTGGAGACAGCTTTCTAAGATGAATCAACGTCGCCCGAGCTTGTTCAATTTGCTCACTTTCCATCTGCATGGCCGCTTGTGATACGGCAACGGCAATCTCAGCCTCTTCACCATAGGCGCTGGCCGCTTTGAGATACTCATCACGCTTCAGGTAGTTTTGCTTCATGTGAGCCGCTCGTGCAGCCCCCAGATAGTTTAGTAATGGAGTTTCAGAATCAAACACACTGGCGACTAGAGCAGTTTCAGCTTGATCCCAATGCCCTTCAACCAGACTCACCAAACCACTGTTTAACTGATTTTGTGCCTGCGTAATCCGCTTTTGCTCACGGGCTTTAGCCACTCGACGCGGCATTGAAAATGTCCAACTCAGTACCATCAATGCGAAGTAGCCCACAATAAAAGCTGCCAGTAAGCCAAACACCAAAGCAAAGGTACTCGTCTCAATCGTGACGCTATTTCCCCACAAGATCACCAGATCCTGAGAGTTGCGCAACAGCATCAACCCCGTAATGTAGATAACGCCGATAAATACGAGGATTAGAAAGGGATAAAGAATCATTGGTGAGCCTCATCCAGTGTTGCCAGCAATTCATCGAACTGTTTTGCCGCCAACAGCGCAGGTAGTGGTGGGCGAAGATTAACCCGCTCCAGCTCGGCCAAGCTATCGGTAATCGCTGGGCTAACACCCGTTTGCTCCTGAGTTAGCAAAACACGAATTTGTTTAAGCTGTTGTTGATACGCCGCTTGCTCACCCCGCAGTGCCAACAGGTTTAAACTCTCCAATCTCAAGCGCAGCAGCTGATAGCGCACTTCAGTGGCATCGCCACTAATCTGTTGGGCCAAGGCTTCGTCATAAGGGCGCACCACAATGGCATCATTAATGCTGTCTTTCATACGATCGAGTAATGAATCATTACGTCCGCCGCTCTCCAAGAGCGGAACGGCCTCACCAGTCGTTGTCGCCGTCACAATCGCAGCCGGTTTTAAATCCTGCATCAATCGGTCGATACGGCTGTTAAATGCGGCAAAGTCTAGCGGCTGATAGTTTTTCAGCATGGCTATATCGCGGCTAATTTGTGCCCGAATCGGCAATAAGTCCGGGTGAGCCAACTCCACCAATAAGGAATCAGCCTCTCTTAAAGCCTGCTTGGCACTCAGCGAGTCACGCTCCAATGTCAGTTTTCGGGAAGCCATGCGTAGCAGATAGCGTACTTCATTAAGCTGCCATTGCTGCGTTTTCAAGGAGGGAGAACTTACGATGTGTTGCTGGATGGTTAAGGCTTTGACTTGATCATTCAATGCATCCGCAACCTGAGCCGTACTATCCTTTATGACCCGCAGCTCTTCCAGTTCATTGGCATACTGCAGGCTGCTGGTTTTTAATTGTTGGCGAACGTCACGCTGCCAGCCTCCTACGTCATCTTTACGCGCCAGTTGCGGTAACAAGGTTTTGGCAATCTCGGCATCAGCTTTCGCTTGAGTCGCCCGATCATGCACCCGCAGGAAGTTTTTATAACCCGCAGCGATACCAATGAGTGTAAAAAACAGTGCCATCCACGTTAGAAATAACGTGAAAATCGATCGTTTACGCAAGGTTTTGAGTTGCTTTTCAACGCCTGCTGACTGCTCAATCATTAGTATTTACCTTATATTTATAAATGCCGCGCCCAATCCAAAAGTGCCTGATACATACTGTCATCACTAGGGTCTGCTGCCAGATGAACTGGCCCATGGTGCGTTGTTTCTTTAAGCGCTAATTGCATGCGCTCACTGCCTAGCAATAATGCTACCCCATCCAGCCACGCCGCGCCGCCTGCTAATGTAAAAAGATTACGCAAGCTTTCAGCACTGGTCAACGCGATTATATCCAGTTGCCCCCCTTGCTGAAACTTAAGCAATGGCAATAAATCGTGCGCAGGACAAATACGGCGATACACATCAATATAATCGACGCTAGCACCACGTAGGCTTAAGGTGGATTTTAATAAGTCGCGACCGCCCTCACCCCGAATGATGGCAACGCGCTTACCCTGCATTTGCTGAAACTCGGGCTCTGCCAGCAATGCTTCGCTATTAAACACCGCATCGGGCACGATGGAGACTTGCACTCCAAAGCGCTCCAGACTTTGCGCAGTTTTTTGCCCAATACAGGCAATGGTCGCTGATTCCGGAATGCTTGCGCCCAGTTTCTGCAGTGCAGACTCGACCGCATTAGGGCTGGTAAATAAAAGCGTATCGTAATGCGCTAGGTCAGCTAATTGCTGCTGACTGCGGGCAATATTCTGAGGTTCGGCAATTCCCAGTAATGGAAACTGCAACACTGTCGCGCCCAGTAACTCCAGACGCTGGCTCACCGGTCCGGCTTGGTGCGCAGGACGGGTAATCACAATGCCCCGCCCTTTTAACGCTAAGCCGGCTTCCATCAGGCGACGTGAATGCCAATACTTTCCAACACGCTGCGCCCGCCTTGTGCCAACAGGTCTTCAGCGACCGCAACACCAATCGCTTCGGCGTCATTCACAGATCCGGTCATTTCTGCGCGGTAAATCTTTGAGCCATCCGGAAAACCGATTAGTCCACGAAGGTAAATCTGATCGCCATTCAGCTCAGCATAACCCGCTACCGGCACCTGGCAACCACCATTGAGGCGATTGTTTAAAGCGCGCTCAGCACGAACTCTGATTGAGGTTTCTTCATGCGTTAATGGGGCTAATAAGGCATTAATTCTCGGATCATCACTACGACACTCAATACCTACAGCACCCTGCCCAATGGCTGGCAAACTTTGCTCGGTGCTAATGCCTTGGCGAATTCGGTCTTGAAAGCCCAAACGAATCAAGCCAGCGGACGCCAGAATAATGGCATCATATTCATCGTTATCCAGCTTGGCTAAGCGCGTATTGACGTTGCCGCGCAAATCCAGAATTTTTAAGTCAGGGCGGTATTCGCGAATTTGGGTTTGGCGGCGCAAACTACAGGTTCCCACTCGCGCATTGAACGGCAGCGCATCAATCGATTCAAAGGTATTTGAAACAAACGCATCGGTTGGGTCTTCACGCTCCATTATTACCGGTAAATGCAGCCCTTCCGGAAACGCCATTGGTACATCCTTCATCGAATGCACGGCAATATCCGCCACGCCATCAAGCATCCCAGTCTCTAACTCTTTAACAAACAGGCCTTTACCCCCTACTTTTGCTAATGGAGTATCCAAAATAATATCGCCACGTGTCATCATACCGACCAGCTCCACCTGAAGATCTGGGTGGATCTGTTTTAAACGGCTAGCGACGTGTTCTGCCTGCCAGAGCGCCAACGCACTCTTGCGCGTTGCGATACGTAGAATATTGGACATAGAAGACTTTATGTTAACGGCTTGAAAGTGCAGCACTTTACGATAAAAGCGGCTGCTAGGCAAAATCAATCAGGAATTACAAATGAAATTACAGTTGGCGTGTATCGTATTCTTTATCACACTATTTAATACCAGCTCGCTATTGGCTAATGACAGCGATATAAGCCCCACACCATTGAAAGAACGCGTACTGATTGAAGCACACGACCTGCAAGCACTTGGCAAAACCATGCGTAGTGATCAATTGGGTTTGGTGATTATGTTTCACGCGGAATATTGCGAGTATTGCAAACGGCTAGAGGCGGATTTATTGCAACCGATGCTGCGCAGTGGCGACTATGACGATAAGGTATTAATCCGCAAAATTCAGATTGATGGCGCGTACGATATGGTCAATTTTAATGGTCAGAAAATCGCCGCCAGCCAGCTAGCCACACTCTATGATGCCTCAATGACGCCGACCTTGGTGTTTGTCGATGCTAATGGCGCTGAGCAAGCGAAGAAGCTATTAGGCTATACCTCACCGGACTTTTTCGGTGCGTATTTAGACCGTGCAATCGGGCAACTGCACGCGGCAGTGATTAAGCCGTCTCAATAATCAATTGGTCGTTAAACGCGGTACCCTTTTCCTTAGGATAGCCTCGCGGATTACAAATCACCCGACATTCTCCAATCATATAATCACTCAGATTATGGCAATGACCATGCAACCAATAATCCGGCTGCCAGCGATCGATAAAGCCCTCTAAATTTGATAAAAAAGCCGCTGTCATTTCATCGTCACTATAGCATTCTGCGGAAGATTTCAGGCTTGGGCCATGATGGCTTATTACGACATTGCTTGTTGCCTTGGAGCTTTCCAGGCTTTGAGCCAGCCAGTTTAGTGAGTCGGTATGGATTTGCTGGGTGATATCGGGCGTCAGGTATTTGGCGCTGGGGTCATACCAAATGACTTTATAATCCGGCATCGCATATTGGGCCATGGCCTTGCCAGTCCACTCTTTGCCGTAGAGTTTAAAATCAGTCCACAAGGTCGCGCCATGAAAGGCGACGCCATCTAGCTCTAAAGACTCATTCTCCAGAAAATGGACATTGCTGCCTGCAGCCGCTGCCCGAAGCTCGGCCTGTAGCGTGGGATAAGCTTGGTTGTAGTATTCATGATTTCCCGCCACGTAGATCACAGGAATATCCAGCCCCAGAGAAACCGCCCATTCGACGCCTTTAGTGCCGACATGAATATCACCCGCCAGCACTAACACATCTGCTGCTGCGTAATTGGCCTCAAACTCTGCAAATTCTAAATGCAGGTCGCTCTGAAGCTGGATTTTCATGGGGTCTCCTAACGGTTTGTTTCGATGAAATACTCTTGCGGCAATCCTACACCATGCTCGCGAATTAGCGGCCAGTATTTAAGGATATCAGGGTGGTTACTATTATTTAGCGTTATCTGCCAAGTTCCCAGCTGTTTTTGATAGCGCTCATGATTTTTACATTGCTTGAGAGCGGCTAGCAACTGATCGTCAGGCGGGGCAATTAATTTCCCAAAGCAAGGTAAACTCTGTGCAATACCTAAACCAGCCGGATCAAAATCACCAAAATAAAACACGGGCACTTGCATCGCCTCTAAGAGCGACATAACCCATTTTTGATTATATTCATCTCCCCCTCTGAAGATGACTAGCGGGTTATCTGCATACTGGGTGATATCAAAATTTATTTTGTGAATATTCTCAAATGCTTCCCAGTTCTCAACAGCCATAATGCTGCGGTGTTGACAGTTATCCAACAACCACTGCCAGTTCACATCCAGACTACTGCCATCAGGCAGCGTTAACCTTTCAATGCCAAGTAACAAAGCTTGTGCAGGTAGAGCCTTCACAGCAATCCGATCTTCACGAACAGGACGGGTAGTTAGTTTTTCATTGCTCCCCAGCTTTGAAGCTTCAGCTCGGGTTAGGTCATTAAATTGCCCTGCTTTAACTTTATCAGGATCAACACCCTCACCTTGAATCAGTAGACTCTTGATCAGAGCTTTATCCTTCTCTGAAAACTCAATCTGAGTACCAACTAAACACCCAAGCCCATAAGTTTTGCTAAAGCCTTTTAGCATAGCCGTTGCTTGAACGCGGCTCTCTTCACTTTGAACTAACTTCAATAGTCGATTTATTAAACGCCTTTCCATACAGAAATATCCGAAACAGTAATGTTCCCGGACAGCCCATAGGCCGCCGGGGCCTCCATGCGCTCAACCTGTAACTTGCGCCAACGCGCATTGGTACTCACATTTAACATCTGCGTGGCATGCAGTACATACAACAACCACATTTCATCTTTCAGCGAAGAAAACTCCTCATGTTGCTGTTTCCACTGAAGCGCCGAAAGCGGCTTGGCCGACTCAATCGCCGCCCCTACATAATGATGAAAAGCCAGTTGAACAGGGTTCGGCTTGATTGTCACCGTGGCTTTATCATGACCTTCACCGACCAAACTTCCCGCTTTACGCTCACGATCAATGGTCATAGGAGCAGGCGGAATACTTTGCGCCACTTCTACCAATGCTTCTCTGGTACGGTTTTCACTTAAATCCGGATGGATTTTTAAGCGCAAGCCATCAAATCGCGCCGACCACGCTGGCAGTTCCAGCAGGTCTTCGGCATCCGGCACCTGATAATCCCGATTCTTATTCAAGAAATGGGCAAAGTTACGAATGCGGCGCGCCTCAGGCTCCACTTGGCGCAAGCGATATAAATAGTTTTTCAGTGTGCTAGTAATATCCAGCAAGGAAGCGCGCCACTCCGGCAACATATTTTGCAGCTGATATTGGTAAACACCAAATAGCGGTACCAACAAATCCGAGCTACTTAACTGCTCGTTCAGACCATCCTGCTGTAATGCCCGTAGTGCATCACTAATTTTCTCTGCCTGATGAATGTAGTACTCATTTTGCCGACGCTTTTCATCTAAGGTACTGACATTCGCAAAGCGGTTTTCAGTGAGGGTACGCAGAAACAGCAGCATCGAATCAATCCCTTCGCGCAGCTCAAACACGCCAGACTCGAAGTCGTTTTCATAGGTATCGCGATCTTCCGCGCGATTTTGATGACAGGCTTCTAAATACTCATCAACCAGATGTTCCAGCCGGTTAATTTGCTCGCCAAAGTTTCCACTCAGTGCATAGTTACGCTGGCGCTGAAACACTTCATCTAAATGGCGGCTAAGGCTCGGACTTAAACGATATTCATCCTGCACATACGGCAGCAATACCCGATGCTGCTGCAAACGGCGAATAGCCCGCTGATTTTCAGAATCGAGGTGTACGCCATTATTATGGTAAGCCTCTGAAATCAGCTGCTTATGGTTATGCAGCACATTCAGATAAGCAACAATGCTATCGGCATCCTGACTCACAGCAAATCACCTGCCTGATTCAACTCGGGCTCTTCATCAATATCAGTGACAGATTCGTGCTCCATCAGGAACTCAATGGCTTCTAGAATGTATTCAACTTTGCCGGTCATGCGGTAAATTTCACGTTCGGCATTGGCCAAGGTCAGATAGCCGTGATCTTTAAAATAACTCAGCACTTTATTGAGCCGCTGATGATCCGTGCCATCGGAAGATTTACCCTTAATCTGGTTTAGCAGCGACTGCAGCTCATTGCGAAAACTAGGGTTAGCATCAATCACGCTCATGAGTTTATTCACCTCAATCACCGCGCCGACTTCCAACATATCATCACGCTCCAGCGCGCGCATCAGTAGCTCTAAAAAGCTTACCACCGGCCGCAAGGTATGCTTGATTTGGCGGAAGGTTTCCTTTGCCGCTTTTTTCTCATCCGCCTCAGTATCGATATGTGCACAGAAAAACGCACCACCATGGCGAGTGGTACTCAGTTTTAAGCCCATCTGCTCTAAATAGGCATCGATCTGCGCATAATTGTCAGTATCACTTAAAAAAGAGAAACCATCCTGATGCGACACCGGACAAATAAACTCGCCACCCAATAACTCGGGTAAAATCTGCTTAAACATACTCACGCCATCTCCCCAAGTTCAATTTTCACTTCGGCCAAACGACGGTCTGGCTCTACGGTAAATCGATTTTTAAACAAGGAAAGCGTATCGGGATCAGGATCTGGGAACGCTGAAACCAATGTGATGTTATTGCGTTTAAGCAAGGCCATTAGCTGTGGCACATTTCCGCTATCCAAGTCTTTCAACTCGTCCAGCGCCCACACAATATTGACCGGCGCATTGCGGCGAATGCGATTAATAAAGGCGATAAAAATCGTCACCAGTATCAAATACGACAAGCCATTGGAGGAAATCCCCTCCAGATCAGACGCTTTACGGAAAGTACGGCGATTGCCATTTTCCACCACTTCACCCTGAATACGGATTAGGTGTTTCAGGTCGGCACGAATGCCAGACTTCACTTCCCAATGCTCCAACAAGCGCTCTAAAGTTTGTGCAAATTCCGGCGGTGGCAGCTCATTGCTGAGCGCATCTAACCAATGACGATTAGTTTCAGCAATATCACAAATGGCATTCCAGTATTTCAGCTCTTTAATAGTGGAAATCACTTCCACACTCACTTCGCTAATGCTTTCAAACGTTAGACTGGTATCCAGGTGCGTTTGCAACTCGCGGTTAAATTGCAGCACTTTGCGATGAAAATCTTCCATCGTATGGTGAAATGCGGAGATATCACTGGCGATGGTTTTGGCTTCAGTCAGCAAAATACGCTGATACTTAAAGTGTTCCTCATCGAACCAGCTTTTCAACGGTGCAATCCATTTGCGGCTAGACTGCATATTTTCATTATTATGGCTCTGGAAGAATTGCTCCGGTGGCGTATCAATATGCACACGGAAACCACGCTGCATGGCAGTCACCAGCTGATGAATTTCCCGGTTTAACTTGCTTGCCTGATCGCTGTATTGATTGGCTTGAGCAGTGAGCATATCCAACGTCCAAGTGACATCATACTCCGGCGCTTCAAGTTGCGGGTATTGGCTCATGCCGTCCAGATGCTGACGCACCAAGCGTTGCTGTTCATACAGAGCTTCTAAGTTTTTATTTAGCTCGCTCATTTGCTGCATAAAGATCGCATGCTGCGCTTTCCAGGCGGCATCAGCTTCGTTAACCGCCGTTTGGTGTCCCTGCTCTATCTTGCGCGACTCTTCTGCGCGAGCGCGGAATGTGTCCATCTGTGGCCACTCATTACGACACCATAACTGCCACTGCTGTACCGCTTCAGTGATCTGGTCAATCTTGGCCAATGATTGATTAATGGCCTTTCGCTCATCTTCAAGCTTTTGTACACGCTCAGAGTCCACACCCTCGGCTTGCAGGGCGAGATGGCGCTCAGAATCCAACTGAGAAATCGCCACCTGCTGACGCGCCTGTGCATCAGCTAGCTGTGTTTTTAACTTAGCCTGTACCTCATCGCGCTTCGCTAAACGCGCTTTGCGGGATTGCTGGTATTGATTCTGGCGAGTCTGGCGCTCATTTTTTGCCTGTTGCTCAAACGCCGCCAAACGCTGACGACCGGTGCTCAGTTGCTGCTTAGACTCAACCACCGCAGCTTCGGCGTGTTGCTTGGCCAAAGCCCGACTCTCAGCCACTTGACGCTGCGCCGCTTGTACCTCTGTTTGCACTTGCTGAATACGATGATCGCATTGCTGCAAGGCTTGGCGCTGCGCCTGGTAATTCGACTCAGCCTTCTTGCGGTCCACGCCAGCCTGCTGCAGATTTTGCTCGGCTTTTTCTAGCTGCTGCTTCAGCATATCCAGACGCGCTTCAGCCTCTTCAATAGCTTTAGCTGCCGCTGAGTGATCCGCTAAAGGATGTGCCTGTAACTTCTCCAGCTCCAACGACACGCCATAAATACTTTGCGTCTGCTCCAGCAATGCAGGCGATAAATCTTTCTGCGTTAAAATATCACCACGAATCACCTTGGCAATATCAACAGTCCAGTCCGGCCGCTCATTACGCAGAAAGTGCAGCAAGGTACCGGCTTCAGGCGCATAAAATCGCTCAATCTCAATGCGCTTTTGCTTTGCATTCTCCAGCTCAGATTGCGCATGATTTAGCAAACGCTCCTGCTCTTGAAAGGCTTGCTGCGCGCTTTGATAAACACGGCTCAGCTCACTGGCTTTTTCTTCCTGAAGTGACTTATGCTGATGCGCCGCATCTAAGGCTTCGCGCTTATTCGCCAGCAAAGCTTCCAGCGATGCATCAGGCATTGGATTAGATACTGCCTGCTCATTTCGAGCATTTAATTGCAGGGCTTTTTCGATCGCCTCCTGCAACTTTTGCCGAGCCGGAGTCAATGCTTCATCCGCCGTCTGCTCAGCCTGCTGATACTGTGACTCCAGCGCCACCAAGTCAGCTTCCGAGCTTCCAGCCTCAGCCATTAGCTGTTCCTGAACTTGCTCGCGGATGTCATTAAATTTTTCTTTTTCATCCTGCTTATGGCGTTCGTAGCGATTAAAGATTTCGCTTTGTTTACCCAGCAGCGTTTCACGTCGGTCTTCCAGATTTTTACGCTCTGAACGTAGCTGTGGCGCTTGCTCTACCAGCTCCGCCTGCTGCTGGATCTTTTGGCGATCATAAGCATCCGATTGCGATTGTAAATCAGCCACTTTTTTCTCAGCTGACTCCGCATCATTCTTAGCCTGCGTGCGCTGTTCGATTAAGCGGGTACGCTCCACATCATAAGCATCTTTAGCGCCATTACCGGTGACCTCAAGCTCACGTTTAGCCGCCAGCTTTTCCTCTATTGCTGCATCCTGATGATTGGCTAAGCTTTGGTATTTTGCGCGAATTTCACCTAAGGATTGCTCGACTACCTGCAGCTTATTATCCGCTGCTTCCGCCTGCTCCATTTTCGGAGCCAGCGCCATAACTTCGCGGTACGACTTAAAATGCCGTGGCCAGTCTTCGATTTTACGACGATCTCCAGACAGCGATAAATCACCGTCCTGCAAAGCCACGCAATCCACCGTCATGCTTTGCAAATCTTCAAAATTCGTTTTACGGCGGAACATGCCGCTTACAATTTTTTCGATTTGTCCTAAGGGATGATTAATGGAGGTGCAGGCGTAATCTGCAGTCAGTGCCCGAAGGTATTTTTGGCGCTGACGGTCACGCGTGCCGCTGCCAACGGCCTGAATAATCGCGCGGTATTCGGTAAGGGATTCAATCTGTTTTTCGCTGTAATGGTAGCCAGATAACTTCAGATGACGGACTAAATCCTGCGCCTGCACAATTTTGCCATCTTCCGTAATAAACTGATTCAGCTCAAAGCCATGGCGCACAAAGCGATAGAAAACGCGCTCGCCACTGCTATCCGCATACGCCACAACTAAGCGCTGCTCGCCGGCTTCACGCTGGTATTCAAAGATAATATAGGAAGTAGAACGTGGCAGGTAATAGCCAATAAAGGAATCGCGACCCGCTTGTGCGGTGACAATCCGGTTCGGGCTTTCCCCGTAGAACAGCATCAGGAGTTGGAGTAGTGAGGTTTTGCCGCGACCGTTACGGCCGGTCAGTACACTACCGCCATCAACCGGCATTTCAACAATGCGGCCAGTGCTCAAGGAGTCGACCAGAATCATACGCTGCAAACCGAAACTACGGTCAACTGCTGGTGCATTAGCCGCTTGATCTGATTCAGACTCAGGCAAGTCCAATATGAGCTCTGGCTCGGCAGGTGACTCAAGCTCTAGCGAAAGCTCAGTCGATGGCTTGGCTTCTAGTACTAATTCAGAGGCATCTACCTCAACACCAATGGGCGGCTCTGGCTTGACGGGAGCAATAGGAGACTCTGCCTCACCATCTGCAGTTAGCACTAGCTCAACAGCATCAGGCTTAGCTTTCTCATCAGTACTCACTTTGCGCTTAGCTTTTGAGGGTTTAGCCTTCAGCTTTTCAGCCGGTGCTGGCTCAAGCAACGCAAACTCTTCGGCAAATAGCTCAATCGTATCAGGGTCCTTATGAACTTCCGCCGCCTCGTCTTCAGTCGATACTTCGGGTTCTGCGTCCTCTGCTTCCAACGTTGCCGTTGGGGGTAATTCTATTTCAGCTACTAAGCCCGATGAGAATATATCGGTCTGAAACTCTGCCATTTACCTGTCCTGTTTAAAATATTTCTCCAAGCCGCAGCATTTTACTCTGATGACAGGCTCACGTGTAAATATTTAACAGCAGACTTCTAAATGAGATGGCTGATCTTGCCAACAAATGGTTTTTAATTGCCCGCCTTTAGCTTGGTACATCATTGCATCAGCTTCTTCTAACAAACCAGTCACACTAAACCCGACCTCACTCGCTTTCGCACCGCCCGAACTCACACGTACTGGTATTTGAATATCGCCATATTGATAAGGTGCTTTTAAGGCTTCAATCAAACGCGCATGGTAACGATCAACCCGATGCTGATTTTCGGTATGACACAGCCATAGGAATTCATCACCACCGACCCTGCCCACCAAACCAATTTCTGATAACTGCTCAGTAAACTGTTTTGCTAAATAAATCAGTATCTCATCGCCCGCCATATGGCCATGAGTATCATTGACTTGTTTAAACTTGTTCAAGTCAAAAGCAACCAAGGTGCATGGTGTTTTCGAGCGACAATATTCTTTGATCTTACCCATAATATGATCACGGCTGGCCACACCAGTCAGCGAATCATGATCCAGCATAAACTGATGAATCGCACGCTCGCGCATTACGAAGTACAACGAAGAACCAAGATAAACAATAAATGCCAAGACAACTGAGGAGAGCAATGACAACGCTTTTAATAACTTACCCCAGGCAGCATGTGAATACTCACCATCCGCATCCGTCACCTCATGAATGAGATACTGGTTCATATTATTGCTGTCTTGCTTGAGTATGCTGGCCCACCTTAGTAAGCGTTGCGGGTCAATTTCACTGGTGTAAAGATCCGGCTCCATCGCCTTAACATGTTCAAACACGCTGGAGACTAAAAAGTACAAACCTTGAACCTGCCCCAGCATATCGTCTTTTTCCAAGCTATTTAAGCTCACCGGCAAGCGGCTCCACAACACATCGTAGCGCAGTTGCAGGGATTTCAAATCATTCGCACCCGCCACATACAACTGCGTTTCATATTGCGTCGCTTCCAGCTCCGCAATAAGGTGCCCTAAGCTCCATAAGGACTCCCGCTTATAGTTTTCCAGCAAAAAATAGGTCGACACTAAATTGAGTGCCGACAAATAAATTGCTACGAGCAATACCGGCGCGAGAAGCCAGTGAATCCATTTGCTCTTAATACCTAGGTTGTTCATAGCACTACTTAGTTTCCAGAATCTTGATGTGCGAAAGCTGCCAAACCAGAGCCTCGTCCAAACTACGCTCCGGAACGCTGGTATGCTTATCGAATGGAATCATGACCCAGATCGGACCTTTATTACGAATCGTCAAACGCTCACCATTCATGCTTAATGCAAGTACCGGCTCATATTGCTTAATCTTGTCAAAATCCAGATCAACCTGATAATCGTTGATCGCTTTTAACTTCAGTTTGCTAGCTTTAGGACATACCTGATTCAAGACATCCTGCAACAAAGGGCCTGAAAACTCGTCCGCCTCTTTACTCCAGGTGTGATGGGTTTTAAATGTTTGCTGCGGTAATGACAACAACGCGGTGTCGCTCAAGTTAAACGCTAACGGGCAACCAATCCCCTCGACTGACTCCATCTTTAACAATGCGTCATCCGGGTTGGCCGTCGTTACAAGATTCACCGTGGTTTTTGGCTCACTGGTGTCAATACTGACTTCGATAGGGTCATCGATTTGGGTAGGAATTAGCGACTTGCTGAAATAAAAACCAGCCAGCACTAATACAAGACCTAAAACTAATGTTAATACACACGACTTTCCACATTTCATTAAATAAATCCCTTTAAATTAAGTTTAGGACATAAAACACCGCTCATCATGACATTCAATAGCTGACATACACCTGAACGGGTTACTCGCTTTCCGCTGCCTCAGGCGTTAGCATGAAGCCTATTTTTAGCAACGGCCCAAAGTAATGTCTAACGCTCCTCTTTTTAACTTTGACAATAGCTATGCTCGTTTATCAGATTCATTTTATGCCCTTGTACCGCCAACCCCGGCGATGTCCCCTGAGCTAATCCAGTTCAACCAACCACTCGCCGAGTCGCTAGGGGTTGATTTTAGCGCGCTATCAAGCGAAGAAATGGCACTTATTTTCGGTGGAAATACCATTCCGGAAGATGCTGAACCTCTGGCCATGGCGTACGCTGGCCACCAATTTGGTAACTTAAACCCACAACTGGGCGATGGCCGAGCCGTATTGCTGGGCGAAACCATTGGCAAAGATGGTTTGCGTTACGATATTCAGCTTAAGGGTCCAGGCCGCACCCCGTTCTCCCGGAGCGGCGATGGCCGTGCAGCACTTGGCCCGATATTGCGTGAATACTTGCTCAGTGAGTCCATGGCAACCCTGAATGTGCCCACTACTCGCGCCTTAGCCGCCGTCACCAGCGGCGAATTTATAATGCGTGAACGCATGGTGCCGGGTGCGATCATTACCCGCATATCCCGCAGTTTTGTGCGCGTAGGAACCTTTCAGTTTTTCGCGATACGGGATAATCCCGAAGCGCTAAAAGAATTAGCCGACTATGTGATCGCTCGCAACTACCCTGAACTAGAGGGCAACGACGCACCTTATCTGGCTCTGCTTAATGCAGTCATTAAACGCCAAGCCAGCTTAATCGCTCGCTGGATGCAGCTCGGCTTTATCCACGGCGTCATGAATACCGACAATATGTCGATTGCCGGTGAAACCATCGACTATGGCCCCTGCGCATTTATCGACGAATACCATCCTGAAAAGGTATTCAGCTCGATTGACCGTGAAGGCCGCTACGCCTATCAAAACCAACCCGCTGCCGGACACTGGGATTTATGCCGACTGGCCGAAGCCCTGATGCCTTTGCTGGATGAAGATCGCGAGGAAGCAGCCAAGCTGGCTCAAACCGCGATTAATGAATTCCCGCCACTGTATACCGCCTACTGGCTCACAGGCATGTGCAATAAACTTGGCCTGACTGAAGTACAAGATGGCGACAAGGAACTCGTGGAAGACCTGCTGGAACGTATGGCCACTAACAAAGCCGACTTCACGCTAACTTTCCGACACCTCTCTGATGCCTTAAGTGGCAGTGATGAGCGAGATCAGCCAATTCGGGACTTGTTTACCAATGCGGCCGACTTTGATGGCTGGGCAGTGAAATGGCGGATACGTTTACAGCAAGAGACTCGTAACGACAGCGAGCGGCAACAGGCAATGTATCAGGTGAACCCTATCTACATTCCCCGCAATCATTTGGTAGAAGCCGTGATTCGCGCCGCTGAAGATAATCAGGACTTTGGGCCATTTTATGAGCTACTAAAAGTATTAGAGCAGCCCTTTAGCCAGCAGGAAAACCGGGAGCAGTATGCCTTGCCGCCAAAACCTGAACAGGAAGTATTACGCACCTTTTGCGGCACCTGATTAACACCTAAGGTGTGCAGCAATCACGATTAGGTAAGCGATCACTGTTTATCTGATGATCGCTCGTGAGCTTTGACAATGATCAAGCCAGCTCACATGATAGAGGAGCGTTAATCACCGGAGGAAGTTGCGATGCGCTGTCAAAGTACTGCGGGAAAAATATGCCTGGCTGTCTCAGTGTTTTTTGTCCTTACAGCCCTGCTGGTCCCTTTTACCACCGATGCCAATTGGTTAGATGGCATGCTTGGTTTACTAATGTTTGCAGCACTGGCGGGTTTACCCGGTTGGCTACTGTGCTCTCGTGACAATCGCCAGCGACAAGATGTCGACCAACTATTCAAAGGCTTTATTCGAAGCCGCGATAGCTTTTACATGCCTGATCTGGCCGAGGCTGTTGGCTTGCATGAAATCGAGACCCGCCGCAAAGTGCTCAAGCTCATTCAAAATGATTCGTTGGATCTGATTTATGACTCCGATGCCGACTGCTATATCCGCCGCAGTAAAGTCACCGTGCAGCAAATCATTGAAGAATGCCCTTCTTGTGGCAGTAAGATCGCCGCCAGCAAATACATTGGCCATCAGGATGTAAACTGCCCGTACTGCGGCAACTCCTTACCGCAAGAATCGAATCATTAAGCGCCTGCAAATAAGCTAAACCCGATGCGGACTCTGTGGTATAAATCCCGCCCATTTTAATGCGGCTATCTGTAATAGCCTCTGTCATTGCATCAGGTTGATTTGATTTCGAGCGCGCCATGCGCAGTACTTCAGATTGCCTGCTAGCTTTCAAAGGAATACGAGTATGAGCGACAATATTTACCAAAATCTGGAACAACTGGGCGGCCAAACCAAACTGCCAGACAGCCCTGAAACGGCTATTTTAGAAAGCGTACAAAACCCACAGGCAGATGTGGATTATGTGGTGCGCTTTACTGCGCCGGAATTTACTTCGCTATGCCCAATGACCGCTCAGCCAGACTTTGCCCATCTGGTGATTGATTACATTCCGGATCAGTTATTGGTAGAGAGTAAATCGCTGAAATTGTTTTTGGGTTCGTTTCGTAACCATGGTGCATTTCATGAAGATTGTACTGTGAGTATTGCCCGTCGCCTGATTGATGAGATTAAACCGAAATGGCTACGCATTGGTGGCTATTGGTATCCACGCGGAGGGATTCCGATTGATGTGTTTTATGCCTTTGGGGAAGTGCCGAAAGGCGTTTGGCTGCCAGAACAAGGCGTTGCTGGGTATCGTGGGCGGGGTTAAATTTAACCACATTTGAGGCTGGGAGTTATGCCAGCCTCAAGACCATCAAGGCGTATGCCTGCTTATTCCTCAATCTGTGGCACCCACAGGCGCTGCATCTCAATAAACATAAAGGAAGCGGTCCAGGAAATCAGTACCAAGCCGGCCAACGATTCAAGTCCGGCTAAAAAGCGCACGTCTCCAATCGGCTCGATATCGCCAAAGCCCAGAGAGGTGTAGGTGGTAAACGAGAAGTAGCTACAATCCATTAAGCTACCACTGAAAACACCGGGAGGCCCTCCCCTAAGCTCTCCGAAAGCCTTATCCTGAATCATATAGAAATACGCAAAAGCAAACAGCCATACTTCCATGACATGTGCGATTAAAGCACCAAAGACAGCCACTAAAATACGTAGCCTTGGCTTGAGAAAACTCAGCCGAGGAATCAAGCGTGAGAGGCGGTACAGCATTTCATAATGTACCAACACCGCAGCCGCCACTAACACACTATTAATAAGAAAAAGTTTGATCATCCAATAAGGCTAACACTCAGCCAAGGCAAATCAAATATCTCTTAGGTAAGCGGTGTAGCTACTCTTTTTTCGCTTCTTCGTTGAGTAGGTTTTCGCCCTCACCTTCGTGGTTTTCTTTGGCTTGCTCTTCGATGACTTTGTTTTCCACGGTGCGGTCTGGCGTCACATCCTGCACATCGCGAATATCATCTTCATCGGCCACCGGAGTGACCGCCACCTTTGGCTGCTCAACCGGCTTGATGATTGGCTTACTTGCTTGGCTTGATTGACTTGGCTCTGCCGGTACCACAGAGGCCGCGCTAACCAAATTACTCACCTGCCCATCGGCTTGCATTAAGCGCAAGGTATAGGTTGGGTCTGGCATCACAATATTGGCTTCATCGTAAGCTTGTTTCACAGCGCGAATGGTTTCACTGCGCACTTTAGCGTAGCTGTATTGCACCTGATTAACCCATGCATAAATGCGGATAATGACATTAGAATCGCCTAATTCCTGAATAACCACCAGTGGCTTGGGGTCGTCCAGAACACCTTCGGTGGCTTTCAACACCTTCATGGCTAACACTTGCGCTTCCAGCAAATCCTGCTCGGTATCAATCCCTACATCAAACTGGAAACGACGCTCTTCATGACGCGTAAAGTTAGTGATTACCGCTTTAAATACTGTCGCATTAGGAATACGAATATGATTACCATCGGGCGAAATCAGAATCGTGGCTCGTGAGGTTAGACGTAAAACGTTACCCTGATTGCCGTCAATACTCACAAAATCATTCACCTGAAACGGGTTTCTTAAGCTCAATAAAATACTGGCAATGTAGTTTTCAACCGTATCGCGAACCGCAAAACCAACCGCCAAACCGACGATACCCGCCGCACCCAGAATGGTGCCAATCAACGCTGTGGCATCGAGCAACACCAACGCAAGCACGATACCCAAAACAATAAAAATCAGGTGCGTGATCTGGCCTAGCAAATTCGCAATAAAATGGTTCGGAGTAATGTGTTTATAAAACTCACGATTCGATATCCAACGACCACCTAACCAAAATATCACCAGCACTAATACCGCAATCAAAAATAGAGGCAGGCTGGAGGCCGTTTGCTTAGTTAAGGCCCAGAGTTTATCCGTGGTATTTTTCAGGCGAAGCTGCAGGCTGCGATTGACCGTTAACTCATTCTCAACCTCGACTACGCCCTCAACCTGACTGGCTAATTGCAGCGCTTTGGTTTCTGTTTTGCTGGAATCCACTTCACCAGATAGCGTGATAACGCCTTTGTTTACCGCAATGCTGATGCCCGATAGAGAGTCCAGCTCAATAAAAATCTCGCGTAAACGCGTTCGGATTTTAAAGTCACTTTGGATTGAGCTATCAGTAGTGATAACTTTATCGGTGGTGGTCGGGGCTTCGCTGGCCGCTCCGGTCAGCAGTTCGGTCAACTGGTCGGCCTGAGCCATCGGGGTCAGCCCAAGCATGACCGCAAATAATAGCCATCTCAGCCGACCCATGAGTCTGTCACTTCTCGCTTCCATGCGTACCTGCCTCCTTACGTTGATCAAAAATGATTTTCGCGATTACCAATAATGGCACGGCCATAAAAATACCTGCCATGCCCCACAACCAGCCCCAGATCAGCACAAACAAAAAGACAATGACTGGGTTAATCGTGAACATTCGCCCAATAAACATGGGCTGTATAAACTGCCCTTCCAGTAGGTTTAGCAGCAATAACATAGCTGGCGGCAATAAAATCTGTCCTAAACTATCAAAGGTAATTAATGATACTAATGCCACTATGCCTAAATTAATGGCTGGCCCTACATAGGGTATATAGTTTAAAAAGGCGGCTGATGCGCCCCATACCAATGGCGTTGGCATATCAAGAAGCCACATAACACCCGCAATCACTAATCCCAATACCGTATTAATCACGGTAATGAGTAACAAATAGCGACTGACTTTAGATTGCACGTCGGTCGCGATTTGCGCAATATTGGCTTTATAGCCTTGATCCCGAAAAAACAAACCAATCTTTATGGTGAGCGAATGGCCAAAAGCTAATAAAAAATACAACAACACAACAAATGAAAGCACACCTATTAAAAAGGCCTGCGTACCATTTAATAAGGCATAGAAAATATTGGGGCCTTTAACCACCACGTCCGGCGCTTTTTTCTTACCTTCATCCATCGAGGTAATTTCTTGCACCGTTTCGGTTGTTTTCTGCATGGTCTCGATGGAGTCTTTAAATGGCGACAGCTTTTTCTCAATCTGCTGTACTTCCGTCGGCAGGCGATCTATCCACACACCGACGGGGTCAGACAGGTAATTTAGCAAGCCGACGATTAAGCCGGAGACCAGCAAGATTACAATCGCGCTGCCCAGTGAGCGAGGTATGTAAAACCGCTTGAGCCAGCTCACCAGCGGCGACAATAACAGCGCAATTAAGATCGCTAAAAAGATCGGGATAAATATGGACTTAGCCAGATAGAGTGTCGCCATCAGGCTGATAATAAACAGTCCCCACAACGGAATTTTCAAACTCTTAAGCCGCTCTTGTTGCATGAAAGCACCATCCCTACATTAAGACCTGAGGTACGTAAGCTTAGGACAAGCTACGCTTATTCAGCACTAACAGCAGTGAAATACCTGCTAAACCGGCAATGCTGGTAGCCAGCATGATACTCGCTTTTGCTTCCGTCAGTAACTCAGTCGCGCTCTCAAAACTTAAGGTGGCTACAAAGATGGACATGGTAAATCCTATACCGGCCAGCATACCCACGGCTAACAAATGCCACATGGTGACATTCTCCGGCAAAGTACCCCAGCCGAGCTTCAGGTTAAGCCAGGTCATAAACACAATCCCTAAGGGCTTACCCACAACCAGCCCGAGAATAATGCCATGCGCCAAACTGGAGGTTTCCATCGCTTGCAAGGTCGACATACTCAGTATGATGCCCGCATTGAGAAAGGCGAATAGCGGCACGATTAGCAAACTCACCGGACGCTCCATAAAGTTTTCCCAGCTGCGCAGCGGCGTTCGGGTGTCTTTGGCCTGCTGCTCGACGGACTCTAAAATACGGTCTTTTTTACCGCTACCCAGAATGTGATGCTCTGGGTTTTCTTTATCAATCTCTTCCATTTCGGAGGCGGCTTGTTGCAGTTTTTCAGCGGTTTTATGGGGATGTGCTCGCGGTCTTGCCGGGATTGCAAAAGCAGCTAATACACCCGCAATGGTTGCGTGCACTCCTGATTGCAACACCACGTACCACAGCGCAATACCTAGTAATAAATAGAGCATTGAACTGCGAATACCTAAGCGGTTAATTGCCATCAAGGTTGCTAATACTCCGGCGGCTAACCACAAGTAATCGGTTTGCAAGGTGTCGGTGTAGAACAAGGCTATAACAATGATCGCACCGATGTCATCGACAATCGCCAGCGCCACCAAAAACACTTTTAGCTCTGACGGTATGCGAGAGCCCAGTACGACTAATGCACCTAAGGCAAAGGCTGCATCGGTTGCCATAGGGATTCCCCAACCACTTACCGTTTCTTCGCCCAAGTTGAAGCCAATATAAATGAGCGCCGGAAACACCATGCCGCCAATCGCCGCCATCACGACCGTGCTGGACTGGCTAAAGGTTTGCAATTCACCCGCGATAAATTCGCGCTTGATCTCCAAACCCAACAAGAAAAAGAACAGCACCATCAAGCCATCATTGACCCAATGGTGCAGTGTTTTACTGAGCTCAAAATCCTGTACAAAAAAGCCGATCTTTACCTCTTCCAGCGCAGCATATAGCGGCTGAAACGAGGTATTGGCCAGAATCAATGCCAGCAAGGTCGCGCCTAATAGTAGCATCGCGCCAGTGGTTTGATTATGGATGAAACGGCTAAAGGGCTTACCTACCTCTTCGAACCGTTTCTCCAGCGGTTGCTGCACATCAAGACTATCTGTCTGTTTGGAATTTTGTTCACTCATAGGGACGGTTTACCCTCCCTTTGGGCCTGCAAAAAACCACAGCAGCAAACCAATCAATGGTAATAACAGAATAATCACAACCCAGATCGCTTTACTTCCGGTACTGGCGCCGCTTTGAACGACTTTGATAATGGCTAAAACATCGAGAACCAAAATAATAAGTCCAAATATACCGCCTACTTCAATACCCATGGTACTTCTCCCTGATACGTTGTTGACTAATTAGAATTGCGAATGATATTTAATTTTACACTCAACTAAACAGTTCATTCTTTAGCTGTTTAGCGAGTCAAAAAGACTTGGATTTTATGTAGCCTGGAAAATGGCTATGCGCTAGTTAGATAGCGATATGATGTGAAACTAAATCTATTAAGCATCTTGTAAACCTTTCCATCAACATAATCCAGCGATTAAAAAGTTAAACCGTTCTTAGTGACTTATATTTCTTACGTGAAGACAATCAAAAGTGGATTCAATTGTTGCAAATTATATTTTCTAGCTACATTAACCTGATATTTGACAAGGATAACTATTTTTAAAATCCAAACTCTTCTTTAAGCTTAAATCATGGCTGCGCTATAATGCTGCATCGCCCAATAGAGAACAAAAAATGCACATTCTACATACCTCCGATTGGCATCTGGGCCAGCACTTCATCAGCAAAAGCCGTGCCGCCGAGCATCAGGCATTTATCGACTGGCTGTTACAACAGGTCACCGAGCAGCAGATCGATGCGGTAATTATTGCTGGTGATGTGTTCGACACCGGCACGCCACCAAGCTATGCCCGCAAGCTGTACAACTATTTCGTGGTTGAAATGAGTAAGCGGGAATGCCAATTGGTTGTATTGGGTGGCAACCATGACTCGGTCTCTACGCTGGATGAATCCAAAAGCTTGCTGGCCTACTTAAACACGCATGTGATTGCCAATGTGCAAGGTGATTTGAGTGAGCAGATTCTGGTATTGAATGATAAGACTGGCGCGCCGGGAGCGATTTTGTGTGCGATTCCCTTCATTCGTCCGAGAGATGTCATGACAAGTCAGGCTGGGGAATCGGGTGCTGATAAGCAGCAAGCATTAGGGCAAGCAATCGCTGCGCATTATCAGGCATTGTATGAATTGGCACAGCAAAAGCAGGTGGAGTTTGAAAAGCCTTTGCCGATTATTGCCACTGGCCATTTAACCGCGATGGGGGTGAAAACCTCCGACTCGGTCCGAGATATTTATATTGGTACCTTGGAAGCGTTTCCGGCTAGTGCTTTTCCGCCTGCTGATTATATCGCGCTAGGGCATATTCATCGCCCGCAAGTGGTCGCTAAATCTGAACATATTCGTTATTGCGGCTCCCCTATTCCTTTGAGCTTTGATGAGCTGGGTAGTCAGAAACAAGTGCTGATGGTGGAGTTTTCAGAGGGTAAATTGCAGCGCGTTGAGCCATTGCTAGTTCCAAGATTTCAGCCTATGCAGGTGATTAAGGGAGACCTGAGCCAGATTGAAGCGCAGTTATTGGCATTAGATAATTCGGGTGATAAACCCAATACAAAGGCATTGGACGATTCGAGCGATAAATCTAGTACCAAAGCCTCGGATAAGAATTTAGATAATAGCGCAGACAATCTACCTGTATGGCTCTGCATTGAAGTAGAAACTCAGGATTATCTCAGCGATTTGCAGGAACGCATTCAAGCTATGACAGCGGATATGAATGTTGAAGTACTGCAACTGAAACGTGCCCGTAGCGGCAAAGCGGTACGCACTGAGCAGCAGGAAAAAGAAACCTTGGCAGAGCTAACGGTTGAAGATGTTTTTGAGCGGCGATTGGCGTTGGAAAACTTTGAAACAGAAGCAGAGCAACAACGCTTGGGTCGGCTTAGAGAGTCCTTTAAGCAAATTACCGAAGAAGTCAGAACGGGGAGTGAGTTATGAAAATCCTCAGTTTGCGCTTTAAGAATATCAACTCGTTGAAAGGCGAATGGAAAATTGATTTCACCGCTTCACCATTTTCTGAGAATGGGCTATTTGCGATTATCGGCCCTACAGGTGCGGGCAAAACCACAATTTTAGATGCGATTTGTTTGGCGCTGTACCACTGCACGCCACGCTTGAAAATAATTTCCAGTTCAACCAATGAGCTAATGACCCGCGGCACTGCAGACTGCTTAGCCGAGGTCGAGTTTGAAGTAAAAGGCATCGGCTATCGTGCGTTTTGGAGCCAACGCCGCTCTCGCGACAAGGTGGACGGCAATTTGCAGGCAGCCCAAGTGCAGCTGGCTCAGTTATCTGATGACAGTATTCTGACCGACAAAATTGGTGAAAAGAACCAGTTGGTACAATCTATTACCGGACTCGACTTTGCCCGTTTTACTAAGTCGATGATGCTGTCACAAGGGCAGTTTGCCGCGTTTTTAAATGCAGATACCAATGATCGCGCTGAGTTGCTTGAAGAGCTAACTGGTACCGAAATTTATGGTTTGATTTCAGAAAAAGTCCATGAGCATTATACCGAGCGAAAGCAGGCTTTGGCGCGCTTGGAGGCTAAGGCTGAAGGCGTGGAGCTGCTGGGTGATGAGCAAGTACAAGCGCTTGGTGAGCAGCAAGCTGAGTTGGCAACACAAGAGCAGCTAAGCACCAAGCAGCTCAATGACTGGCAGACTCATCGCGAATGGTGGATGCAGTTTAATCAGGCTCAAGAATCACTAGCGCGCAGCTCTCAACAATTTAATGACGCACAAGCTGAGCAGGTAGCCGCCAGCGATGATCTCGCGCGTTTGGCGCAAAGTGAACCTGCTGAAAAACTGCGGGGTTTATTTACGCGCCAGCAAGAAACCGCTGCCAACCTGAGCAAAGCCGCTACCGAGCTAGGGCAACTCACTCAAGCAATTGAGGCTGGTGAAAAAGATTTCCAGCAACATGAGAAAGCCGTTAAGCAATCAGCACAGACATTTGCTGAAGCAGAGCAAGCACATCAAGCGCTAGAAACGCTGTTAAATGATGTGGTCGTCCCGCTTGATGCACGCTGTAAAAGCCTCTCGGAAAAAGCACAAACGATTGATGCTCAGTCTAAAAAACTGGCTGAGCAACAGCTGGCTAATGCCCAAGTCGTTAAAAGAAAACAAGCCGAGAAACAGAGTGGCCTCAAGCAGCTGACACAGTTAGAGGAATATAAACAAAGCCACGCACACGATGCAGCATTACTTGAGAATCTGGGACTGTGGGAATCGCAGTTTGCAGAACTGCATAAGCTAGCAGGCCAGCATGAGCGCTATCAGTTGGAGTATAAGCAGATTGTTAGCGAACAAAAGCAAGCAGAGCATTTACAGCAACAACAGCAAACCGAATTAACCGCCCGCAACGAAGCCTTAGAGCAAAATAAGCAACTCGTCTCCACCGCTGAAGCTGCTTTAAATACTATTCTAGCAGGTCAGAACCTTGCCGACTTAGAGCAACAATACCGACAACTGACGGAACAGCAAAGCAGCCAGGTTCAGCTGCAGCAGCTAGCTGAACGATATGCTAAAAACCAACAGGATTACACTAAGGCTCTAAGTGCTCGCGACACTCTGGGCGGTACCACTAAAGACTTAGAGCAACAGCTCCAAGCTTTGCAGTCCCAACTTCAAATTAGTAAGACTCACCTAAAAGACTTAGAAACTTTAGTCGCTCAGGAGCAACGCATTAATAGCCTGACGGCTGAACGCGATCGTCTTCAAGCAGATACCCCCTGCCCGTTATGCGGGTCAAAATCACACCCATTGATTGAACGTTACCAGCAGCTGGATATTTCCGAAACGGAAACACGGCTGCAACAAGGTAAACAAGCACTAGCTGGCCTAGAGCGCAAGATTCAACACACCACAACCGAGCTAACTAAGGCGCAAACCCAAGCCGAAGGTTTGGATCAGCAGCTAGCCTCACTCAAAGCCGCATTAACTAACGATCAGTCTCAGTGGGATATCGCACTGCAGAAACTGGAGTTAAAACTGGCCATTGATGATAGCGTCGCGCTGGAAGACTATCTAAAAACTGCCGACACAACGCGCCATATTCTCAGTCAGAAACTGGAACAGATTAAGCAGCTAAGCACTCAGCAACAAGCCGCACAAACGGCGCTAACTCAAGCTCAACAGCAACACGATAAACTCACTCATCAAATTGCATTAAACCAGCAAAGCAGTGACACGCTGCAGCAACGACTGGCGCAAACATTGCAATCTGGCCAGCAAGCCAAAGCAGAGCGAGAGGCGCTCACAGACTCCATTGAAAACCGTTTGACCGCGTTTAATCTCACTCTGCCAGATATAAACCAGCATATACAATGGCTGGCAGAAAAGCGTCAGGCAGCCAGTGATTGGCAAGCCAATGAACAGCAGCTCACCAGTACCCAACAAGCAATTAACTTGCTGGTTGAAACACTGAAAAACCTTGAAGCGAAGCAAGCTGAATTAGCTGAAAGCCAAGCATTACTGAATGATCAACAAACTACGCTTACCGCAGAATTAAGCGATGCGCAAAAGCAACGCTTCGAGGCATTTGGAGATAAAGATATTGGTGAAGCGCGCAAGAAATCACAGGACGCTAAACAGTTAGCCAACGAACAGCAGCAAACCACTCAAGCTGCTTTTCAAGCGGCTCACGCACAGCTACAAGGTTTAAAAGGCCAACTAAGCGCGGCCAAACAGCAGCAAACCACCCTGCAACAGACTTTACAGGAACAGAAGCAACTTTGGGATCAGCAACTATCTGTCAGCCCATTTGCTGATCAACAAACCTTTGAAGCCGCTCTGCTTTCAGAGCAAGAACGCGAAACGTTACAACAGCTAAAACAACACATTGAAACTCAACTGGAGCGCAGCAAGGCGTTAAAAGAACAAGCAGAACAACACTTATCTAGCTTACAGAGCAGCGCTCAACAGCAAAGCTTTGCTGAAATACCGTTGGAACAAGTACAAGAAAAAATCGCAGACCTAAGCGCGCAGCTAAAACAAATCAATGTGCAACAAGGTGATATCCAAGGCCAACTCACTAACGATGCATTACGCCGCAGCCAACAAACCAGCCTGCATGACGAAATCGCAAAGGCCAAAGAACAGTTTGATGATATCGCGTATCTGCACTCCTTAATCGGCTCTCAAAAAGGTGACAAATTCCGCCGCTTTGCTCAGGGTTTAACACTGGACCATTTAGTGTATTTAGCCAATCAGCAATTGGATCGCTTGGATGGTCGCTACTTGCTGCAACGTAAAGCGGGCGAAGCGCTAGAACTACAGGTAATGGACACTTGGCAAGCGGATAATCTACGCGACACCAAAACCTTATCTGGTGGTGAAAGCTTTTTAGTAAGCCTCGCATTGGCATTGGCACTATCTGATCTCGTCAGCCACAAAACCAGTATCGACTCGCTATTTTTGGATGAAGGCTTCGGCACTTTAGATAGTGAAACGCTGGATGCCGCTCTTGATACGCTGGATAGCTTAAACGCCTCCGGCAAAATGATTGGCGTGATCAGCCATGTGGAAGCCATGAAAGAACGCATTCCAGTGCAAATTCGGGTGCGCAAAATGAACGGCCTTGGCGTCAGTGAATTGGAGTCACAGTTTAAAGTGGTGACTCCGACGTAGCGGCGCTCTGCTTGCGTAATGCACCAGGCGGCTTGCCAATAATTTTACGAAATGCGCGCCGAAATGCGGCCTCATTTTGATAACCCAGTTTTTCGCTGATTTGAGCGATGGACTGGGTGGTTGCCGACAGCCATTCACTGGCTAAACGCATGCGCCATGAGCTTAAATATTCACCCGGCGGATAGCCCACAACTTCATGAAAACGCGTGCTGAATGCGGTGCGTGACATGCCTGCTTCCTGCGCTAAGGTCTGCACTGTCCACGGGATTTCAGGGTGATCATGCATGGCCGTTAGCGAGCGCCCTAAACGCACATCACCCAAACCACCGATAACGCCCTGACTCAGCACCATATTCCCCATTAAAAACCGCAGCAATTTAACCAGTAATACTTCAGCCAGACGCGCCAAAACCAAGGCATTGCCACAACGTTGGCTCTGCGACTCGGCAATCATCAATTCCACTAACGGGCGAAGCTCTCCGGACTCGTCAGTATCGGCTTGCAGCACAATCATTTCCGGCAGAGTTTCCAGCAATGGGTTGAGATGTGCGGAGCCAAATTGCAGTTGGATATGCACAAACTCAGTACCTTGCTCACCCGCTTTTAACTGGTGCTCACCACCACCCGGCAGCCAGATCACATCATAAGCATCCAGCTCGGTAGCCGTTTCATTCTCGGTTGCAATACTCAAGGAACCTTTAGCGATTAAATACAGGTCCGCTACCGGCTGATGGCTGTAGCTACAGGCCTTATTTTCCGACAGTTCACGGTACATTACCTGCTGAATGGAAGGACTGAAGTGATTAAGTAAAGTTGAAAGGCGATCCATGTTTTGTACCATCTGCATCAAATAGCGAATGATTAGAATACCATTAATTCACAAAGCATCGATACAATGGCTCCACTAAAAATATTCACAATCTCACACAGGAGCGACATCATGATTGTTTTAAAACCTCGTGAAGCAATGCCAGCATTAAACCTAACGACTTTAGATGGCCCTTGGTCTTTGCAAGAACAAACACCTAAGAACTTCACCATGATGGTGTTTTACCGTGGTCTTCATTGCCCACTTTGCCGCACTTATTTGAAAGAACTGCAGAAATTGGCAGGCGATTTTGCTGAAATGGGGATCTCTATTCTGGTCGGCAGCAGCGATACTAAAGAGCGCGCAGAACAAGCTCGCACTGAATGGGAAATCCCTGATTTACAAATGGCTTATGGCTTAAGCATTGAAGATGCACGCGCATTGGGTTTACATCGCTCAGCAGGTCGCGGCGTAACCTCTATCGGCATTGAAGAGCCGGCAGAATTCAGCGAACCAGGCTTCTTTATCTGCAAGCCAGATCACACACTGTACTTCTCAAATATCAGCACGATGCCATTTGCCCGCCCTCACTTCCGTGAGATTTTGGGTTCTATGGATTTTGCACTGAAAAATGATTATCCAGCACGTGGTGAATTGAGCTAAACACTTAGCACTCTTCATTGAAAAACAGTCGCCACCTTAGCTAGGGGCGACTGTTTTTAATTCCGCTTAGCGCTTCACCACTACTTCGTAACCAGCTTCTTCCGGTTCATCATCCGTCATTTCTGCCGGGAATCCGGGTGCACGAATATCCAATCCCGTTGCCTCTTCTAAGCGTTTAATAATATTGGGCGATAACTCCCTCGAACCAAACCGCGCTTCGCCATCTTTGAAGATATCAATCATTAACGGTGCGATTTCCAGTGGCACATTATTGCGCTTGGCGATTTCGTAAAATAAGCCGATGTCTTTACTTACCAAGTCCATAGTGAAACTGATATCGCGGCTACCATTTAAGATCACCTGACTTTCAGTTTCATGCACAAAAGAGTTACCTGAGGAAATACGGATGGCTTCATACGTAGTGGCCAGATCCATGCCTGCGGCTTTGGAAGTGACCAAGGCTTCGCACAGAGTAAGCAAATTGGCGGTAGCAAGATAGTTAGTCATCACCTTTAAAACCGAGGCCGAGCCTAAACGACCCGTGTGCAATACTCGTCGACCCAGCACGGTTAAGATCGGCAACATGCGCTCAAACGTTTCCCGTTCACAACCTGCCAGAATAGCAATATTGCCAGTTTCCGCTCGATGACAACCGCCGGACACCGGACAATCGACAGGCTCTGCTCCAACGGCTTTCACTTTCTCACCCAAGCGCAATACTTCAGCTTCATCGGTGGTACTCATTTCTGCCCAGATTTTACCGGCACTTAAACCCGCTAGAATGCCATCCTCGGCTTCCATCACCATGGCACTGGCCGCAGGACTAGGCAAACAGGTAATGATAATGTCTACGGCTTCGGCCATCGCTTTTGGGCTTTCTCCCCAATGTGCGCCCTTATCCAGAAACGACTGTGCCAGCTCGCGATTCAGATCTCGTACGGTCACCTCTATGCCGTTACGTAATAAACTCCCTGCTAGTTTTCCACCGATATTGCCCAGCCCGATAAAGCCAACACTTGGTTTCATTGCCGTTCCTCAGTTTGATTGTGTGATTCCTGAGTATTTGATAAATAGGCAGCCCCGACAAACAGCTATAAATTAGCCTGAGACATCAAAATATTTAACACGACTAACTCTAGCTTTCTTGTTTAAGCGTTTGTGAACGGTAATTGGCAATAGCGCTGCGGGATAAATCATAGTGGTAGGCCATTTGAGCTTGGGTGTACCGATGCTCGGTGGCAACCGGGCAAGCCTGTCTCGCTAAACAATTTGAATGGCATTGGCTGCCTTCGCTGAGGCGGTAATCGGCGCAAGCGCTTAAATCGGGCATGCGTTTTGCGCTAAGTGCTGAAGCCGGACAAGCACTAATACAAGCCTGAGTTTCACACTCTGCACAGATGGTATTAGCTGTGGCCGGGACTGTTTTATTGCTTCGATTTTCTGGTGTTTCCAGCTCTGCATCCAGCCACCATAAAGCACGATAGGCGCTCCACAGGCCATACTCGGCATGAATTCCCATACCTAGCGGAGATGGGCTATGCCAGCCCAGCACTCGGCCGAGTGCCATTAGATTCACAGGGCAGTGATCATCCGGAAATAAGCACTGCCGTGTGGTATTTGGAAGGTAAGCTTGAAGCGCTTGTTCGCTAATCTTTGCACTAAATTGATCAACGGGGTCAGAGCCTTGCGGCCACGCACTGGAAATCGCCTTCCAAAAAGCAGTTCCCGCATGACCGATCAGTAGCAAACTGCCACCTTGAAAAGCAGGTTTATCAAGCCAGACTGAATCAGGCAAATCAGCAATAGCCACCAACTCACATAGCACTAAGCCGTGATCAGCTAATTGTGCTTTGAGTGACTCCATTGACTCTGGCTTCAATACCATAACTTCCCCAGTTGGCTATTGATCATACTGAAAATAACCATGGCCACATCAACCACAGCATGACTCTTCAAACCTATTGAACATAGCTCGACATAATGCATCGCTGTTAAAGCAGCTTACTTGGCAAACAACTGCCCTAAATCAGCAAAAGCCTTAAACTCCAGCGCATTACCAGAGGGATCTAAAAAGAATAAGGTCGACTGCTCTCCGGTTTCACCTTTAAAGCGCGTATATGGCTCAATAACAAAGGTCACTTGCCCTTGTAAACGATCTGCCAGCGCCTGCCAATCAGCTTGTGTGAGCACTACGCCAAAGTGAGGAACCGGCACACCTTTACCATCCACACCATTATAATGCAGTGGCACTTTGCCCTCTGCGCCGAGGTTTGGATTCAAATGTGTGACCAGCTGATGACCGTACATATTCCAATCAATCCAATCCTCACTGCTGCGTCCTTCGCTAAAGCCCATGACTTCACCATAAAAAGTCCGCGACTCCGCAATATCGCGCACGGGCACTGCCAGATGAAATGGTCGTAATTCACTCATTGATTTAGCCTCAAAATAGTCTTAGTTTTGGCATCATACACCTGTAACACTCCGTTCGTCATGGCCATTCATCCTTTGACATTAGCGCCGATTTACCAAGACGAGACTATCCGTAGACTAAGCCTATTAATGAATAAAAATCAGCCCCGACTTGGAGATAGACTTCAGATTATGCCAACTGAATATCGCGAGATTAGCGTTATCAATCAGCTTAGTGACTTTGCTGCGATGCGCGATGAATGGAATCAACTTAATCAGCGCTCAGAAAAAGGAACCATCTTCTCATCATGGGAGTGGCTCTATAGCTGGTGGGAAATCTATCAGGATCAAGGAAATCGTGAATTATTCATCCTGAGTTTGCGCAAAGATGGCGAGCTGATTGCCTTGGCACCGTTTCAAATACTCAATCATCCGAAAAAGTACTTCCCCTGCTCCAAGCAATTAATTTTGATTGGCACTGGTGAAACGGATGGCGGCTTGGTGCTTTCGGAATATCTGGATTTAATTATCGAGCCAGGCGCGGTGTCACATGCCGTGAGCACATTCACTAATTATCTGATGGATAAGCAATCTCAATGGCAGGGTTCGTTATTTCAGCAGCTATTGGATGATTCTTATTTGTCATTGCTATTCGGCGGTCAGAATTTGTCGATCCAAGCAGAAAGCAAGCCTAATGGTTTTCGCACACTGATTGATCTGCCCGAGACCTACAAAGACTACCTGATGAGTTTGCAGAAAAAGAAGCGTAATAACATTACGCGTATGCTGACTCGCCTGCAAAAAGAGCAAGACTATGTGGTGGATAATTTAAGTGATGGTTTAGATCCTGAGAAAGCCATTACCGAATTGGCTGATCTAAATCGCGAGCGTCGTGAGAATTTACAGCAACCCAGTGCCTTTCATCAGCCAAATTTTGAAGCCTTTCACCGCTTGGTGGTTAAGCGATTACTGCCCACTAATCAGGTACAAATCCGCATTTTACGTATTGAAGGTAAGCCGGTAGCGGCTTTATATACCTTGATTGATGGCGCTACCATGCACGCTTACCAAAGTGGCTTTGAGGCTGAGCTTGGCCATCGCTATGCGCTGCTGACCATGATGATTACTCAGGAAATTTCTCACTGCATTGATGATCCGCGCCTAAAGCGTTTTAACTTTATGTATTCTGCGGATGAGAATTCCTACAAGTTACGCTATTCAGCCTATACTGAGCCGATGTTTGATCAGTCTTACTTTCCTAAGAATGTTCGAACCTCACTGCATAATTTGGTGCATGGCCCGGTTAAGCAAACCATTAAACAGATTCTTAAAAAGAACGCAGCCTGAGGAATTTCCTCAGGCCTTGGTCTTATCAATCGAAATACAGTCGCCGCTTAATCTGCAAATGAGAAAGCGGGCAACGTAGTTTCACTGCGTTCCGAGATACCTTGCGGATGCTGCGGATCAACTTGTAAATTAGATTGATAGCTCGCTGTTCGGCTGCCCGGCTTCAAAAACTTCAGCCGCTTCAGCACGTAGTAACTAAACGATTTAACTTCTGCAATAATACCCACACACTCGATTGAACGCTTTTTAACCCCCAGTGGCTTTAGGATGTAATGATTAAAACCATGCACACCTATTTGCCGACGGCTTTCTCGTGAGCCATAGCTGGTGGTTAGCGATACATTAAAATCTACATTTTCCACCCGGTGCGGCGAATGCTGCGGCCAACTCACCACTTCACCCGGCTGTAATTCATGGGCAAAAGCGTACTGATCAAAGCTGCGCTCATACGGCACATTTTCATGACGTGATTCGCCAATGATCTCTTCGACATAGGTTTGCGGTGCGAAGCGATCGTCCCGTGCAGGATACACCCACACCCGCTTGCGCCCTTTCAAGTGCCACAACATATTGGCATCCGCATCGACATGGCAGTAAACCTGCACACCCGGCGATGAAATCAATAACGCACTAAACGACGCTTTGGCATTACTAATGTGATTACAATTGCCATTAATGACTCGATACATCTGCGTAATCAAATCGGCATATTCACCATTGTACTGATCAATTTTAATGACATTGACCCACATACGCCCTTTCTTCAGCGCTTCTAAAATCTCTTTTCCACTGCAATCAGCAATGTGTACCGGCGTCCAATCCTGATGGCGCTCCGGATTATCGCCCATGGTGTAACACTGCAGCCATTTGCGCGGATAGTTATCCAGCAGAGCTTCCAGCGCTGCATCGCTAAACAGGTCTAACTCATGAAATTGGTGTTGTGAAATTTGCGGAATTTTGCCGAAATTCTGGTACTCACTGTCACTCCAGTTAATACAATCGGAATAATGTGCTGGCATCGTCAAGTCTCTTATCAATTTTGATTGTTTGGCTAATTATTGAGTGTTCTAATATGGCTTAGGCTATGCTTGAGAAGTGCTAGCCGGCAATCATTCAACGATTAATGGTTGAAACACCACGCGCAGCGGAAAACTTCCTGCGCCGGCGCATTTATATGCTTCATTGATGATACAAAAATGACAAAAAGAGCTTAAACTCAAAGCTATGGTGATACTCAGAAAAGCAAAAGCATGGTGGCTCCAGTGGCTGGAAAGCGAACGCATTCATCTGGCCCGTCCGGATGCGGCCATGCACATGGCAATGGTCGGACTGATTACCGGCTTTCTTTCTGGTGGCGTGATTATTATCTTCCGCCTTGTGGTCGAAACCATTCAAGAACACATGCTGCCGGGGCAAGGCTCTGAGAACTACGAAGCCTTACCCATCTTCTGGCACTTCTTCCTGCCGGTAATTGGTGGTGTATTATTGGCGCTACTCTTTTATCATTATTCTAAAAATCTCCGCGTATTTGGCATTGCCAAGGTCATCGACCGGCTGACCTATCACCAAGGTTACTTCACCGTTCGCGGCTTTTTATTGCAATTTTTTGGCGCGGCGATTGCCATTATTTTTGGCCATTCTGTAGGCCGTGAAGGCCCCCACGTTTACCTTGGCGCGTCGATCAGTAGTTTGTTTGCGCAAGTGTTTTCACTACCCAATAACAGTATTCGAACCATGGTGGCCTGCGGGGCTGCCGCTGGTGTATCGGCCTCCTTCAACACCCCTTTAGCAGGCGTCATTTTTGCGCTGGAAGTGGTGATGATGGAGTTCAGTATGGCTAGCTTCATTCCAATTATGTTGGCCTCGGTGGTCGCAACCACTTTATCCAATGCCGTGTTTGGAATACAGCCCGCTTTCTTAGTACCGGAAATGAGCCTTAACTCATTGAAGCAATTGCCTATTATTTTGATACTCGGCATCAGCATCGGAACTGTGGCCGCCTTATTCAACCACATGCTAGAAAATGTCTCCAAGCATAGCCGTAATATTGATATCTGGTGGAAGCTGTGTGCGGCGGGTGTGATTACAGGGCTGTGCGCATTAGCCGAACCCCGAATCATGGGCATTGGCTATGACTCGCTGACCGAGCTCATGCAATCGCCACTCTCCTTTTCAATTACAGCATTGATTAGCCTGATCTTTTTCAAGCTAGTGGCGACCAGCTTTTGTGTGGGCTTAGGAGTTCCGGCGGGGATGATTGGTCCGGCCTTTATTATTGGTGGGGCTATCGGCGCCATTGCCGGTATTTTTGTTAGCTTTACCGAGGGCTGGACTCACACGGATATTGGTTTTTATGCGCTGCTAGGTATGGGTGCAATGGTCGGTGCATCGCTCCAAGCCCCGCTGGCCGCACTCACCGCAATTATCGAGCTCACTTATAACCCCGGCGTGGTCATGCCCGGCATGTTGACGATTGTGGCGGCACAACTGACCTCTCGGGTAATTTTCAAGAAGCAATCCCTGTTTATTACCATGCTACGGACTGCCGATCAGGATTATCAAATTAACCCCATTTCGCTCACCTTGCGGCGAATTGGCATTGCCAGTATGTTGAAAAAGGATTTCACCCGCACCGATCGGGTGATCAATCGGGTGCTGGCAGAAGAGCTGGTCAAGAGTGATTTACGTTGGGTCATTATCAGCAGTGATGGCAAACCCAGTTTAGTCATTCCTTGTATCGATATTGCAAAGTATCTGACCTTGACTACCGAAGAGTCAGACACGATTGATCTAATCGAAATACCCGCTCAACGTTTACAATTAGAGCCGATCTCGCTGCAAAGTAATTTACATGAAGCGCATGTGAAATTTCGCAATGGGGCCGAGGCGCTGTACGTTGTTTTCAAAGAGAAAAGCTGCTCAGACCACGACCGCATTTACGGTATTTTAGTCCCTGAAATGGTGACTTCGGCGTATCGTATTTAAGCGATTTATTCGGCTACAGCAAAGGCTGTCGGGGTACTTTCTTTTCTCACCGACATGCCTTCGGGGTGCTTAGCGTCTAACTCCAAGTCTGACACATAACTGGCGGTGCGCTTACCTCGCTTGATCAGGCGTAAGCGGTGCATTGCGCGATAGCTAAATTCTTTTAGCGCCGGCACCATTCCATCTAAATCCATTGAGCGCTGCTTAATGCCCAAAGGCTTTAGAATGTGATGGTTCGCACCATGCACACTGAGTTGACGGCGGCTTTCAGAAGAACCATAACTGGTGGTTAGCGACACATTCAAGTCCACATTTTCAACCCGATGCGGGGAATGTTGTGGCCAACTAATGGCCTCACCGGGTAGTAGCTCATGGCTAAAAGCATGATCATCAAACCAACGCTCGTATGGAATATCTTCGTGACGCTCTTCGCCCACAATTTCTTCGATATAGGTTTGCGGGGTAAATCGTTCATCACGCGCAGGCCAAACCCATAAACGCTTGCGACCTTTTAGGTGCCACAACATATTGGCATCCGCATCAATATGGCAATACACCTGAATGCCCGGCGATGACAGGATCAATGCGCTAAAGGCTGACTTGGCATTAGTAATATGCTCGCAACCAGCATTAATCACCTTATACATGTCAGCAATCAGCTCAGTGTATTCACCCGAGTAACGATCGATATGAATGGCATTAATCCACATCCGGCCTTTTTTTAGGGCCTCCAAAATCTCAGCACCCGAGCTATCGGCGATATGTACAGCTTTCCAGTCGCTATGATTTTCAGGATCAAAGCCCATGGTGTAGCACTGCAGCCATTTACGCGGATAATTATCTAATAAGGTAATCAGCGTCTCATCACTGAATAAATCCAGTTCGTGATAGCCATGCTTGGAAACTTGAGGGACTTTTCCGAAGTTTTGGAATTCTTGCGAATTCCACTGAATGCAGTCAGTGTATTTTTTAGCCATAGGTCAAACTCGAAGCTATTTTAATTATTAGTGAGTAGATCTCGAATCAGATCAACTGCTTAGCTTTTGAGTATAAAGCCCGACCTTGGGCATCAACAGTTATTTATGGATTAGTGGTGTTTCAGATTTTGCTTGTGACTCGGCTAAAACCTGCTGTGCGGATGCCTGTATTTGAGCCGCCAATTCTTTACGCGTTAGCGCTTCTGAAGTAGCAACCGGTTGCATGAAATACACATGTGCAGTGAGATTGCGACTACCCAATAAGCCCCAGAGATTTTGCACTAAGGTTTGCTTGCCAATAAAGGCCGCTAACTCACTAGTGTGACCATCACTATTATCATCGGTGTAATGAATCACGATGGGCTGCACAGGTGCTTCACACGCAATTGCAGCGCCAAACAGACGCGGGTAAAAGAAGCCAATCCCTTGCCCATCGGTTGTGGTGCCTTCGGGGAATATCAGGATGTGATCCTGCTGCTGCAAACCTTCAACAATCGCAGCACTCGCTGCTTCAGCCGCAGAATGATTACCACGGCGAATAAATAAGGTATTAAGCTGCTCTGCCGCCCAGCCGATTAGAGGCCAGTTTCGAACCTCAGATTTAGATAGAAAGCGTGGGGTACAAACACTGGCGATAACAGGAATATCGACCCAGGAAACATGATTGGAAACCAGTAAGACAGGGCCAGTAATCGCAGCACCCTGCTCTATGACTAGTGTAATACCAACCAATTTACAGGAGCGCTGATACCAGCGTTGTACTTGTAGCACAAAGGCAGGGTCTTTCGGCTTACGGCCTAATAAACGAACCTGCACCACAATCAAGCCGACGCCATACAACAGATGCAGGATCAGCAACAGTATCTTAACTAGTTTAATCATAAACGCCGGTTTAGCTCAGAAAGAACTGACCCTGAGAAACCCGCAGACTGCTCACTTGATCATACCAATCACCAAGCACAATGCGCTTGGCAGGCTCACCATCCAATTCAAACTCATGAATTGCCGGACGATGGGTGTGGCCATGAATCAATTGTGTAACGCCCGCTTCGCGCATTGCGCTCTCCACGGCGGCTTGATTCACATCCATAATTTCTTCAGACTTTTCTTTCACTTTTTGCAGGCTGGCTTCACGAATACGCGCTGCTTCAACCTGTCGTCCCGGAATATCTAATGCCAGAAACTGTTTACGCAAATCTTCGTTATAGAACATCTTGCGCAGCTCCTGGTATTCCAGATCATCCGTGCATAAGGTGTCGCCATGCATGACTAGCGTTGGAACGCCCTGCAAGTCGATTACCTGCTTTTCTGGTAATAGCTGACAATCCGTCATATCAGCAAACTGCTCGCCAATCAGGAAGTCCCGATTGCCGTGGGTGAAGTAAAGCTCGGTGCCGCTGTCTGACAGCTGGCGCATACCATTTAATAATGGCAGCACCAGCTGACCGGCTGGCGTATCGACAATGTCATCGCCAATCCAGTATTCAAACAGGTCACCTAGAATATACAGCGAGTCGGCCTGACCTCGGATCTCCCCCAGAAACTGCATAAAAGCCTGCACAATGTGCGGACGCTTCATGTCCAAGTGTAAATCCGAAATAAACCAAGTGCTCTGCTGCATACTCATATTGTCATTACTCTACGATTGTCATACTGTCGATAGTGATTGTCTCAACTGGCACATCACCGTGGTAGCCTTTGTTTCCAGTCTGAACTTTAGCAATCGCGTCAACCACGTCCATGCCATCAGTCACTTTACCAAATACAGCATAGCCCCAGCCAGATGCTGATTCGCTAGTGTGGTTCAGGAAGTCATTGTCTTTCAAGTTAATGAAGAACTGTGAAGAAGCAGAATGTGGGTCATTAGTACGCGCCATTGCCAACGTACCACGGTCGTTTTTCAGGCCGTTGTTTGCTTCGTTCTTAACCGGAGGACGCTTGTCCGCTTTTTCACTCATGTCAGCGTTCATACCGCCACCCTGAACCATGAAGTTAGGGATTACACGGTGGAAGATCACACCATCATAAAAACCATCTTCAATATAAGCTTTGACATTAGCAACCGTTAAAGGGGCTTTCTCAGCGTCTAATTCCAGCATGATAGTGCCTTTGCTGGTTACCATTTTAACATTAGTCATCGATTTTTTAACTCCGGAAGTTTCAGATTCAGCGGTTGCCGTTTCAGGCGTTGCCGCTGGTGTTTCTGTTTTTGCCTGACACCCTGCCAGTAAAACGAAAAAGGCTAAAAAGCCTACCAGAAAGCGCTTCATATTATAACCCTGCATTATTTTTTGCGTTTAAAGCGCGCATCATAGCGGATTCATAACGGCTCTGCTACTATGCGGCCTAACCCTTTTTACCCTATGACCGGTACGCAAAATCGCTATGTTACGAATCTATAACAGCCTGACAAATCAGAAAGAAACCTTTAAACCCATCGTTGAAGGCGAGGTAAAACTCTACGTCTGTGGTATGACTGTTTACGATTATTGTCACCTTGGCCATGCTCGTGTATTGGTTGCTTTTGATGTGGTTTATCGCTTCCTGAAAGCCCGTGGATATGATGTGACTTATGTACGTAATATCACCGATATTGACGACAAGATCATCGCACGTGCTAATGAGAACAACGAAGAATTTTTGGCTCTCACCGAGCGCTTTATCGATGCCATGCATGAAGATGAGCGCGCGCTGGGCGTATTGCCGCCAACTTTCGAGCCAAAAGCCACTGACAATATTCCTCAAATCATCGCTATGATTGAAACCCTGATTGAAAAAGGCCATGCCTATCAGGGTAGCACTGGCGATGTATATTATGACGTTTCCAGCTTCCCGGAATATGGCAAATTATCAGGTCGTAAGATCGAAGACTTACGCGCTGGCGAACGCATTGCAGTCGATAACGCAAAACGCGACCCACTGGATTTTGTATTATGGAAGCCGGCTAAGCCAGATGAGCCATCCTGGGAATCCCCTTGGGGCAATGGCCGTCCGGGCTGGCATATCGAATGTTCAGCCATGTCGATGGATTTGTTAGGTAATAACTTTGATATTCATGGCGGCGGACACGACCTGCAATTCCCGCATCATGAAAATGAGATTGCACAAAGTGAAGCTTGCTCGGGTGAGCATTTCGCTAACTTCTGGATGCATAACGGCTTTATCCGGATTGATGATGAAAAAATGTCTAAATCATTAGGCAACTTCTTTACCATTCGCGATGTACTGAAAAGCTATTCTGCAGAAGCCGTGCGTTACTTCTTGTTATCTAGCCACTACCGTAGCCCGCTGAACTACAGCACAGAGTCGTTAGATGGCGCGATTGCCGGGTTGGATCGCCTGTACAACACGCTACGTAGCTTGCCTGAAGCCGAAGCTGTTCGCTGGAGTGCTTATGAAGATAAGTTTTACGCCGCGATGGATGATGACTTTAATACACCAGAAGCATTGGCTTCGTTGTTTGACCTTGCTCGCGATGTAAACAAAACAGCCAATAAAGAAGGCCCTGAAGCCGCTGCGCCAATGGGTGCTTTGCTGAAGAAGCTGGGTGGCATTCTGGGATTGTTGCAGTTGGAGCCTGATGAATGGCTACAGCGCGATGATAGTGGTGATGGCTTAGATGTTGCAGCGATTGAAGCTAAGATTCAGGCACGTATTGAAGCTAAGGCGAATAAAGATTGGGCTCAGGCAGATGCAATTCGTGATGAGTTGAAGGCCGCTGGCGTTACGCTGGAAGATCAGGGGCCTGAGACTACTTGGCGTCGCGATTAATTACGCGCCAACCTTAGAACTGGATATTTACGCGGCAAGCAGGGATATATTTTGTTTGCCGCGATATTCGCTTAAAGCAGCTCACCGCAACAATCACCTTCCTCAGAATACTTGCTAATTTTCGACACACCGTAGAAAAAGAATGACTATTTTCGATGCGCCTTAAAACAGTAATAAATCGGGGATAAAACGAATCAAGTTTACGAGTCGCCGCTCACGCTCTCGAAATATCCTGCAGGAAACTCAAAATACCGTATTAACTCCCGCTCGGCATTAACGATTACAAAACAGGTTGGAGACTTTTCAGTAGAGACCTTAGTAAAGTCAGAATCTACTGCCACCTCATATTTCTCAATATCCCGCACACTAAACTCCGATAACCATTGCGGCTTATTAATAGCCAAGTATTGGCTATTTGATGGCACAAACTCTAAGTCGTTATCACTGACAAACCCTGCAACATCCTCTCCCCAAACCCCACGTAAATGATTTGGATTGATGCCATTTGGACCGCGTGTACCACTCTCCTGTTCCGGATAAAACAAGCGCCCCTTCACACAACAACAGCGTTGATCAATCGTTTGCGGCATTAGCTCTGGATACAAAACACTCAACTGCGTTTGATGTTGTTTCAGGTGATCAATTTTTTTACCTAGGCAATCCTTTAGGTTAGGGCCAAACCAGTAGTATTGACTGGCTTGCGGCGTGAGCCCCATATAGAACTTCACTGACACCTCAAGATGAATAACCGCATCACTTCGCAAATCACGCACAATGAAGTCCAATTCGCCTAAAGTTCGCCCATCATGATGCAATTGGAGATTACGCGTTAAAATTTGGTAGTTGGGGCTAATCGTAAGCCAGTAGCCAATCAATGCTTCAAAGCGATGCCCAAGCGCCCTACTCTTTAGTTGACTTAGTACGCCTAACAAGGGCTGCGGATTCTGATCTAAAGCCATTAAAGCGGGCAGGCAAGCTTGATACTCTTGGGCGCAATGATCATCGTCACACCAATTCACGCCATCGAAGTCACCACAGACCAAAGGCGGGCTGGCAATAACCCAAGCCAAGTCTCTCACGATGCGATGCTTAAATCGCAATACATCAAGCACGGGCTGTGTGACTATGCTTGGCCAACACCCGTTGGATTAACCACATCATCACAATAAATATTGGCAATGCCAAAACGACGAGCAAGATGGCAATGTAAGCAAACAAATCAGGCGCCTTCATCATCGTACTCATCAGCGACTCTTCATAAAAGAAAAACCACTTATGCTCGACGGGAAATGCCCAGACGTGCAGTTGATAGAAGACTTTATGTGGCCCAATCAAAAAGATAATCGCAGTAATAGCCAGCAAGACAATTATCGCCGTTAGCAGGATTGAGCGAAATGATGGCATGGCTTGACGGCTGCGATAAAGCCAAATCAGTAAACCAATAAAGATAACTGACAACACCAACAGTAACAAACGCATTCGGTCAATCAAGGTAGCCACGTCTTCGAGGTGTAGAACCTCATCGTGCGTTAGTAAGCTATCGATGCGCTGGTTTTTCGGTGTGTGGTACGCCAGTTCAGCAAGCCCTTCACCGTGCTGATGGATGGAGGTAACAATTTCAGCGAACAAGCGAAAGCGCTCTTGCTCATCGGTCTGCTGAAAGTCTTGCTTATGGATATTTTTGGGCGCGTAGGTCGCGATATGCTGGTCGATATTGATCGCACTGTACAGCTGCTGATAGCCAAAATTCAGTGGCGTCAGCAATATCCAGCTAACGCCAAGCGCCAAACAAAAGCTGATAAAGGTAAGGCACAGCCATCGCAATCTTCCGCGTGACTGTGCCTGAGATTTAGCCGTCATAATCTACCCAATTAGTATCGTATGCGGCTAAGTTTAGCATTGCTCTGAGTTAAATACTGCTAGTTATCAATGCGCACCTCATACCTAACCGAGCCGCTATGACCGCCTAATAATGGGCCGGTAAACTCCCAACGCACAGCATCAAAACTCTCAACTGGTACACAGTTCATACCACTAGGAATAGGAGTCACACACTTAGCAGAGTTAGCTTCTAAACTTGTATAAGCCGGAGTCCGGTCATTCACCTGTAACTCTGTGAGCGGGCCAGTGCCGGTATTGCTGTAGTAGATCCGATAGATCAATACATCACCAGGGTCCGCCTGATTCACGGTCTCAGTTTCAGCAGTTCCCTTCGACTTATTCTGCACACTTTTGCGAAGCTCAAGCCGTGAAGGCCCAACTGCCGGAGTGACAGGCGTCGCAGCAACAGCTGGTTGCGCAGGCGTTGCATCAATCGCTGGTGTCGCTGGCGTAGTTGGTGTGGCATCTACCGCAGGCGTTACAGGCTGGGCTGGAGCAGCATCGACTGCTGGCGTTGCCGGTAAAGCGGGGGCAACAGACTGTGCAGCAGTTGTTACATCCGTTACTGTCAAAGCAATACTGCCTAAAGCACTGCCACCAAACTGATACGTCGCAGTGGTAGTTACCCGATAACGGTCACCCGCAGCCACATTAGATGGCGCATATACCTTATCAATAATACAAACCGAGTCACCGGCATCAACATCAATTCCAGTCGTGCTTAGAGCCATCTGCCCTTCGGCGCCATTTAGCACACCGTCGCAGTTGCTATCGCGATACAACAAACTAGCCCAGCCCACACTTTTGTTAATGTCGCTCGTGCGATCAAAAGATACTGTTCCAGCAGCCTGTGTTTTAAACTGGTGCGCATAGAACACAACATTGCCCGGTAAAATTTCACCGGTATGATCAGGCTCAAACACTGGCTTGCGCACATCACCAAAATCTAATCCGGTGAATTCGGTTGCAGCCGTCGCGGTAAAGCTAATGGCGTCATTACTGGAACTATAGCTGCCGCTGGTATTGCCTACCTCAGCACCCGTCGTTACATAGCCATTTGGGTCATATTCACGCACTTCAACATTTGTCGCCGTTCCGGGCACGTATAATACATAGCTACCATCGGTTGCTGTGCGAGTCGTATCATAGACCGTTCCACTGCCATCACTGGCAACTACCTTCACACCACCAATACCCTTCTCGCCACCATCCTGCTTTTCGTTGGCTGACGTACCGCTGGATAAGCCGTTATCATCGAACACCGTACCGCGAATGATAATGCCGTTGTAGTCACCAAAGTCCTGACGCCTAACATGCGTTTCATACACATTGATATTGCGAGTATTACTCGTGGTTGAAGTGTAAGTGTCAGGGTCACCCGTTGTCGGTGGGCAAGTCGCGTAACCAAAAGGTGCATCTGACTGGTCTGACTCGAAGATCTGATAAGAGCCAGTCATGACTTTATCAAACTTATAAAAGCCATTCGCATCAGTATCCACACTACGGCATCGCTTATCACCCCATGGCGCACCATAGAGAACAACCGTTACATTGGGAATACCTACTTCTGTGCGCTCGCGTAGACCATTATTATTGGCATCATTCCATACGGTTCCGGTGACTTCATAGGTATCTGGAACCAAGCCCATATCTAAGGTTAGGTTGGAAAAGTCATCGCCCGTAGGGTCAGTAATAAATGCAACGTTGTCTCCCAACGGCTCGTTACCCAAGGGAATACCACCAGGCACTGGTGGCGTTGCTGACAAGGTCACTGTGCCGGTACGAACACCATCGACTGCCGGCGTACCGGTTGAGTAAGCGTGTTGATCGACCCCTTCATCATTATCATCGTCGGCTGCGGTTAGCAACTGTGAGGTCGTCCAGTGCTCAAGCAACGCACCATCCTGAAACTCAGTCGCCGGAATTTCGACATAATAGTCACCAGAGTCCAGCACATTAAAGACATAGCGCGCAGTTTTTTCTAAACCAATCGTCGTAGATCTGACCAGAGTACCATCGGCTTTTCTCAGGTTAACAACCACACCATCAGGCGCGGTATAATCCACTTCCGGATCGTACTTACCATCATCATCAATATCTGCGAAGACAAAGTCACCAAGAGAATATGATGCGATCTGTACCGTTGCATTACCGGACTGGAAGAACTGTGCCGCCGGCAAGGTAGAAGAATCTAATGAGAATCGGTTGGTATAGACATCGCCAGACTTATTAGCACCTGTGGAGTCAGGATCAACACTATCACCGGCTTTTAATACCAATTTAGTATTCATACCTTGGCGTGGATTGCCGTCCTTCTCCAAAGGATAGTTTGACATAAACTTAACAGCCGTCACATCAGCAAACTCTGTAGGACAGTCACTAGTATTGAAATCCGACTCCAGACACCAGTTCGACGTATTGCTATCCGGGTCGACATCAATGGTAGTGGGATCATCGATTGAGTAATACCAAGTACCAATCGGGTCTTCCCCGCCCGTCACTGACGTATCAGGTACTGAGCCATCTAGCCACGCAGTAGTCGGTGCTTGCACCAGCTCAAGAACGCCGTTAAAACTTGATGGTGGACTGCGCTCTAAAATGCCATCGCCATTAAACGGTAGAATATCAATCGCTACCGGGTTATTGATTCTTATCGCTGCCGAGAAGTTAGACCAAGACATGGTATAGACCTGCTCATCATTTCGATCATCCAATGGAACATCTACGGTTTTCGAAACCTGAATCTCACCAACTTGCTCAAGACTGATCGTGTGAGTATCGGAACGGGCGGCTAAGGATGAGAGTACATTGTCAGCACGAATTTCAGCATAATTGATCACTGCGGTTCCATGGTCTGCCAACGGGTCACTGTCTGTACAGATGATACGAGGAGGTATGACAGTATTGGCCCTTAAATCGCCCAACTCCCATATAAGGCGCGTGTAACCGGGTGCTGCATTACCGTCTTTATCCGTATTGTATTGTACCTGCCCAGCGGGTGTGCCACCTTCATAAGCGACCGTACAGCTGTGGTTATAGCTGGCACTAGGCGGCAACACATCAATTATTTTTAGATTTTCAGCAATACTGGGTTCGGCTAATGTTGACTGCACTGCAGTATCAACCTGCCAAATGATCTGCTTACCTGCAAGTGTTGAAGTTGTATTAGCTGGTGCGGCATAAGGCGAGATGCTATGTGAGTCCAATACCATTTTCAAACGAGTTAACGTTACCCGATCACCATCCACAGAGCCCGTCTCAGGCGAAGGCTCATAGCTCCTTGTTAACCAGTTTCGTGACCACTCATCAGATCGAAAATTACCAAAGTTAGCTAGCACCGTTCCAACTGGAATAATGTCACCATCGTGAGGCCCGCCGTTAAAACGATCACGTGCTTTAAGTGGTGTGATAAAGCGAATTTGATGACTGGGTTCAAATGCTTGTGTTGTATCAGTCATTCGAGCACGGGCAGCGTTAACACCATCGATCCCACCGGGGACTTGTGTTGGGTCGGTATACCACTGACCATCGGAAGGACTTGCATCATCACAACGAGCTGCCGATTGTTTTGCCCATGTTCCATTATAGCGACCAGTGGCGACATCATAATCATACCCCACAACCCCATCACCATTGAGCGGGTCATCTCCACTCAAATCTATATTTGCATATTCGATGGTGTAATCACGATAATCATGCCCTCCAGGCGCGTAAGTCCCCATGAAGGCATAAGAGCCTGGCGTAGAAGTTCGAGTGGCCGCAACATCACCGCGCTCAGTAAGCTGCTGTGTGGTGTTATCAAAGATATCGCAGGCAATCGGGTTATAGAATGGTACGGTTCCTTGGTTATAAACAAGTATCCAACCAGCATAAGTCTGACCAGACTCCAGCTCACCATCACCAGAGTGGTAGTTGGAAGTTCCTGAGTAAGCATAACTAAGCACTCGTTGATCAGTGTACTTTAGATTGCGCTTGCTGAAATTACCTTTGGGTACCAGCTGAAACAAGGCAGGACCAAGCTGATTGTTGCTCCTCTCGCCGTCAATTAAATTACCGTTATATCCTGGCTCTTTAAGACCACCATAGTTTTCAACGCCTGATGGACTAGTTGGATCAAAATCTTTCAGTAAGCTCGATAGCCAAACTTCACCAGTATTATTACCTAGAATACCATCAGTTAAATCGACAGACCGGAAAGGAATCCAGATTTGTACTCGATGATTCATGACATAGTACGGCCCTGCTGTCAGATCAGTTCCTCCAACTGTTCTGGAGGGGTAGTGAGTACCCGACAAGTCAACATCATCGATTGTTACTGTAAATGATTTGGAGGTTGGGTCCGCATCATCACGTTCGTATGTACAAGTTCCGGAATCCAAAACATGTTCAGAGTCTGGGCGATCAGTACGAATACTCATGCTCCCCCAAGTCTCTGTCCCCCAGCCGGATGGATTGGAAGTACATTGCGTGACGTAAAATTCTAAATCATAGTCAGGACCTGCAGAAGAGCCTGTAGTTGCTTTAAACACGTCTTTAAAAACGATTTCTTGCTCTATTGCTTCGATACCTGTGCGACGACCTGCGGCCATGCGGATCTGCATATACCCGTAAAACCCAAGTTCTGGGCCATTCCCTGTACCTAGATCACGCTTACCAACAGAGGAGTTCAGCATTGCCTGAGTAGAACTTACGGAATGAATCAAATCATAAGCTGGTGCTGCCGAGATCATGATCGGGCGATCATCCACAAAGGTGTTTACCTTTGCATTCTCATCCCCATCTTCATCCAATGAGTAAACGCGCTGAGTGGTAGTATAACTTGAGCCATTTTCCGAGAGCCCCGAAGCCTTAACACCCACACTAAAGATGCGCCCCTGCCCCTCAATAAACTCACCCAAGTTACACGTTAAAGTAGAACTCCCATCTGCATTGGCCACAATAGACGAGGGAGGGTTGGTTCCACCGCCGGCATCTTCACGGCAAGCCGTGGGCAACGTATCAAAAGTAACAACTGCAATTGGTCCTGGCCCAGCCGAAGGATAAATAGTCTGCTCAATAACGACATCGGTAAGCACAGGATCACCTGCGAGAATGGAATCATCGCCGCCATTTACCGAGACCGACCAGTTATGTGTTACCAAATCCTGAGTACGAACGACTCGGTTTGTTTCACCGCAATCCGCGCCAAGCAGATCTGTATCGCTGGCGGAAGCGCAAGGAAGAGGATCCCCTAACGCGTCATAAACTGAACTACCAAAGGGCTCGGTACCATCGTTTACGCCGCCATCTAAAGGGCCAAAGACAATTTCTGGCTCTGCGGCTAGTCCTATACTCGCTGATCCAGACAACATTATGCAGACCAAGAGCTTGGTCAGTCGCTTATGCATAGTAACCTCTTGTTTTTATTATTTAGTTGATTGCATGCATAAAAATTAACATGCTAGCGCATACAGTCAAATTACGCTTAATCGCACTACAATAAAGGTTAGCTACTGAATAAAAACTTAATCGAAAAAGTCACTCAACCGGCTAATAAGCCGTGTCATATAGGCTGAATCATCGGATTTATGTCCAGAAATATCTTTAACTGTTTGATGAAGTGCCTGAACGACCTGAGCCATTCGCTCATAGTTTAAGGGCAAGGTTTCGGCATTACTCGCCTCTGGTGCACGCAGTGACAAGAGGTCGGAAATTTGCAGCGCAGGATAGTCATTCAACCAGAAATTAACGTGATCAGAGCCTGAGACCATGGGGAAGTTTTCAGGCGCACTTAAAGACTCCACTAGCAAGTCAGGCACCCTTCTGAAGCTCTGCTTAACTGAACGAGTCACCATGAAGTCTTCAAGACGACTCGTGAGACTGATGAAATTACCAACATCAGGGTACAACATCTTCATGAATGAAAAAGGGTAACGCTGTGAGTGAATCTCATCACGGTAATAGCCAACACTTTGCAGGGCAATCATCAGCTTCACTGGCACGTTACGTTTCTTAAGTGCTTGGGAATGGTGGTAACTTCCCATGTCTAACGTGCCATTAGCGGCAATACCGGCAGAGGCATATGCCATTAACTGAACCCGTACAGGAAGCTCGTCAGCATGCTCTGAAAGCATCCGTGCAGCTTCCAGCATGACAGCCACACCACTAGGGTTCCATTGATCACGTAAAGGACTCGTTGGCGGGAGGTACTGAACTCCTATGACAATACGCTCAGCCGTTTTAGGCCCAAGCATTAAACTGACATTATTATAATAGCCACTCATGGTCGTGAATGGCTGGAGCTGTGGGCTTCCTAATCGGGCAAAGTAATTATAGATGTAATTATCAGGCGTTAATGACTCACCTGACTGCTCGGAGGAGGCAACAATACGACGCAAATTAATGACGTGATTTTGTAGATTCTGCTGATTGGCAACCGGCAGTTTTTCGATTTCATTAACCGGCAGCAGTGGCTGGGTAATGAAAAACCACAACAACAGGCACACGACGGCAATCGCTATTAACCAGTCTGATAACCGGGCAATCATCTTATTGAGCATGGATGCCAAACCTTTCTCGAGTTAGCGCCTGCTAGTTATTATTACTTTGTTGAGGCGATGCTGTTATGCATAAATTTCTGACACAAAAAAACCGGCTAGGTGCCGGCTTTTTCAATTCAACACACTAAATAATTATAGTGCGCGAATGCGAGAATTCAAACGACTCTTATGACGAGCAGCTTTATTCTTGTGAAGCAGGCCTTTGGTAACGCCTGAGTCGATAGCTGGTACTGCTGCTGTGTATGCTGCAGTAGCGGCTTCTTTATCACCAGATTCAATGGCTACAATAACTCGTTTGATCTGAGTACGCATTGTAGTTGTGTAGTGTTTCTTGTGTACACGACGCTCTTCTGAAAGGCGTACGCGTTTTTTTGCAGATTTGATATTAGGCAAAACTATTCTCCCACCCGGGCTCCTAAAATAAGACGCGTAGTATGCCGCTTCTATTGAGCAACGGCAAGATGAAATTTCATCTTTTTTACGAATCTAAATAAAAACACCGACAATATTAAATATTGCCGGTGTTTTTGAATCTTTGGAGGCTATTCCCAACCGAGAATAACCTCCTTAGCTGTCAGAATGACAAGCTACATGATTACATCATGCCGCCCATGCCACCCATTCCGCCCATGCCACCCATATCTGGCATTCCGCCGCCAGCAGATGCTGGAGCAGGCAGGTCAGCAATCATCGCTTCAGTCGTGATGATCAGACCAGCAACCGATGCTGCATTTTGAAGTGCTGCACGCGTAACTTTAGTAGGGTCAAGGATTCCCATTTCGATCATATCGCCGTACTCAGAAGTACGTGCGTTGTAACCGAAGCTAGTGTCACCTGCTTTAACAGCATTCAACACAACAGAAGCTTCGTCACCTGCATTGGTGCAGATTTGACGTAGTGGCTCTTCCATTGAACGACGTAGGATGCTGATACCCATGTCTTGATCGTGATTTTCGCCAGTCAGTGCTTCCAAAGCAAGAATTGCACGAACCAACGCAACTCCACCACCAGGTACCACGCCTTCTTCTACTGCAGCGCGAGTTGCATGCAATGCATCTTCAACGCGTGCTTTCTTCTCTTTCATCTCAACTTCAGTTGCTGCGCCAACTTTGATTACCGCAACACCTCCGGCCAGCTTAGCAACACGCTCTTGCAGCTTTTCAGTATCGTAGTCAGAAGTAGATACTTCAGCTTGTGCACGAATCTGGTCAACACGCGCTTTGATGCTGTCAGCATCGCCAGCACCATCAATGATGGTTGTGTCATCTTTAGTCACAGCAATACGCTTAGCTTGACCAAGATCTTCCAGTGTTACTGCGTCAAGGCTCAGACCAACTTCTTCAGAGATAACCTTACCGCCAGTCAGTACTGCGATATCTTCCAGCATTGCCTTACGACGATCGCCGAAGCCAGGTGCTTTAACTGCAGTGACTTTAACGATACCGCGCATGTTGTTAACAACCAGAGTTGCCAACGCTTCGCCTTCGATATCTTCAGCAATGATCAACAAAGGACGGCTTGCTTTAGCAACCGCTTCCAGTGTTGGCAGCAAATCACGGATGTTAGAGATCTTCTTATCGTGCAGCAGGATGTAAGGCGCTTCTTGCTCGCAAGACATGCTTTGCTGATTGTTGATGAAGTAAGGAGACAGGTAACCACGGTCAAACTGCATACCTTCAACGACACCCAGCTCATCCTGTAAAGAAGTACCTTCTTCAACAGTGATGACGCCTTCTTTACCTACTTTGTCCATTGCTTCTGCAATGATGCCACCGATAGTTTCATCGGAGTTCGCAGAGATTGTACCAACCTGTGCGATTGAAGCAGAATCTGTACAAGGCTTTGACTGTGACTTCAGAGACTCAACCGCAACAGTAACCGCTTTGTCGATACCGCGCTTCAGATCCATTGGGTTCATGCCAGCTGCAACAGCCTTCATGCCTTCGCGAACGATAGCTTGAGCCAATACAGTCGCAGTAGTAGTACCGTCACCAGCGATATCAGAGGTTTGTGAAGAAACTTCCTTCACCATCTGTGCGCCCATGTTCTCGAACTTATCTTCCAGCTCGATTTCTTTAGCAACAGAAACACCGTCTTTAGTCACAGTCGGCGCGCCGAAAGCTTTATCCAAAACAACGTTACGGCCTTTAGGACCCAGTGTAACTTTTACCGCGTTTGCCAAAATATTGACACCATTCACCATACGTGAACGTGCGTCATCACCAAAACAGACTTCTTTTGCACTCATTCTTGCTTACCTCTAAAAAACTTTAATGCTAAATCGTCGCTAACTGAGCAGGCTCAACGAGCAACGGTCCAATAAATTTATTTATGCTTCGATTACAGCCAGGATGTCATCTTCTTTCATCATCAGTAACTCTTCGCCGTCAACTTTGATAGTTGTGCCAGCATACTGACCGAATAACACCTTATCGCCCACTTTTACATCCATAGCGCGCACGTCGCCAGAATCAGTGATTTTGCCGTTACCCGCTGCAATAACTTCGCCACGGTTTGGCTTCTCTGTTGCACTATCAGGGATGATGATACCGCCGGCACTAGTACGTTCTTCTTCCATGCGACGTATCACAACGCGATCATGCAAAGGACGAATATTCATGTTTTCACTCCATCAATTAGGGTTATAGATTTAAGACAAACGAAATGCTTTTAGCACTCCATGCTTGTGACTGCTAATAATAGGGACGCACTTGAGCTTCTTCAAGAGAACCCAACTAAAAAAAATTAAAATTTAATCTCGATCGATGCGTGCATCAGATTTACGACTGTATTCACCTTCATACACATCACCATCCGTCGGACCTGTTTGCTGGCCAGAAGCATTAAAACTTCCACCCATTACTGCAGCCCCACTGATCACGGAGCGCTTTATCATTTGCTCAACAAGGAAGCGACGAGAGAACGGAAGCAGGCACAGAAAGCCCATGGTGTCGGTAACAAAACCAGGCGTCATCAACATCACTCCACCAACCAACAAGATAATGCCTTCCAGCATTTCTTTTGCAGGCATAACACCCGCGGCTAGATTAGATTGAAATCGGGAAAGAGTTGAAAGCCCCTGCTGACGTAGCAAGTAGGCACCAATCACTGCAGTCGCAATGACTAGAAGAATGGTCGGTATGGCACCAATCAGCGAGCCAACCTGTATTAACAGGTAGATTTCAATGATCGGAACAACCAGAAAGAAAAAAGCAAATATCGGAAATGTGCGCACGGCAGTGCCCTAAAATCAGTAATTATGAATCTTTATAATGATTCCATAGTTACTGATTTCAAGGCTCATGGGTAAATTCTATTGCAGAACTGAGCGCTCAACTGGCTTCAGCAAGATAAACTTCTTCAAAAGCAATTGGCTTGCCACAGTGATACCCTTGAGCATAATCTACGCCCATTCGCTTCAATAATTGGCGGGTAATATCATTTTCAACAGACTCGGCAATAATGCTTAACTCCATTACCTGCCCTACTTTGTTGATTGCATCGACCATGGCAGCATCCACACGATTTTTACTCATGCTGCGAATAAAGCTGCCGTCTATTTTAAGGTAACTAACTGGCAAATCACGCAAGTAACTTAATGATGAGATCCCACTACCAAAATCATCTAGCGAGCCAGAAGCACCAATAGCCGCCAGTTCACTTAACAAGGCTTGAGCACGCATAAAGTTAGCCAGTACGATTGATTCTGAAATCTCAAAACACAACATCGATGCTGGAACGCCTCGATCTTCCAGTACCGCAGAAACAAATCCTACAAAGCTATCGTCGTTAACACTCTCGGCCGATAGGTTAATGGTAAACACCTGCTTAAATGCACTGTTTTGTACGAACTTACCTGCGGCAATGCTATTAATTGTCTTATTGACTACCCAGCGATCTAAGCTTGCCATTAAACTCAGGCGCTGTGCTGCAGGCATAAAGCTACCAGGCGCCAATATTTCGCCCTGATGGGATAGCCTAATTAATACTTCATACTGACACTCTAGACTCTCAGCATCCGATTCTATTTGTAGTGGCACAATTGGCTGGACGTATAACAGGAAGTTATCGTGATTGAGCGCACCTTTAAGCACGGCCTCCCAATTCTCCCCACTATCCTGCTTATCATTTTTAGATGACTCATCTTCAGGATCTTTTACGTAAAGTTGATTACGGCCGCTTTTCTTAGCCATGTAACAAGCTTCATCAGCGCTTAGCATTAAACTACCCATATCAGTAATACGGGAACCAAAATCAAATTCCACAGCACCCAAACTCACGCCCACTTGAAAGGTATTCTGGTGCCAAGTGAATCGATAGTTTTGAATATCCTGCAAAATTCGACCCAAAATTATTTTGGCCCGATTAATTCCACAATTTGTCAGCAGTATTGCAAACTCATCACCACCGGTTCTTGCCAGGCGGTCAGTACTTCGTACGCGCTTAGCAAACAGATCCGCGACCTGTTTCAATAATTCATCACCCGCAGCATGACCGCAAACATCATTCACTGTTTTGAAGTGATCTAGGTCCATATAACAAAGCACATTGACGTTTTTATTCTCTTCACCATCAACCAGCGCCTTCTCTAGAAACTCCTGAAAACTCTTTCGGTTATATAGCCCAGTCATTGAATCACGAGATGCCTGATTATAAAGCTCTTCCATCGCGGCACGATCATCAGTCACATCTTGAATAATCAGTGCCACATAATCGATATCGCCTTCTTCATTTTGGATGGGAGCCGTTTTAATCTTTACGTACTTGACCTCTGAGCGCTTACTCATCAGCTTGATGTCATGAAGGTCAAATACGCTATCGCGCTTCGAGAACTGCTCCATAACAATTTGTTTTAAGGTTGCAGCACCCTTCCCTCCTTGCACATTAACAACGTCTTCGATAGAGCAACCTTGCGCATCGGCAAGCTGCCAACCGGTCAGCGACATCGCCATTTCATTCAGATATTCGACTTCAAGCTGTTTATTAATACGAATAACGCCACCGACAGCAGCGCCTAAAACGGCTTCGGTATTCTTAAAGGATAATCGGGAGGCCTCATGGGTGAGCCCCATAATATCCTGACTGCGCATGGAGTCAGATTTGATTTTGTAAAATGCAATGCCGAGAGTGACTGCGATCAACAATAGCGCTGATTGCACCATGGGTAAGTAAACCTGAACTCCGGATATCCTATTTATATCTAACAATTGCCAGCCTGAAAGCAGCACACTAAGTACTACTAGAAGAACCAGCGTCATAACAGGCATGACATTATTTTGCTCAGATTGGACATTTCGGAGTTTCATAACTATGTTTTTCTTATTTTTTTAGTTACTCCAACCCTACCGATTTAAGTGGAATTTTACTACGTTTTTCTCAAGGATTCCGACGAGCTGCCAGCGACAACCCTCTTCTGCAAACAAACTTCAATATCAAACTTATCCTCAAGGTGATTAGACAGAATTAATTCAATTACTATAGCAAATAATAAGAACAGTACAAACTGACAGGGCTATTTAGCCAAAACAATAATAATAGACCCATTTCAAATAAGTCACTTGACTTTAATTAGCATGTATTTATAAATTAAGACTCTATTTACCAACCATTCAAGTATTAAATTAAATATGAGCACTATTGATTACTCTACATTAAGTCACTCACAACTCGTTCAAATGCTGAAAGAGATCCCAGTTGAAATTAAAAAGCGTGAGAAAGTTGCAAAGCGTGATTTAATTCGCAAGATCGAGCAATTAGCAGAAGAGTCCGGCTTTAGCCTTGATGAAGTAATGGCGACTACTAGCAAGCCAAGCACTAAAAAAGCGGCGCCTAAATATGCTAACCCAGAAAATGCAGAGCAAACATGGACTGGCCGCGGAAGAAAGCCACACTGGGTTCTCGATGCGTTAGAAACAGGTAAAACACTGGAAGATCTTGCTATCTAAGTAATCTACCAGCAAGACAACACCGCTCAAAATAGCTTCAAGCAAAGACTTGCTGGCAATGAACACGTTGCCAGCAAATGCGGCGCTGACTACAAACCGCTGTAGCCAGCGCGACGGGGTTTCACTATAATCACTGTCTAAAATATAACAAAGTGTGGATTTTTAACACGTCAGGCATCCAAGCCGTAGCGCTTATCGTAAAGGATAGCAACGCGGATAAATAACTGACTCATCCACCAATAATCGAAAACAATGGACTGTATCCCTACAGGATTTGTAAGACATGATAAAAGCAATACTCGCGGTACTCTTCGTACTTATGTCTCCCAGCTTTGCGGCGGCTGCCACAGTCGAACCGTTACGCCCTAGTGAAGCCTTCAAGCTCTCTACCGAAGTTATAGACGAAAACACCATTCGCGCGACTTGGGATATCACTGAAGGTTACTATCTTTATCGAGACAAGGTCGACTTCGTTAGCGAGACCGAATCGGTAACCGTTAACGACTACAACAAACCTGCCGGCAAGCAAAAAAAAGATCCAACTTTCGGCGATGTTGAAATTTATCGTGGACAAGTAAGCTTTAATCTTCTGCTGGACCGCCAAAATCCTGACGCACAAATATTAAAGTTACTTAATAAATCACAAGGTTGCGCTGACCTTGGTATTTGTTACCCACCTCAAAAACAAACCATAGAAATTAAACTTCCGGAAAAAGAAGTTACGGTCGATGCGATTGCTTCTATCTCAGGAATAACCAACACTCCGGATAAGCCATTCTTTTTAGCAGATCAAGCTGAGCCAACCGGCATTAGCTCAATTAGTGGCATAACAGGTATTGCTGATATTACCGGAGGCAGTGCCAATACCGCTGACGAATTATTACCTCCCGACGAAGCTTTTCGATTTGATATTGCAGCCCTGGATGGCCAAACGCTGACCGCACGCTGGAATGTAACTCCGGGTCATTACCTATATCAAAATAAAATGAAGTTTTCGATCGTCGATGCACCAAGTGGCGTCACTCTCAGCGAACCAGACTTACCTGAAGGTCATGGCTATGACGACCCCTACTTTGGCTATGTTGTTACATACGAAGAAGATGTTGAAATAAAAGTCCCTGTAAACGGCATTAGCAATAAACTAACCATTAAAACGGAATACCAAGGCTGCTCTAAAGTCGCAGGCATCTGTTATCCACCTCAATTCAAAACTGAGATTGTCGATTTATCATCATTTAATCCAGTTGCAGATTCAGCTCCTGATGCAGAGATAACAAAAGAAGCACCTCAAAGCGAAAGCACTTCATTAACTACTGCAACTACTGCAACTACTGCAACTACTGCAACTACTGCAACTACTGCAACTACTGCAACTACTGCAACTACTGCAACTACTGCAACTACTGCAGTTTCGACACCACCTGAGTCAGAGCAAAGCACGCTAAATGATATATTAAAGAATAAAGGTATATTTACCATCATCGGCGCTTTCTTCGTTGCAGGACTGCTTTTAACATTCACTCCCTGTGTGTTCCCAATGATTCCAATCTTGTCTGGTATTATCACCGGCCAAAGCGGAACGCCATCACGCGGCAAATCTTTCTTACTGTCATTAGCCTATGTAGTACCGATGGCATTAACCTATGCCCTGGCTGGCGTTATTGCCGGATACACAGGTGCTAATCTACAAATTGCCTTGCAAAACCCTTGGGTTATTAGCATTTTTGCCCTGCTGTTTGTCGCGTTGTCATTCTCCATGTTTGGCTTCTACGAATTGCAAATGCCAAGCGCCATTCAAAACCGACTAAATTCAATCAGCAACGGCCAACGTGGTGGCAGCCTAGTTGGCGCGGGCATTATGGGCGTGCTATCTGCGCTAATCGTTGGCCCTTGCGTCACTGCCCCATTAATTGCAGCGCTGACTTACATCGCCAATACTAAAGATCTCGTTTTAGGCGGAGTCTCATTGTTTATGCTGGGCATGGGAATGGGCGTCCCACTCTTATTAATAGGTATCACGGCAGGTAGCGTTCTACCCAGAGCTGGCGCATGGATGGATACCGTTAAGCACATCTTCGGTGTATTGATGCTGGGCTTAGCCATCTGGATGCTTGACCGTATTGTTGCCCCTCAGATTACATTACTACTAACCGGTATTTTGCTAATAGGCAGTGCAATCTACTTGGGAGCAACTGATACGCTGACAGAATCTTCGGGCAATATGAAGCGCTTATGGAAGAGTTGCGGACTGGTATCTCTATTATTAGGCGCAATCCTGATTATTGGCGCGGCTTCTGGCAGCAAAAGCTACTTCTCACCATTAGCTGGATTGACGGCAGCCAATGCCACCAACAACACACAGCCAACACCAAACCAAACAGCCCACACCAGTGGCGTACAGTTTAAGCGCATTAAAAACCTCTCTGATCTTCAGACGACCTTAGATCAAGCTGCCGCATCTCAGAAACCAGTGATGTTTGATTTCTACGCCTACTGGTGCCTACCCTGTCGCGCAATGGAAGAAGAGGTATTTAACAATGCAGGAACCGCTAAGTTACTGGGCGATACGATTGTGATCCAAGCCGATGTCACTGCGGTAGACGATGAAGATACCGAGCTCATGAAAGCCATGGGTGTGATTGGTCCACCACAAATTCTGTTCTACGATCGCAATGGCAAGGAAAACAAACCCTATCGCGTTGTTGGAGAAATGGACCTTGAAACCTTCCAGTCGCATGTAAAACAGTTCCTAACCACACTGTAAGGTTTGATTAGCAAAAATAACTGCGATACATCTTGCATATACTATAGGCACCCCCTATAATCCGTCCCTCATTCTGGTGCGGGGTGGAGCAGCCAGGCAGCTCGTCGGGCTCATAACCCGAAGGTCGTAGGTTCGAATCCTACCCCCGCTACCAATTTTACGAATGAATATTTTAAGAACTTTTGTTACAGATCTTGATACCTTCACAGGTCTGTATCACAATAAAAAGGCCCCGATAATCGGGGCTTTTTTATTATCTGCACTACGGGATAGAAAACAAGCATGCAAGAGCAATTAGATCAGCTGATCAGGTCCGTTGTCACCGGCTTAGGCTTCCAAGTTTGGGGCTACGAATACCGTCCACAGTCTGAAAGCGCCCTGCTACGTATCTTTATTGAAAATGAAGGTGGCGTATCCATCGACAACTGCACTCAAGTAAGCCGCCAAATTGGTGCCGCTTTAGATGTAGATGATCTGATTCCAGTTGCCTACATATTAGAAGTATCTTCACCCGGCATTGATCGGGTACTTTTTAGCCCGGAACAATATAATGCGTATATCGGTGAGACGGTCAAGATTCGCACCCGTACACCGGTAGAAAGCCGCCGCAACTTTCGCGGCACACTAGAAAGTGTAAGCGACACCCATGTAACCATCAGTGTCGACAATGAACAGTTTGAAATACCATTTGACGTTGTAGACCGGGCCCGCCTGGTAATGGCATAACAAATCAATAAAATGCCCGCCGTATTTTTAAGGAAGGACTCATGAGCAAAGAAATACTATATGTTGTTGACGCTGTCTCGAACGAGAAAAATGTTGACCCTGACATTATTTTCGATGCGGTAGAAACTGCGCTAGCAACAGCCACGCGTAAGCGTTTTGGCATGGGAATGGACGTGCGTGTCAGTATCAACCGGATTACCGGTGACTACGACACCTTCCGACGCTGGCAGGTGGTTGACGATGAAGATCCTGAATTTGAATCTCCAGAAAGCCAAATTCTTCTAAGCTATGCAAAAGACAAAGGTCTTGATGCTGAAATCGGCGACTACATAGAAGAGCAGATTGATTCTGTTGAGTTTGGACGCATTGCAGCACAAACCGCTAAGCAAGTGATTGTACAGCGCGTTCGTCAGGCAGAGCGTGAGCGCATCGTTGAAGCATTCCTTGATCGTGTAGGCCAATTAGTACTCGGTACTGTGAAGCGTACCGATCGTCGCGGCATTGTTCTGGATATGGGCGATAACGCTGAAGCAATTATTCCTCGTGAAGAAATGATTCCACGCGAGAATGCTCGTGTTGGTGACCGTATGCGTGGTCTATTGAAAGAGATTCGCGAAGATGTCCGCGGCCCTCAGATGATTGTTAGCCGTACTGACAACAATTTCCTGATTGAGCTATTGAAGCTTGAAGTTCCGGAAATTGGTCAGGAGCTGATTGATATTATGGGCGCTGCCCGCGATCCTGGTTCACGCGCTAAAATTGCCGTTCGCGCCAATGTGCCGAACCTAGACCCTATCGGTGCGTGTGTTGGTATGCGTGGTTCACGTATCCAGACAGTCACCAATGAATTAAGTAATGAGCGCGTTGATATTATCCCTTGGGATGATGACGTTGCTCGCTTCACTATTAATGCCATGCAACCTGCTACCGTCACCTCAATTGTCGTTGATGAAGATGCTCGCAGCATGGATATTGGTGTTGAGCCTGACAAACTATCGCAAGCCATTGGTAAAGGTGGACAGAATGTTCGCTTAGCTAGCGAGCTGACAGGTTGGACACTCAATGTAATGAGTGAAGATGACGCAGAGAAAAAAGTCCAGCAGGAAACGATTGCAATTATCGAAATGTTTGCTGAGCAATTGGATGTCGATGAGGAAGTTGCTACCATTCTTCACGAAGAAGGGTTCACCACTCTAGACGAAGTTGCTTACGTACCGAAAGAAGAAATGATTGAAATTGCTGAGTTCGACGAAGAAATTGTCGAAGAGCTAAGGTCTCGTGCACGTAATGCATTATTGGCACTGGCAATTTCTGGTGGTAATGGCAAACCTGCAAAAGACCTGCTTGAAATGGATGGCATGAATGATGAAATGGCTCATAAACTGGCTAAAGCCGGAATATGCACCATGGAAGATCTTGCCGAGCAATCTATCGATGAACTCACTGTCATTGATGGCATTGATGAGACATTGGCAGGTGAATTAATTATGACAGCACGCGCACCGTGGTTCGCCGATGAGACCCCCTCGGACGATAACGCGATAACAGAAGACACAGCCGCCAAGACTGAGTCCAATGTTTAAGGCGACAGGAGAAATACATTATGTCAGAAATATCAGTACAAAAATTAGCCGAAACAATCGGTGCTCCGGTCGAGACCTTGTTGCGGCAGATGAAAGAAGCAGGGATAAACGTCAAGGGTGCTGATGACAGCATCACTGATCGTCAAAAACTTGATTTGCTTGAGCACATTCGCCAAGCAACAGGTTCATCCTCTGATGGCAAGATCACTTTAAAGAAGCGCTCAAACAATGAGCTAAAGCTTGGTGGCTCTGCCGGTAAAAGCGGTCGCACTGTGAATGTGGAAGTGCGTCGTAAGAAGACTATTGTCCGCAATGATCTGAATAAGCCAGCACCTGCTCCGGAAGCTCCGACTCCAGAAGTAGTAGAAGCAGCACCTGTTGCACCAACACCTCCTCCAGTAGCGCCGACTCCTCCGGTAGCTGAAGCCCCTTCAGGCTCTAGCCGTACAGAAGAGCTAGGCAAGCAACTGGAAGCGGAGCGTCAGGCTCGTGAAAGCGCGATTCTTGAGCAACGCCGCCAGCAAGCAGACAAGCAAGCTAGAAAAGTACAGAAAGCCGCTGATGCAGCCGAAGCCAAAGCAGCCCCAGCGGTTGAAGCTCCAGCTACCCCTGCACCAGTAGAGCAAAGCGCTCCGGCAGCTAAGGCGCCAGAGGCTCCTAAACAAGCACCTGCAGCTAAGCCAGCAGAAGCCACAGCACCAAAAGCGCCAGCTCAGGAAGCTAAAAAGCCTGAACCGGTAGCGACTAAGCCTGCTGAACCAGCACAGAAAGAAGAAAAGAAATCAGAAGAGGCACCAAAACCAACATTGATGGTTAATAAGACAAAACCAGAAGACAAAGTAGACGCAGCCGGTTTACCGATTGAGCCAAAAGCTCGTCGTGCAGCCGTTGCGGCAAAAGCCCGAGCAGAAGCGGCAGCAATCTTTAAGAAGCGCCCTTCCCGCGCTAAAGTTGTTCCACCTCCAGCCCCGGCAGCACCTGCGAAGGCGGCAGAGCCAGCGGCTAAAGCAGCTCCGGCAGCAAAGCCAGCTGAAGCAGCAAAGGCAGCTCCAGCAGCAGACAAGGGCAAGAAAAAGCCATTCCAGGGACGCGGTGGACCATCGACTCCTTTGCATATCAAAAACAATGGCGGCCAGAACAACGGACGTCGTGGTGATGATCGTCGTAAAGGTGGCAAAGGTAAGCGAGGCAATCAGCGTCGCACTGCAACCGTTGACCAGTCGAATGAGCATGGTTTTGAAATGCCAACTGCACCCGTTGTGCGCGAAGTAGAAATTCCAGAGACTATTATCGTTTCTGAATTAGCGCAGAAAATGGCTGTAAAAGGCGGCGACATTATTCGTACCATGATGGGCATGGGCGTAATGGCTACCATCAATCAGGCACTGGATCAGGACACAGCGATTCTTATCGTTGAGGAAATGGGCCATAAAGGTGTTCCTGGTAAGGCTGTCGATGAGGAAAGCCAAGTTGCTGACCTGATTGAGAATATTGGTGACTATGAGCTTCACTCACGTCCACCAGTCGTTACCATCATGGGTCACGTTGACCACGGTAAAACATCGTTGCTGGATTACATTCGTACAACTCGCGTTGCCTCTGGCGAAGCGGGTGGTATTACGCAGCACATTGGTGCATATCACGTTGAGACGCCTAACGGTATCGTGTCGTTCCTGGATACACCAGGCCACGCCGCCTTTACCTCAATGCGTGCACGTGGTGCCAAAGCAACTGACGTTGTTATCCTAGTTGTTGCAGCTGATGATGGTGTAATGCCTCAGACTCGTGAAGCCATTGAGCACACTCGTTCAGCGGGTGTTCCAATGATCGTTGCGATCAACAAAATTGATAAGCCAGACGCTGATGCTGAGCGCGTTAAAACAGAACTCTCCAACTTTGGCGTTATCGCTGAAGAGTGGGGCGGCGAAGATATCTTCGTGAGTGTTTCTGCCAAAACTGGTCAAGGTATCACCGAGCTTTTAGACTCCATTCTACTGGTTTCTGAAGTACTTGAGCTTAAGGCTCGTACTGAAGGCCCTGCACAAGGTTTGGTTATTGAGTCACGCCTTGAGAAAGGTCGTGGTGCAGTATCAACGGTTCTTGTTCAGCAAGGTACTTTGAAGCGCGGCGACATTGTGCTGGCAGGTTCTGAGTACGGTCGTATCCGTGCAATGCTGGATGAAGACGGAAAGAGCATCAACGAAGCGGGTCCATCGATCCCAGTTGAGATTCTTGGTTTGTCTGGTACCGCATCTTCCGGTGAGCCAGTAATGGTGATGGAAAATGAGCGCAAGGCGAAAGAGATTTCTACCATGCGTCATAACAAAGAACGTGAAACCCGTTTTGCTGCTCAACAAGCTGCGAAATTGGATGAGATGTTCTCTAAGATGCGCGATGGTGAGAAATCCACTCTGAATGTACTGTTGAAAGCAGACGTTCACGGAAGTCTGGAAGCGATTAAGCAGTCTCTGGCGGGCATTTCAACTGATGAAGTTGCTGTGAAAATGATCGGCTCTGGCGTTGGTGGTATCAGTGAAACGGATGTTGCACTGGCTCAAGCCTCTGAAGCGATTATGATCGGCTTTAACGTTCGTGCTGATGCAAGTGCGCGTCGTTTAGCGTCTGAAGCAGGTATTGAGATTCGCTACTACAGCATCATCTATGAGCTAATCGATGACGTTCGTGATGCGCTGAGTGGCTTGTTGAAACCTGAGCTACGCGAAGAGATGACCGGCCTTGCTGAAGTACGTGGCGTATTTAAAGGCTCTGGCTTTGGTAATATCGCTGGTTGCTTGGTTACAGAAGGTGTTGTTAAGCGCGGCAATCCGATTCGTGTACTCCGTGATAACGTCGTTATTTATGAGGGTGAGCTGGAATCTCTACGCCGCCATCAGGATGACGTATCTGAAGTACGTATGGGTACTGAGTGTGGTATCGGTGTGAAGAACTACGATGATGTTCGCGCTGGCGACCAGATCGAAATCTACACACGTACCGTTATTCAACGTACTCTGGACAAGTAAATGCCACACGATTATTCACGTACTGACCGGATTGCCGAGCAGATTAAGCGCGAATTAGCACAGTTGATTCGCACTCATGTCAAAGACCCTCGGGTTGGCATGGTTGCGATCCTTGATGTAAAGGTCACTAAAGACCTTTCTCAAGCAAAAGTGTTCTTCGATATGCTGGATGCCGATTCTCACAGTGATTGTGAGAAAGGCCTAAATAATGCGGCAGGTTTTTTACGCCGTGAGTTAGGTCGCACCATACAGCTACGCGCTACCCCTGCTCTGAAATTCATTTATGATGATACCGAGCTTAAGGCAAACCAGTTATCACACCTTATCGATCAGGCTGTTGCCTCCGATCGTAAAGAAGATGGCGACCAAGACTAAATTGCTGAATGCCTAGACCAAAAAAAGGAAACCCGCTTGATGGGATACTGCTGTTAGACAAGCCATTAGGCATGAGCTCTAACGCAGCCCTACAGCGGGCTAAAGGCCTGTATAAGGCCCGTAAAGCCGGACATACCGGAAGCTTGGACCCCCTCGCTTCTGGTGTACTTCCGATCTGCTTTGGCGAGGCCACTAAAGTCTCCGCCTTTCTACTAAGTTCCGATAAGCGCTACCGCACTGTTGCTCAGCTGGGTCAAATCAGCAGCACCGGTGATATGGAAGGCGAAATCCTCGAAACCAACCCCGTTCCGGCACTGGATAGTGCTGCGATTGAAGCGGTATTGGCGCAATTTCGCGGACCCATCGAACAAATTCCTCCAATGCACTCTGCACTCAAACATGAGGGCACGCCTTTATATAAGCTAGCCCGTCAGGGTATTAGCATTGAGCGCAAAGTACGTCATGTCACTATCTACGAACTCACCGTTATTGAGTCTAGTGATACGACACTGACATTAGATGTACTGTGCAGCAAAGGGACTTATATTCGTACCTTAGTTGAAGATATCGGTAATGCACTCGGTTGTGGCGCGTTTGTCGCTGAACTTCGTCGTACTGAAGTCTCTCCTTTTGGAGAATATCCAATCTACACCTTAGAACAGCTAACGGCTTTAGCTGAAACGGGTGGTTTGATGGATATTCTACTGCCGGTTGATACCGCTATTGCGCACTGGCCAAGCCTAAATCTAAATGCCGAAGAAACCCAACGCCTATGCAATGGCTTACGGGTTGAGCGCGATGATGTACCAGAAGCAGAAGGGATTCGTTTGTATGATCCTGAGAACCGCTTTATTGGTACCGGACAACGCCACGAAAGCGGCATGCTAGCGGCAAAACGGCTACTCAGAACCGATTAAAAACGCGCGTCATGTATTTAATCATGCTCACAAAGCATGGTATGATGCGCCGCTGACCCCGCTGCTTGGTATTAATTCTAGTCAATTACCTCTAGGCTTCGGGATTTTAAAACCGATTCACTGATTGGTGAATCATATGTATGGAATAAAAGACTATGTCTTTAAGTGCAGAAATTAAAGCAGCAATCGTTGCTGAATACGCGGTAAAAGAAGGTGATACTGGTTCTTGTGAAGTACAGGTTGCATTGCTAACCGCTAACATCAAGCACCTGACTGAACACTTCAAAGAGCACAAGCATGACCACCACTCACGTCGTGGTTTGCTGAGAATGGTTAACCAGCGTCGTAAGCTGCTGGACTACCTGAACGGTAAAGACTCTGGCCGTTACCAAGAACTGATCAAGCGTCTAGGTCTGCGTCGCTAAGTCAAGTCTGAAAAACACCGCTCTCAGGCGGTGTTTTTCATTGCACCACCGTTTTATATAAGTCGTCACGCAGGAAGGTTGTTCAAAAGTACTTGCGAATACTATCCACGAGTGTTTTTGAACAGCCTGCCGGTGACTCAAAATGATAAAGGAAAAAATATGTTTTCTGTTGTAACGACAACATTCCAGTATGGTGAGCATACTGTTGAGTTAGAAATGGGCGAGATCGCTCGTCAGGCAAGTGCTGCAGTTAAAGTTGATATGGGCGGCACCGTTGCTCTGGTTAGCGTTGTAGGAAAAAAGAACGCTGACTCTGGTCGTGACTTCTTCCCTCTGACGGTTAACTATCAGGAAAAAGTATACGCCGCTGGTAAGATCCCTGGTGGATTCTTCAAGCGCGAAGGTCGTCCAAGCGAAGCAGAGACTCTGACTGCACGTTTGATTGACCGCCCTATTCGTCCGTTATTCCCTGCTGGCTTCATGAATGAAGTTCAGGTAATCGTGACAATCGTTTCGATCAACCCTGAAGTTGATCCTGCTATCGCCGCAATGCTGGGTACTTCAGCAGCACTTGCCGCGTCTGGTATTCCGTTTGCTGGCCCAATTGGTGCGGCTCAAATCGGTTTCATCGATGGCGCATACGTATTAAACCCTAGCAAAACTCAACTGACAGAATCTTCATTGGATTTGATGGTAGCTGGTACTGCTGGTGCGGTTCTGATGGTTGAGTCAGAAGCAAAAGAATTGTCTGAAGAAGTTATGCTTGGCGCAGTGGTATTTGGTCATGACCAAATGCAAAGCGCGATTGCTGCAATCAAAGAATTCGCTTCAGAAGTTGGCACCCCAGCTTGGGATTGGACAGCACCTGAAAAAGATACTGCACTTGAAGCTAAAGTTGCTGAAATCGGTGAAGCTGATTTATTAGCCGCTTTCCAAACTGCTGACAAGATGGAGCGTCAGAACTTAGTTTCTGCTGCTCTGGACAAAATTATTGCTCAACTGATTCCTGAAAATGCGGGCGAAGATGCACCCTCTTTAGATGCAATCAAAGGTGCTTTCAAAGGTCTTGAGAAGAAAGTTGTTCGTGGCCGCGTAATCGCAGGCGAGCCTCGTATTGATGGTCGTGACACAACAACTGTTCGTGATATCGACGTTCGCGTTGGTGTACTGCCAAGGACTCATGGTTCTGCACTGTTCACCCGTGGAGAGACTCAGGCGCTAGTGGTAACGACTCTGGGTACTGCACGTGACGCTCAGATCATTGATGCACTGAGCGGCGAGTACAAAGATCACTTCTTGTTCCACTACAACTTTCCTCCGTACTGCGTCGGTGAAACTGGTTTTGTTGGCTCTCCAAAGCGTCGCGAAATCGGCCACGGTCGCTTGGCGAAGCGCGGTGTGTTAGCGGTTATGCCAGATCAGGAAGAATTCCCATACACGATTCGTGTTGTATCTGAGATCACAGAATCTAATGGTTCAAGCTCAATGGCTTCTGTTTGTGGTTCTTCTCTGGCACTGATGGACGCTGGTGTTCCAATCAAGTCACCGGTTGCTGGTATCGCAATGGGCTTGGTTAAAGAAGGCGACGACTACGCAGTTCTGACTGATATCTTAGGTGATGAAGATCACTTGGGCGACATGGACTTTAAAGTGGCTGGTACTCGTTCTGGTATCAACGCACTACAGATGGATATCAAGATTGACGGTATCACTCGTGAAATCATGCAGAAGGCATTGGATCAAGCGCACGGTGCACGTCTGCACATTCTGGATGAGATGGAGAAAGCAATCTCCAGACCTCGCGAAGAGTTGTCTGAATACGCACCACGTTATGTCACGATGAAAATCAACTCTGACAAAATCCGTGAAGTTATCGGTAAAGGCGGCGAGACTATTCGCAGCATTACTGAGCAGACTGGCACTCAGATTGATATCTCTGACGACGGCACCATCAAGATTGCAGCAGTAGATGGCGTTGCAGCTAACAAAGCGAAGGCGATGATCGAAGCGATCACTGCTGAAGCAGAAGTTGGCAAGATTTACGAAGGTACGGTTGCTAAGATCATGGACTTCGGTGCATTCGTAACAATTCTGCCGGGCAAAGATGGCTTGGTTCACATCTCACAGATCAGCGATGAGCGTGTTGAAGATGTAAACGCACACCTGAAGGAAGGTCAAAAAGTACGTGTTAAGCTGCTAGAGATCGATCGTCAAGGTCGTATGCGCTTGAGCATGAAAGAAGCAAAAGATGCTGATGCAGCGCCAGCTGAGACCGCTGCTGAGTAAGTTTTCACTACTTAGCACCTGTTCTCACTGAGCATCAGGAAAGAAGGTCTCTTTAATCGGAGGCCTTTTTTTTTGCATCCATAACGGATTAAACTACGTTAATACTAATAGATAGAACGTTCAGCGAAGGATTGGTTAATAATAGTAACCTCTCTGAAACTGATTAACCATGGACCTTCTGATGGAAGATAACTTTGCGGCATTACTAAGCCAATGTGCACGACAAGACCAAGCTGCTTTTAAAAAGCTGTATCAAGAAGCATCGCCTAAGCTTTATAGCCTAGCTCTACGCTTGATGCAGAAGCCTGAACTAGCAGAAGACGTGCTACAGGAAGCCTTTATAAAGATCTGGCAAAAAGCCGATAGTTATAATGCCCAAAAAGGTTTGGCCCTAACATGGATGGCAACCATTACCCGTAACAAAGCGCTGGATAAAATGCGCAGCCTGAAATTAAAATCGGCTGAAACAGAAATCCAGTACGAAGGCCTCGACTTTGCTTCGGAAGACCTTGAGCCTGAGCATCAGGAAGGCTTAAGCCAAGAGATGCAACGGTTACGGGAATGCCTGAAGCAGTTACAGCCATCGCAACGGGAATGTATTTTGCTGTCTTATTATTATGGCCATACCCATCAGGAGTTATCCGAAAAACTGAATACCCCGCTCGGAACAGTTAAAGCCTGGATTCGAAGAGGGCTGGAGACACTAAAACCATGTCTGAGTTAAACCGTTATCAGAATCCGGATGTATTCGAAAAACTTGCCATGTCCTATGCTGCCGGAACACTGCATGGACGGGCGCGAACACGCTTCGAAGCGTTGATGGAGCAGCATTTTTATTTGCAAGCGACTGTCTCTGCTTACGAAAGCAAATTTGGTAATTTGGTCGAGCTATTACCCAGCGAAAAACCATCTGACCGCGTTTGGAAAGAAATTGAAGCCAGCATTTTAAGCAGCTTACCCGCACAGGAAGCCTCTAAGGCCGAGCGTAGCAGTTGGTTTGGCTGGTTAAAGCAAGGCTATGCCTATGCCGCTTTAGCCGTCGTAGTCGCTATTTTGGTGGTGGTCAACCCACTTTCAACGGGCAGAGACGCGATTGCTTATGCTGCAGTTTTGGAAAGTGCTGATAACACGCCAATGGCGATTACCCGTATCACACAGGACGACTTGACGTTATCAGTTGATCTGATGAAGGATATCCCGTTAGAAGACGGCGATGTACTGAAGCTGTGGTGCCGCTCTAAAACAGGTGGCAAACCGGTATTTATGGGTGAGCTATCAAAAGGCTCTCGCACCTTGATTAAGATGGATAAAGCAGAGTTTGATCACCTGAAAATGGTTGGCTCGCTGGAAATCACATCTGAGTCTACCGTAAAAGCCAATGGCCCGCACACTGCGATCCTCAAAGGCAGCCTAACCACTGTCACGGAAAATAAATAACAGATTCCTTTTTATGAGTCATTACTTTTTAACATGCCTGAGACCTGTGCGCTCAGGCATGATTTTATTTAGCACCCTATTCTTACTGGCTTGCGGCACGGTCGCACACTCCACCTCCTATCGTGTTTCGATGGAGCCGGATGACCTGAAAAGCTCGCAGTATATGCAACTGAAGCTGGAAGGCAGCTTAGGTATTAGTGGCGCTAAGGTAAATGATTTAGACGTGACTGAGTTATCCGACTTAGCTTGGGATGCCGATGAGAAGCTCCTATACGCAATTTCAGACCGTGGATACCTGTACACCATACGCTTGAGCATCAACAATAACAAACTGACTAAAGCCGATATCATTTCTGCGACGACGCTTAAGGGTAAGAACAAGCAACCCGTTCGGGGACGTGATCAAGACTCCGAAGGCATGACCATCAAAAATGCCAATAACGGACGTGCTGGCGATGCCGAGTTAATTATTTCGTTTGAAGGTAATAGCCGCTTAGTTCGCTACAACACCCGTGGTGATTACTTAGGCGAACTCCCCTTACCCAAAAAACTCAGCAATCACCGTAACTTCCGCCACGGCAATAAAATGCTGGAGAGCCTGACAACGCATCCCAAATATGGCCTGGTTACCGCAGCTGAGTTACCGCTCAAAGCAAACCCAGAAAACCAACAAACACTGTATTCGCAACGTGGGCAAGAGTGGCACTTCCCTCGCCATAAGGCTGCAGAGAGCTCAGTGACTGCACTGGAAGTATTACCCAATGGTGACATATTAGTATTGGAGCGCGCCTTCTCCGGCATCTTTAGCCCGCTGGTGGTTAGCCTGCGGCAGGTGATGCTAAACCAATGCGATAAGTTCTCCCACTGCAAAACGCGCGACTTAGCGGTGTTTAATAGTGGTGAAGGTTGGAATATTGATAACTTTGAAGGCCTAACTCATTTAGGCGGCAATCGCTATTTGATGGTGTCGGATGACAACAAAAATCCATTACAGCAAACCTTGCTAGTGATGTTCGAAATCACGCCTTAAATCGCGCTTACTCCTGAGGTGTAGCGCGAGCAATAGCCCAAACGCTCACTCGTGTAACGCCCGCAGCTTTTAATATTCGCGCCAGCTCATTCGTGGTTGCGGCCGTAGTAACCACATCATCCAGAATTGCGATGTGCGCCGGTAGCGAAGCTCCCTCCTTAACGGCAAACACATCCCGAATATTTTCTATACGCCGCTCAGCACTCAGCAAGCTTTGCGCTTGCGTACTTCGTGCACGTGTCACGGCTTTGACTAATGGAATATCCAGAGAACGTCGAAGCTCACGATAAATCTCAAGTGTTTGATTAAAGCCACGCTCACGCAACCGCGCATTATGCAAAGGCACGGGTAAGATGGCATCGGGTAGTGGAACGTTAGATTGTTTTAATTGTTGAGCCAGTAGGTAACCCAACACTTTGGCATAGCTAAGCTGATGCCCGAATTTCATGCGCTTGATTAGAAAATCAACCGGTGTGGCATAGTGTAAAACGCATGTCACCGAATCACTGATTGGTGGGCCTCGCTGACATTTGGAGCAAACCGCTAACGCGGTATTATCCAAGGGTAAGCTGCAACGCTGACACGCGTGCAGCAACCATGGTAAATCTTGCTGGCAAGCAGTGCATAAAGAAACAGCCGCATCACTTACCGCATCGCACAGTACACAAGAGGGAGCAAACCAATGGGAAAGTCCCCGAATTAGCGCCCCCTGCTTCATAGTGCTACCTTATAAATGAACAAACTAAAATTAGAAGCTCAGATTATAGATCATCATATGCACCGCAATACTGGCAACATAGCCAAGAGCAATGGCCCAAGCCCATTTTAGGTGAGACACAAAAGTATAAATACCACGCGCCTGCCCCATCAAAGCCACACCTGCAGCAGATCCAACTGATAATAAGGAACCACCAACACCCGCCGTTAGCGTGACCAGCAACCACTGCCCCGTGCTCAGGTCAGGGTTCATACTCAGTACCGCAAACATCACCGGGATATTATCGACCACGGCAGACATTACGCCCACCAGAATATTAGCCGTTGTAGCACCTAAAACACCGTATAGCAGGCCAGATACCTGTGCCAGATAGCCAAGCGCACCCAGACCACCAACACACAAAATAACGCCATAGAAGAACATTAATGTGTCCCACTCCGAGCGCTGCAGTTGGTTGTAAATATCGAAGCGACCAATGCGGTTATCTTCAACGGTAGATTTGTGCGTATTCTTCAAGTGATGTCCATACAGTTGTAGCAGACCCAGACCCGTCATCATGCCCAGCATTGGCGGCAAGTGGAATGTGTTGTGGAAAGTAACGGCAAGGAAGATAGTGAATACAAACAAGCCAAGGACCACAAACGCACCATACTTCAAACGAGTCGGCGTATCTTTAGGCGCTGGCTGAGCATTCGGCAGGAAGAACGACATAATCACTGCCGGAATCAACCAGTTCACTAATGCAGAAGGTAACAAGCCAAGGAATCCACCGAAGCTCACTTTACCTGCCTGCCAAACCATCAATGTGGTGATATCACCAAACGGGCTAAATGCACCACCGGCATTGGCTGCCACCACAATATTGATACAAGCTAATACCACAAATTGTTTCACTTGAGGGTCTTCGTGAATTACAGCACGTCCGCCAGCGACCGAAATGACCACCGCCGCCATCAACAACGCCGTTGTTAGGTTATCCGCTAATGGCGAAATCAGGAATGACATCAAACCCGTCACCCAGAAAATCATTTTCAGTGAATAGCCTTTAGCAACCAACCAGCCGCGCAATGCGTCAAAAATACCACGCTCTTCCATGGTGTTAATGTAGGTCATTGCCACCAGCAGGAATAACAACAAGTAGGCGTATTCCAGCATATTGTGAGCGAGGAACCCTTCAACATCCGCTGTGTGTCCGACATTGGCATAAGAGATCGACACGATCACCCAGATGATACCAGCCGCCACGATAACCGGTTTCGATTTTTTCAGGTGAATAACATCTTCCAGTATCACGAAAATATAGGCAATCACAAATATTGCAACAGCGAGCCAGCCAAGTGTCGTAGCGGTCAGGTCTTGTGGCTGAACAGTCACTACGCTAGAGGCATAAGCTGGCGAAAAAACTGCCAGCATAATCGCTAGGAGTATCGGGATTTTTGGAAGACTAAACACGATAATATTCTCTGTTTGGGTTATGCTTAACCATATGATTAAACGCAAAAGACGCGGATTGTAGCACGCACCCACACTGTTTGAGACTTTTTCAATATGGATAAACTAAGCCACTTTAATACTCAGGGCGAAGCCCACATGGTCGACGTCGGCGCAAAGTCAGTGACGCACCGCACTGCCGTGAGTATCGGGCGCATAGAAATGCTGGATAGCACACTGGAGCACATTCGCTCTGGCAATAATAAAAAAGGTGATGTGTTAGGCGTGGCGCGTATCGCTGGCATTATGGGCGCCAAGCGCACTGCTGACTTAGTCCCTTTATGCCACCCACTCGCCTTAACTAAAGTTGAGATTGATTTGGTGACGCAGGATGAACCACCCGCCGTCATTTGCACCGCAACGGTTGAAACTCGCGGCCAGACTGGCGTGGAAATGGAAGCATTAAACGCAGTACAGATTACACTGTTAACGATTTACGATATGTGTAAAGCCGTGGACAAAGGAATGCGAATAGAAGGTGTGCAGCTATTGGAAAAGCGCGGTGGAAAATCCGGCACATGGCGTGCCGGATAAATAGAATCTTATTGCTTAACATCCGGTAGGGTGATGTTTAATTCCAATACATCGAAATCATCACCCTGTTCTACCTGGAAATTAACGTCCCGATCACTGACCGACACATATTTACGAATGACCTCAATAATCTCTTCGCGTAATTTAGGCAGATAATCCGGCCCCTTATGATTGCCCGCACCTTGTGCATGCTCGTGTGCAATCAGAATTTGCAGACGCTCTTTAGCCTGCTTCGCCGTATTTTTCTTGCGATCCTGACGAAATAAATCAAATAAACCCATGCGACCCTCCTTAGCCGAACAGTTTCTTAAAGAAACCTTTCTTCTTAATATCCATGAATCGGTGCGGAACATCCGCTCCTAAGAAGCGTTCGATCGCATCAGAGTACGCCATACCAGCCGTACTAGCTTGATCCAGAATAACCGGTGAGCCGCTATTTGAAGCCTGCAGCACGCTGCCAGACTCTGGAATAACGCCCAATAACGGGATCGATAAAATCTCAACAATATCGTCTACGCTCAACATATCGCCGCCTTCCACACGCTCCGGTGAATAGCGGGTGACCAGTAGATGTTCTTTAACTGTCTCACCTTGCTCTGCTTTACGCGAACGGCTTTGTAAAATACCTAAGATACGATCAGAGTCACGCACTGAAGAGACTTCAGGGTTTGTCACAACAATCGCTTCATCAGCAAAATACAGCGCCATAAATGCGCCTTTCTCGATACCAGCCGGTGAATCACATACGATGTACTCGAAGCCATCAGCTTTCAACTCTTCGATGACGGTCTCAACGCCTTCCTGACTCAGCGCATCTTTATCGCGTGTTTGAGAAGCAGGCAAGATATACAGATTCTCAACCCGCTTATCTCTGATCATCGCCTGCTTAAGGGTCGCTTCACCATTGATCACATTGACAAAGTCGTAAACAACGCGGCGCTCAACACCCATGATCAGGTCAAGATTACGCAAGCCTACGTCAAAGTCGATAACCGCTGTTTTATGCCCTTTGGCGGCCAAGCCCGTTGCGATCGCTGCGCTGCTAGTTGTTTTTCCTACACCCCCTTTACCGGAAGTGACAACAATTACCTTGCTCAATATGCTCTCCTAATTATTTTGTAGCGCTGCGCATTTCTATCGCGCAAACACTCTTATTGCCAAAATATAATAACAAATAACGATTTTCGATTTAGCACTATTCCAGTGCTTCAATTATTAACTTTTCTCCATCTAGGCGGATCATTGCCGGTTTTCCACGGAGATCTGTATCTCCCTCATCCAACAATTGATAGCGCCCTGCGATGGCGATTAGCTCAGCATCCAGCGAGCGGCAGAAGATACGTGCGGTGACATCACCGTGCACACCCGCCAATACCCGACCACGCAATGCGCCATACACGTGGATTGAGCCACTGGCCATGACTTCAGACCCGGCACTGGTATGTGTCAGCAAAATAGCATCGCCATTTTCAGCAAATACCTGCTGCCCCGAACGCACCGGCTTTTCAATGATCTGACTAATGCGAGGCTCTTCGATCGCCTTTTCTTTAGCAGCCGCTTTTGCTGCAGTCGCCTCAGCGTCTTCAGTTGGTTCAACCGCTGGCGCTTTTTTAACGCCAGTACGCATGACCGACCATCCGGCTTTGGTCACTTGCGCCTGCTGCTCTTCATCCATGCCACGAATACCCACTGGCACAAATGACAAGTCGCTAAGAAGTTTTTTTAACGCTTTCAGATCCAACTTATCCAGATCTTCTGCGATATCGGCACAATCCACGACAACCGGGCTGTTCATGAAAAACGCGGGTACTTCGTCGCGTTTTTTCTCAACTTGTTTACCGATTTCAGCCAAATCTGTACTGTGTAGATGCAATACGTTAAGCATTGACATCTCACCTTTTAATTCCATCACTGCATCGCTCACACTGCGGTCCCTGTGCTCAGTTTCTTGATCCGCCATAATAGCGCATTTAGCGTCGCAACTGACACTAAATCCGAGTACAATCCTCACTTTTCAGTCCCTGCTATGTCGATTACGCAACTCAATCCGGTATACCCTTCAAAGTCCGCCAACAGCCTCCAATGGGGCCAGCTGCACGGTTCTGCTCAGGAATTACTGATCGCCAATGCGAGTCGTGAATTTCAGGGATTAATCGTACTGGTTACGCCAGATACGCACAGCGCTTATCTCGCTCAGGCGCACATCCGTTTTTTCTCCGGCATTAAAGACATTCAGATATTTCCGGACTGGGAAACGCTACCTTACGATGTGTTTTCGCCGCATGAAGACCTTATTTCACAGCGCCTGAAAACCCTGCATCAATTACCCCGTACCGAACGCGGCGTGCTGATTGTTCCGATTTCAACGCTGATGCAACGCCTGGCTCCGGTTGATTACGTCAATCAGCAATCCCTGATTCTAAAAACCGGCGATACGCTCAATATCGATAGCTTCCGTAAACAATTAGAATCGTCAGGTTATCGGCATGTGACGCAAGTCTATGAGCATGGTGAATACAGCAGCCGTGGCTCACTGATTGACCTCTACCCAATGGGTAGCGAAAAACCGATTCGAATTGATTTGCTCGATGATGAAATTGATACGCTGCGAACCTTCAATACCGAAGACCAGCGCACCATCGACCATCTAACCTCGGTTGAGCTGCTGCCGGCACACGAATTTCCACTCAATGCCGAGGGTATTCGTACCTTCCGCACTAACTACAGCGAGCAGCTGGGTGGCAATCTTGCCCGCAGCCTGATCTACGACAATGTGACGCAGGGCAATCCACCGGCAGGTATTGAGTATTACCTCCCACTATTTTTCGATCACACCGCTACGCTGTTTGATTATCTGCCGCAAAAAACACTGATGATACTCAGTGAAGAAGTCAAAGCCGCCGCCGAGCAAATCGAAAAAGTGATTGCCGAGCGCTACGAACAGCGCCGCCATGATATTGAACGCCCTATTCTACCGCCAGAGCGACTGTTTTTAAGTGCAGCTACCGTCTTTGACCAGTTGGAAAATCTACGCTGCATTGAAACCTCACGCATTGAATTGCCAGCACCGGCTCATAACTACCCGATCCGCACCCTGCCTTCATTAATGATTCAGGGGCGCAGTGAAACACCGCTGATATTGCTGCATCAATTTCTGAAAACGCATACCGGCCGCATTCTGTTTACTGCTGAATCCGCTGGTCGCCGTGAGAATCTGATTAGCCTGCTGCGTGAAAACCATTTCACGCCAGTCACTAGCAGCAGCTGGCAAGATTTTATTGATAGCGATGCGCCACTGGCTGTTACTACTGCCCCATTAGAAGAAGGCTTGTGGATTCGCGATGATAAGAATCCGGCACTTTCTCTGGCGGTGATTCCAGAGTCCATGCTATTTGGGCAACAGGTTCAGCAAAAACGCCGTCGCCGCAAACCAACCCGCGATGCAGATGCCATTGTCCGCAACCTGACTGACCTCACCGAAGGCTCACCCGTGGTTCATGAAGAGCACGGTGTCGGCCGCTATGTGGGGATGCAAACGCTGGATGCCGGCGGCATTGTTCAAGAATTTATTACACTGGAGTATGCCGACAAGGCCAAACTCTATGTGCCGGTTGCCTCGCTGCATTTAATCAGCCGCTATACCGGTACCTCCGCCGATAAAGCGCCGTTGCACAAATTAGGCAATGATCTATGGGATAAGGCGCGTAAAAAAGCGGCCCAGAAAGCTCATGATATTGCAGCTGAATTATTAGAAATCCATGCCCATCGTGCTGCCCAAAAAGGCCATGCTTACACGCTCAATGAAATGGATTATCGCGCGTTCTCCGAAGCCTTTGGCTTTGAGGAAACACCCGACCAAGCCACGACCATTGAAGCGGTCATTGCTGATCTTTGCGCGCCACGACCAATGGATCGCGTAGTGTGTGGTGATGTTGGCTTTGGTAAAACCGAAGTTGCTATGCGTGCCGCTTTTGTTGCAGCCAATGCCGGCAAACAGGTCGCGATGATTGCACCGACTACCCTGCTAGTTCAGCAACACACCCGTAACTTCCAGGATCGCTTTGCAGATTGGCCATTTGAGATTGCCTCATTGTCACGCTTTGGCACCACCAAAAGCACTCAGCAAACGCTGGAAGGCATTAGCAATGGCAAGATCGATATCATTATCGGCACCCATAAGCTTATCCAAGGCACAGTTGATTTTAAAAACCTCGGTTTGGTGATTGTCGATGAAGAGCATCGCTTCGGGGTGCGCCATAAAGAACAGCTGAAGAAAATGCGCGCCAATGTCGATATGCTGACTATGACGGCCACGCCAATTCCACGTACCTTGAATATGTCGCTATCCGGCCTGCGCGATCTGTCAATTATTGCCACGCCACCAGCAGCCCGTCATGCCATTAAGACCTTTATTAATGAGTGGGATAAAAACACCATCCAGGAAGCTTGTGCCCGTGAGTTATCGCGTGGTGGACAGGTGTACTTCCTGCACAATGAAGTCAAAAGTATCGGCAAAATTACTGATGATCTAAAAGCCATTCTGCCAGATGCTGATATTCGTTTCGCTCACGGACAAATGCCGGAACGCGAACTCGAAGACATCATGAAAGACTTCTACCACCAGCGATTCCAGATTCTGGTGGCAACCACGATTATCGAAAGTGGTATCGACGTACCCACGGCGAATACCATTCTGATTAATCGGGCAGATAAGTTAGGACTGGCGCAGCTGCATCAGTTACGTGGCCGTGTGGGTCGTTCGCACCATAAAGCCTATGCTTACCTGATTGTGCCGAACCGCAAAAACTTGACGACGGACGCTAAAAAGCGCCTTGAAGCGTTGGAGTCTCTGGAAGACTTGGGCGTTGGTTTCACATTGGCCTCGCACGATTTAGAGATTCGTGGTGCGGGAGAATTACTGGGTGATGATCAAAGTGGTCAAATTCAGGAAATCGGCTTTACTATGTATAACGATTTGCTGGAGCGTGCAGTCAAAGCACTGAAAGCCGGTCGCTTGCCAGAACTTGAGTTTAATAACAGCACACGCACCACGGTTGACCTTGGCGTGCCGGCTCTGATTCCAGCGGACTACTTGCCCGATGTGCATAATCGCCTGATTCTATATAAACGCATTGCCAGCGCAGATGATGCGGAAGCCTTGCGTGAACTGCGCGTAGAAATGATCGACCGCTTTGGCTTACTACCAGAAGCCTGTAATAACTTATTTGAAAATACGCGCCTAAAACAAATCGCGCAGGAAATGGGTATTCGCAAGCTGGAGCTGGCTGCTGAAGGTGGCCGCATCGTGTTTAATGAAACACCCAATATCGACCCAATGAAACTGATTCAACTGGTTCAGAAACGCCCTTGGGAGTTTAAACTCAACGGTCAGGATAAGATTAATTTCGAATATCCGGAGTCTAATGTTGAGCAGCGGATACAGTGGATTAAGCGCTTCTTTAATGACATCCGACCCGATGCCAGCGCCTGAACCAGTCGTGGCATTTAAAATTAATCGAAAATAATTAAATCCGGCAAACGCTCCAGCTGCGTAGACCTCAGTGTAAGAGAAATACTGAAGTTACTTAACGTTAGGAGCATTTCCATGATTAAGATGATCACATCAATTAGTTTAGCCGCTACTTTATTCACATCAGCTGCGTTCGCTGGAAGCCATGCGATGGCACCAATGGCTGTTATGGGGCAAGATCAGGATGTCTCCGCAGGAACCGTCACTGCCACTAAAATCATGGCTGAGAAAAATGGCTGGATGGTCGTGCACCGTACGGATGACACCATGAAGCCAGGTCCGGTAGTCGGTTACGCACCATTGAAGATGGGTGAGAACCAAGACGTGACCGCGATTTTGACACAGCCAATCCCTAAAGGTGAAAAGCTGATGTTGATGCTGCATGGCGAAGCCGGTGGCATGAAGACTGGCGTCTTTGAATACACACTCGGCGCTAAAGAAGATGGCCCGGTGAAGGTTGATGGCCAACTGGTCATGATCGTAGTCAACACGCTATAAATTAATGGGCACGCAGAGCATCAGGCTTTGCGTGCCTTTTTAATCCCCGCTCCACTCCCATTGTCACAGCCTCCCCGCTTATCCTCATACCTTCCTCGTTAGTCTCCATAGCTAAGCCCAACACATAATTGCAAACAGGAATGACTTGCATTCACATTTTTGATTCATTATCATCTTGCGAATGAGAACACTTCCTATTAACAACCTTTGCACGACATAACAATGACTGAATCTACCTTGCGCAGTGTCGACCTGGCCGAAATTATGGCCGATAGCAAAAAGATCATCCTGAAACACGGGGAGAAGCCTTATTTGCTAAGCATTACCCGTCGCGGCAAGCTCATTCTCACTGCAGCAGAGACAAACGATGAGAATGAAAACGCCAAAACCGACGCCCAATAATCACTAACTCCCCCGGTCAGCTTTAGCCAGCTTGTATTTTCTAATCCAGCCAGCCCAAGCACCTGTTGCCCTCCTCTGAAAATGGACTGAAATATACCTATGAAACTGACCCGAACGCTACTGACCCAACTCACACTTTCAAGCGCCCTGATTTTTGGCGCAGGCAATGTCATGGCAGAAACGGCTACCCCGAAAGCAGCCATGAATACTTATGTCGAGATCGCTTATGCGGCTTACTCCGACTCACTAAGCACGGCAAAAGCGCTGCAAACTGCGGTTAATGAATTTCTAAAAGTGCCATCTGAAGCAACACATAAAGCCGCAAAGCAAGCATGGCTGGCCGCTCGTGTTCCTTATGGACAAACTGAAGCATTCCGCTTTGCAAATCCAAATGTGGATGATTGGGAAGGCAAGGTTAACGCATGGCCATTGGATGAAGGACTGATTGATTACGTCGGCACCACTTACGAACATGAAGACGGCAATACCTTTGGTGAAGCCAATATCATTGCAGGTGATCAGGAAATAACGACTGAATTGCTGGAGTCATTCCACGAAAAAGGTGGCTCTGAAGCCAATGTTGCAACAGGCTATCACGCCATTGAATTTTTATTGTGGGGTCAGGATTTAAATGCCAAGCCCGATGATGCAGGTACTCGCCCTTACACGGATTATGTCACCGGCAAAGATTGCACCAACGGTAACTGCGAGCGCCGCGGCCAATACCTGAAAGTTGCTACTGACTTATTGGTTAGCGATTTAGAAACCATGGTTGCTGATTGGAAACCAGGAAGCGATAACTACCGTAAAAGCTTTTTGGCACTGGAAGAAAATGAAGCCTTACGCCGCATGCTATTTGCATTGGGTAGCTTGAGCTTGGGTGAATTAGCGGGTGAACGCATCAATGTTGCACTACTAGCACACTCTCAAGAAGATGAGCACTCTTGCTTTAGTGATAACACGCACACCGATATCGCTGAAAATGCACGTGGTATTCAGAACATCTTTACCGGCACCTACATTCGCAGCAATGGCGATAAAGTGACTGGCGTGAGCTTGGCCGATCTGGTTGCCGAAAAAGATATCGATCTAAGCAACTCTTTGACAACTAAGCTAGCGAACTCTCAAAGCAAAGCAGAAGCGGTTGTTAAGGCTGCCGAAGCGGGTGAGCATTTTGACCAGCAAATCACACCGGATAATGAAGCTGGTAATACACGCGTTAAAGCAATCATCGATGCGCTACGCCTGCAAACAGGTGATATCGAAGCGTCTGCTAAGGCTTTGGGCATCGACAGCCTTAACCCTGAAACCAGTGATTCCTTCGGCGAATAACGCATGAAATATACACTTCTAGCCACGACGCTGGGCGCATTATTGCTCCCGGCACTAGCCAACAGTGAAACAGCCGTCAAGTCAGGCGGCGACACCACCGTTTTTGATAAAAGCCGCAATGCTTTTTCACTACCTGCTCGTAATCTAAGCATTTTACGACGTGATAATTTCTTTATCGGCAATGCCTTCTTTAAGCAGCCCTGGGTTGCTGCGCCGGCATCGACCAAGGCGCGGGATGGGCTGGGCCCATTATTTAATACCAATACCTGCCAAAGTTGCCATGTTAAAGATGGCCGAGGTCGCCCTCCATTAAATGACGCTGAAGACTTTTTATCGGCTCTGGTGCGATTAAGTATTCCAGCAACGACGGATGCTCATCAAGCGCAGCTTATTCAAAGTGGCGTAATTCCTGAGCCCACTTATGGTGATCAGTTACAACCTAGCGCCATTCCCGGCATTAAAGGTGAAGGTCGCCCTGCGATCAGCTATGAGGAAATTACGGGTGAATTTACCGATGGCAGTCCTTACTCGCTGATCAAACCAACCCCTCGTATTGATGATCTGAATTATGGCGAGCTACACCCTGACACGCTAATGTCAGTCCGTGTCGCGCCACCAATGATTGGTCTTGGCTTGCTTGATGCCATCTCCGAAGCCGATATTCTGGCAAATGCTGATCCGGAAGATGCGGATAAAGACGGCATTTCTGGTCGCCCAAATCGGGTGTGGGATGTGCAGCTTAAACAAACGGTGCTAGGTCGCTTTGGTTGGAAAGCTAATCAACCCAATGTTGCCCAACAAAGTGCGGGGGCTTTTCATGGCGATTTAGGGGTTAACTCTGAACTACACCCCGGACAAAACTGCACTGCCGCGCAAGTGGATTGCCATAAAGCCATTGATGGCGGCACGCCGGAAATACCCGCTGAGATTCTGGATAAAGTTGTGTTTTACTCATCCACCCTAGCCGTACCCGCAAGACGCGGCACGAAAAATCCAGAAGTCACTCATGGGGAAGCACTATTTGCGCAAGCCAATTGCTCATCCTGCCATCAGCCTGAGTTTAAAACTGGAACGCACTCCAGCATTGCTGAATTATCCAATCAAACCATTACCCCTTACAGCGATTTACTGCTGCACGATATGGGTGAAGGCTTAGCGGATAATCGTCCGGACTTTCTGGCGAGCAGTCAAGAGTGGCGTACTCCTCCACTTTGGGGTATTGGTTTGACTAAAACTGTGAATGCACATACCCGTTTTTTACATGATGGGCGCGCTCGCAATTTAAGTGAAGCAATTCTCTGGCACGGTGGCGAAGCAGAAGCATCCAAGCAGCAATACCTTGAGATGCCTAAAGCTGACCGCGATGCACTGATTGCCTTTTTGAATTCTTTATAGCGGCCTTATGGTCGCTTTTTTCCTTCTGATTGAATCCAATCCATTTAATCCAATTTAGCTTGCGGATAACTCATGACACTTTTTTCGACGATGAACCGTGGTTTGCTACTGAGTGCATTACTGGTATCAGCCACGTATGCCAATACCGAATCAGCCACTAAGACTGATCCAGCGGCACAAGCAAACGCCACATTAACTGAAGCTGCTGTAACACAGGCAGCTACACCTAGTGCGACTGAAGCTCAACCAGCCAGCCTTTCCAAAGCACAAATACAGCAATTACTTGCACAGTTGACTCAGCGAGTGATCTTGCCACTGTATGAGCAGGCCGACACTCAAGCGTTGGTAATGCAAAAACAACTAGAGGCTTTTTGCACTACGCCAAATACCGACACATTAAAAGCTGCCCGTAATAGCTGGATTGCCGCACTCGATGCTTGGCAACAAGTTGAGGTTGTTATGTTTGGCCCGGCGCTGGAAAAGCAGCGTGATTTACATATCTATTTTCGTCCGGTTAAGAAGCGTGTGATCAAGCTCCTGCTAAATCAGGAAACACCAATCACATTAGAAAACCTGGAGTTTGCAGGCGTTGGCGCACAGGGCTTTGCCACACTGGAGTACTTATTATTTGATCGTGATGTTAACGAAGCAGAGCTATTAAAACGCTTTACAGATGACACTCGTTATTGCGAACACCTTAAAGGCACGACCAGCCTGTTAGTCCGAGATATTCAGGCAATTAACCAAGATTGGAAACAAGGCTACGCTGACTCAATGATTAAAGCCGGTAGTGCTGACGATGCTGTTTTTCCGAATGCCATGCAGCCACTTGAAACGGTACTGGGCAAGCTGGACCAAATTGCAGAAACGGTTCCGAACAAACTGAGCAATGCACTGGCTTCTGGCAATTACCTTGCAGGCAAAGATCCAAAACGTGAAAAAGTGAATGCTCATAAACTGGAAGCATGGCGCAGTGGCCATACCCTGAACAACCTACAAGACAATATCACCGGCATCAAAACCTTATTGGATGATGGTGGCTTTTTGGCGGCGCTTGAGTCTCAAGGACAAAAGCCCTTAGCCTCTCAAATCCGTAGTCAAATTGAGCTGGTGCAAGCCATTGAGTTTGCGAGTGATGACTTATTTCAGCAGCTGCAAGATAAGCAAACTCAAGCAGCTGATACGTTTTATGCTGAAAGCCTGAAGTTATCCCAGCTGATCAAACAGCTATCCAGCGCACTGGGCATTCAGCTCGGCTTTAATGATAGCGACGGTGATTAATATGAAGCGGCGTGATTTTTTACAAGCAGGCTTGGCCACTTCGGTCAGCCTGCTTAGCGCTAAACTTTGGGCGGCATCGGAGTCTGCTCAGCAGCAAAACACTGCGCTCCACAAAGTGCTCTACTCTGCCAGCACCAATAAGCAAGGTATTAACCAATTAAGCCAATGGTCACTGGATAGCAAACAAGCGCAACACTTTGCTATTCCTTTCCGCGCGCATGATGTGCTGCCAATGCCAGATCATCAGCATGTGATTGCCTTTGGGCGCCGACCAGAAATGCAGTGCGTGGTTGTGGATATTCAAAGCCAACAAAACACTCCAATACTCGCTATTGAAGGCCGTCATTTTTACGGCCATGGCTGTTTATCGGCAGATAATAGCACCCTGTTTACCACCGAAAATGAGTACGACGAAGCCCGTGGCGTCATTGGTATTCGCGACGCTAAAACACTGCAAATGATTGGTGAATATGACACTTATGGCGTGGGCCCGCATGATATCCACCTGATGCCAGATGGCAAAACCTTAGTGGTTGCCAATGGCGGTATTGAAACCCATCCGGACTATGGTCGACGCAAACTCAATATTGATACCATGCAGCCTTCACTGGTTTATATCGATATTGAAAGCGGCCAGAAACTTGCAGAATACCGCTTGGATGATCACCAACTGAGTATTCGTCATTTGAGCGTGTCAGACAATGGTGATGTGGGTGTAGCGACACAGTTTCAGGGAGACCTGTACCGCAGGCGACCCACTGTGTTAGCGGCATGGCAGCCCTATGGTGGCGAACTTGAAGCACTACCCATTCCAGAGCAAACCACCAAGGCAATTCGCGGCTATATGGCGGATTTAGCCTTTGACCCGAAGCAGAACCTGCTGGCAGTGACTGCACCACAAGGCAATCAACTGACGCTATGGGACCTTAAAAGCAAACAACTGCTCAATACTTTAGCTATTCCAGAACCTAGCGGCATTAGCTATCTCGCTGAATCGGAGTGTTTTTTAGTGTCTAGCGCTAAGGGTGGGGTGTATGAAGTGCGTGCAAATCGGCAAAAGAATGAGATTAGCCAACACCTGATGCTTAGCGGTATTGCTTGGGATAACCACCTGCTAGTGGTCTGATCACACATTTACCTGCTTTATACGTAAAGGCTCCGAACAGGAAATTACCCAGTCGGAGCCTTCAAAACTGATCATACAGAACAGCGAATTACGCAGGCATAACGATCTGCGCACCGCCAGGTGTTCCTAAAATCAATACATCAGCCGAACGCGCCGCAAACAAACCAACTGTTACCACACCAACGATTTGGTTAATCTGTCTTTCCAGCTCTACCGGATCGACAATCGACAAACCGCTAACATCCAAAATAAAATTGCCATTATCGGTGGTGTAGCCTTGGCGTAAGCTTGGGTTTCCGCCCAACTTAACCATTTCACGCGCCACATAGCTTTGCGCCATTGGGATCACTTCAACTGGCAATGGGAATTCACCCAATACATCCACCAACTTGCTTTCATCAGCAATGCAAACAAACTTATCGCTAGCCGCCGCAACGATTTTCTCGCGGGTTAATGCCCCGCCGCCGCCTTTAATCAAGTTCAAACGTGGGTCAGACTCATCCGCGCCATCGACATATAAAGACAAAGGCCCCGTCTGATTCAGCTCCATTACCTTAAACCCGTGACCTTTCAAACGCTCAGCTGTAGCAATGGAACTAGCCACCGTACCTGCCAGTGGAATTCTGCTTTCAGCCAGTAAATCGATAAAGTGATTGGCCGTTGAACCGGTTCCTACGCCGATTACTGTATTGTCTTCAACATATTTCAGTGCAGCAGCTGCGGCAGCGCGCTTCATTTCGTCTTGTGTCATGGCAATTAGCTTCTCAAATTCAAATATCAACATCATACCGAATGATGCTACTCTATGGCACTCTTTACACACCAAAACAGAGCATCCAGCAGCCTTCCGCATGAAAAACCAACTCATCGAAAAAATTCTCAAAGCGCGCGTCTATGATGTCGCCATCGAGAGCCCACTTGATCCAGCCCGCTCACTCTCTGCCCGTTTTGATAATACGATTTATCTGAAACGTGAAGACCTGCAGCCGGTTTTCTCTTTTAAGCTGCGTGGCGGCTTTAACTGCATGCAAAAATTATCGCCGGAAGCCAAAGCGCGTGGCGTGATTGCAGCCTCTGCAGGTAACCATGCACAGGGCGTGGCATATGCCGGTCGACACTTAGGTATTCCGACGACGATTGTAATGCCAGTCATTACACCGGATATTAAAGTGAATGCGGTTCGCTCATTTGGTGGTAATGCAGTTCTGCACGGCAACAATTTCGATGAAGCCTTTCAACACGCCATGAAACTGCGTGAAGAGCAAGGCCTGACCTTTGTCCACCCCTTTGATGATATGGAAGTGATTGCCGGACAAGGCACCATTGGTATGGAAATTTCCCGCCAACACCCTGAACACCTCGATGCGATCTTTATTTGCGTCGGTGGCGGTGGCTTGCTCGCCGGTATTGGTTCCTGGATAAAATTCCTTAGCCCTGAAACACTGATCATCGGCGTAGAGCACGAAGAAGCACCCAGCATGACGACCGCCTTAGAGCGTAATGAGCGGGTTATGCTAGGACAAATCGGTACTTTCGCCGATGGTGCAGCGGTTAGACAAGCCGGTGAAAATACCTTTGCCATTGCCAAAGAAGTGGTCGATGAAATGATCACCGTCAGCACTGATGAAACCTGTGCGGCCATTAAAGATGTGTTTGAAGACACGCGTACCTTATTAGAACCCGCTGGCGCCTTAGGTGTAGCAGGTATGAAAAAGTACATGAAGCGCACCGGCTGCAAAGGTAAGAAATTTGTCGCCATTTGCAGTGGGGCGAATATTAACTTTGATCGTCTACGCCATGTTGCCGAGCGCGCGGAGCTTGGTGAGCGCCGAGAAGCCCTATTCTCAGTGACCGTTCCTGAAGAACCCGGCAGCTTCCGCAGCTTCTGCAATGTCATTGGCAACCGAGCGATTACCGAATTCAATTACCGGTATGCGGATAGTGAACAAGCAGAAGTCTTTGTTGGCGCAAAAATAGCTAACGATGCTGAAAAAGACCAGTTGCTAAAGGCGTTACAAGGGTTAAACTACCCGGTATTGGATCTGACCGACAACGAGCTGGCGAAAGTGCATTTGCGCTTTATGGTTGGCGGTCATGCGCCAGACATTCATGATGAGCTGGTGTTCCGCTTCAATTTTCCGGAACGTCCAGGTGCCCTGCTACACTTTTTAAATAGTATGGGTCACTGGAACATTAGCTTGTTCCACTACCGCAACCACGGCTCTGATTTTGGTCGGGTATTGGTGGGAATGCAGGTGCCGGATGCCGAGCGCGAAGAGTTCAACCAATTTTTGGATAAGCTGGGTTATGAATACTGTGAAGAAACTCAGAATCCTGTGTACCAGCACTTCCTAAGATAACACGAGATAAGCTTAAAATATGCTTGCTGTCTAGGCCCTGATTGGCTATGATAGCCGGCTTTTCGATGGTCTGAAATTCTTTGGAATTCGGGGCATCAGTACTATAAGATTTCCTGATTCGGAGAATAGTCATGGCTAAAGTATGCCAGGTAACAGGTAAGCGCCCAGCTGTGGGTAACAACGTATCACACGCGAAGAACACAACACGTCGTCGTTTTCTTCCTAATTTGCATAGCCACCGTTTTTGGGTTGAATCTGAAAACCGTTGGGTTAGACTGCGCCTTACCGCTAGCGGTATTCGTCTGATCGACAAGTTGGGTATTGATGCTGTACTAGCTGACATGCGCAAGCGTGGCGAAAAAGTTTAAACGGCACAGCCGAAGGAATTACTCATGCGCGATAAAATCAAATTAGTTTCAAGTGCTGGTACCGGTTTTTACTACACCACTACTAAGAACAAACGTACAATGACTGAAAAATTGGAAATGAAGAAATTCGATCCAGTTGTTCGCAAACACGTTATGTTTAAAGAAGCGAAGATTAAGTAAGTTTTACTCTTTTTGAGTAAACTTCGAAAGACCCGGCCATTGTGTCGGGTTTTTTTATGTCTGAAATTCGCTTACACTGACCATAATTTTTAAACCGTACAAAACTTCCACACACGGGCTTAGCAAATAACTCAAACAATAAAGGGAACGGCGCATGCAAACCGCTACGTCACTCATCAATGCCACCGGCTTAAAACGCTATTACGGAAAACAAGCTGCTGTTAGTAGCGTCGATATCCAACTGCAACGCGGCGAGATATTAGGACTGCTTGGCCCCAATGGCGCAGGCAAGTCGACGATTTTGCAAATGCTGACGGGTACGCTGGCGACTCACGCTGGCGATATTCAAATTAATGGCATTGATCTAAAAGAGCAGCCACTGCAGGCCCGCAAGCAAATCGGCTACTTACCTGAGAACCCTCCACTGTATCGGGATATGACGATTCAGGAGTACTTGAAGTACTGTGCGAAGTTGCATGGCTTAAGTGGCACGGAACTCAAAACTGCCGTGGACTGGGCGATTGAGCACTGCGATCTGGAAACCATGAAACGCCGTCTGATCTCCAACTTATCAAAAGGCTACCAGCAGCGTGTTGGAATTGCCCAAGCCATTTTGCATAAACCGCCGCTCATTATTTTAGATGAACCTACGGTTGGATTGGACCCTGTACAGCTGGCACAAATTCGCCAATTGATTCGAGAGCTTGGCGAGCAGCATGGCATTATCCTATCCACCCATATTTTGCAGGAAGTGGATGCAGTGTGTGATCGCGCTCAGATTATTAATCATGGCCAAACCGTGCTGGATGAAACACTGGCCTCGCTGAAGTCACGTGATCAATCATTAGAGCAGTTCTTTAATCACCAACTGACCGGAGCCATCGATGCAAGTCATGTTTAATATCGGACTGAGCGAGTTTCAGCGCTTATTCCGCACGCCACTGGCTTGGGTGTTACTGGCAGTACTGCAATTGATATTGGGCTACTTGTTTTTAGTGCAGGTTGAGAATTACCTTAGCGTTATTCAACCCAAGATCATTGCTAGCCAAGCGCCTTATGGCGTTACGGATTTAGTGCTTAATCAGCTATTTACCTATGCTGGTATTCTGATGTTGGTGATTATGCCGCTGCTGACAATGCGCAGTTTTGCAGAAGAGCGCCAAAACAATACGCTGACCTTGTTACGCGCCGCCCCGATTTCATCCACCCAAATAGTAATGGGTAAGTTTCTAGCACTGGAATTACTGATTCTGTGCCTGATTGGCATGATTAGTTTAATGCCATTGTCATTATTACTGGGGACTGCACTGGATATTGGGCAACTCTCAAGTGCAATCCTCGGGCTATTTTTACTACTGAGCTCGTTTGCGGCTGCGGGGATCTTTTTATCGTCATTGACCAAGCATCCGATGTTAGCTGCCCTACTCGGCTTTGCATTATTGCTAATTCTCGCATTGCTCTATCTGGCGGGTACCCGCACCGGACAAAGCAGCGCGCTATTGGTCTACCTGTCTCACTTTGGGCATTACCTAAATTTTTTAAATGGCGTAATTGATAGCCGCGATGTGCTGTATTACGTGCTGTTTATTGCCGGATTTCTTGCACTAACCATCCGCAAGCTAGATAACGAGAGGTTGGGCTAAGCGATGACTACCAAACAAACCGCCGCCAGACATCTCAGTCAACTGGTCTTTTACATACTGCTGATTTGCGTGATTGGTTTAGCTGCATGGCTAAGCACCCGTTACTCACAAACTATTGATTTGTCATTCGGGCAACGCAATACGCTGACCGAGCCAACGCAGCAACTCCTTAAGTCACTGGATGAGCCAGTTAATTTCATCGCTTATTTGTCCGATGATAAAACTGAGCTACAGGCAGGAATGCGCAAGCTGGTTGCTAAATATCAGCAGTTTAAACCTGATACCACGCTGGAAATTATTGACCCTAACCTAAACCCTGTCAGAGCTAAGGCAGATAATGTGTTATCCGAAGGTCGCGTACTGATACAGCTAGGCGACCGCAGTGAGAAGCTAAGTTCGGTCGATGAAAGCACGGTCGCCAATACATTACAGCGCTTACTCAGAAATGTAGTGCCTCGCATTATCGTGCTGGAAGGCCACCAAGAACGCTCTCCTTTTGATGACACCAGTAGCGGCTTGAGCAAACTACGTGAGCGCTTAGCGGATCGCGGCTTTCGCTTACAGCCACATGCCATCTTAAAAACGCAATCCATTCCGGATGACAGTAGTTTTGTATTGATTGCATCGCCACGAACACCCTACCTGCCAACAGAAGCAGAAGTGATTAAGCAGTATCTGAAAGATGGTGGCAATCTATTATGGCTTACCGAACCAGATACGCTAGCGGGTTTAGAACCTGTTTTAGAGCAGCTGGGCTTGAGAACACTTAAAGGTACGCTATTGGATGGCAACCAAGCTCTGCAGGATATGCTGGGCATTAAGCACCCTGCGGTAATTCCGGTGATTCAATATGAACATCCCTTACTTAAGGATATGCAATCCCCAACCCTATTCCCATTTACCGGGGTGATAGAGGTAAACCCTGAGACAATCACCAACTGGCAATATAGCCCGATGCTAATAACGGGTGAATCCAGCTGGTTGGAAAGTGGCGAGCTTACCGGAGAAGTCACCCCAGACTATGCCGCTGGTGATAAACCTGGGCCATTGAGTATTGGTATGAGCTTGAGCCGCGAGGCTAATGATAAGCAACAGCGCGTGATTGTGCTGGGCGACAGCGACTTTATGCTGAATCAGTTTATTGGCGCAGGCAATGGCGGCAACCTTGAACTCAGTAATAAGCTGTTTGACTGGCTAAGCCAAAGTGATGATTTACTTAAAATTAAAACAGCTCGCGCTCCTGATACCGAGCTGAAGATGCCGGGTAACAGCCTGAATATTCTAGCAATAGTGTTTTTATTCGGACTGCCATTATTGCTAGTGATTATTGGCACAATTCGTTGGTGGATTCGCCGCAGACGCTAGACAACTCTGATTTACTCCCACAAAAAAGCCAGCTAATGATGCTGGCTTTTTTGTGTCGTTTATATCGATAGGTTGTAATGAGTCAGCGCCCGATTAAGCAGTGCTAACCCCATGCTTGATACCAATTAACGTGTCACTAATACCGTTTTAGCGGCTGCCACCTGAAGTAACACCTGCTCTGGCGCGGTGCCACCGACATGATTACGCGCGGCAACGGAGCCTTCCAGCGTTAGCACATCAAACACGTCATCGGTAATCGCACCAGAGAACTGCTGCAACTCTTCCAGCGCCATTTCACTAAGGTCTTTACCAGTTTGCACGCCATGCGCCACAGCTTTACCAACCACCTCATGCGCATCACGGAACGGCATACCTTTACAGACTAAGTAGTCTGCCAGATCCGTTGCCGTTGCGAAGCCTTGCATGGCTGCACGACGCATACTCTCAGGCTTAGTCTCTACATGCGGCATCATATCCCCATAGGCACGCAGACAGCCTAACAGCGTATCAACTGTATCAAACAGCGGCTCTTTATCTTCTTGATTATCTTTATTGTAAGCCAATGGTTGGCTCTTCATCAAAGTCATCAAACTAAACAAGTGGCCATAGACGCGACCTGACTTTCCTCGAACCAGCTCTGGCACATCCGGGTTTTTCTTTTGCGGCATAATGGAAGAGCCCGTGCAAAAACGATCCGGAAGGTTGATAAAATCAAACTGCGCAGAGGTCCAAAGTACGAGCTCTTCAGAGAAACGAGACAAGTGCATCATGATCAAACTGGCGGCTGAGGTAAACTCAATCGCAAAATCACGATCACTTACACCATCTAGCGAGTTGCGTGATGGGCGATCAAAATGTAATAACTCGGCTGTAAAATCACGATCTATCGGATAACTGGTACCTGCCAGTGCCGCTGATCCAAGCGGCATAATGTTGATCCGTTTACGGCAATCCAACAGGCGCTCATAGTCGCGCTCCAGCATCTCATACCACGCCATCATGTGGTGGCCGAAAGTAATTGGCTGCGCCACTTGCAAATGTGTAAAACCAGGTAAAATTGTGTGCGCTTCCCGCTCAGCTAATTCCACCAATCCTTGCTGTAAACGAGTAATCTCTGAAACAATCAAATCAACCTGCTCGCGCAACCATAATCGAATGTCGGTTGCGATCTGATCATTTCTTGAGCGACCAGTGTGAAGCTTCTTACCGGCAATGCCTATGCGGTCGGTGAGGCGTGCTTCGATGTTCATGTGCACATCTTCCAGTGCTACAGACCACTCTAATTCACCGGCAGCTGCTTGTACTTTAATCGCCGCCAAACCCTCTTGGATATCCGCTAATTCCTGATCATTCAGGATACCTACTTTATGCAACATTCGGGCATGTGCAACTGACCCTTCGATGTCTTGATCAGCCAACCGTTGGTCGAATAATATTGAGGCAGTAAAGGCTTCAACAAAGGCATCTGTATCCTCTGCGAAACGACCGCCCCACAGTTTGTTTTCGGATGCTTTAGTGCTTGTTTCTAGGGTAGTTTTCGCCATGGGTGTTAAGGTTCCAGCAAGTAAAATGTAATTGCCCAGTTTAACATATTGTGGAACAATAGATAAGCGTTGAGTAAACAGCGACAGACGATCTAAAAATAACGATAAAACTATAGAGCGACTGACCAACGCAACAAATTAGGCGACGACCTAACAACCGTTTTAGTACGGTTTTAGTAAAATAAAAATAATAGACCACTGAGGAAGTTTTCTAGACTCTGGCCCTCCCAGATATCACTTGTAATAACAAGCGATACTGCAAGTTGCCTGATAAAGAAACAATAACATTAATGTCAGCGACTGAAACCGACAACAAACAAAAAGGCTTTTTACCAAGCCTCTGCTCTGTGCGAGCGATCCTGCGCGTTGCCATAACGGCACAGGTGTTGGCAATGGTATTGGCGTTGGCCTCTGCTGCCGACACTTATCAAGCCTCGCTCGTAAAAATGGCGCTTACCTCTGTATTTGTACAATGGGTTGCCATCAGCTCTGCGCTAACACTCTGCCTGTTACGTCGTTTTATACAGACCGCAGATGTGATCAAATCCAGTATTATCGCAACGGGTGTTGTGGTGTTTTTTACCATCTCAGCCTCAGTACTGACCATCATGGCGGACAGCTATGACAAGGTTGGCGCGGTATTTTTCTGGGATACGCCATTCATCTTCCGCAATGTATTTATCAGCGCCGTCGTGACTACCCTGGCCCTACGTTACTTGTACGTACAGAACGAGCGTGACGCGCACTTACTGGCCGACACTGGCGCTAAATATGACGCGCTGCAATCCAGAATGCGCCCGCACTTCTTATTCAATAGCTTAAACAGTATCGCGATGCTAGTGCATCAGGATGTGAATCAAGCCGAAGAGGCTATTCTAGATCTGGCCGATATTTTCCGTACGACATTGGATAAGCGTAACCGCATCCCATTGCGTGAAGAACTGGATGTGACCTTGCGCTACCTGCGTATGGAAGGTTTACGTTTAGGCAAGCGTCGTTTGAATATCGTGTGGGACATGGATCGAAACACATTACCCTTTGATATGGAAATCCCACCGCTACTACTGCAACCCTTAGCCGAAAACGCCATTTACCATGGCATTCAACCCCGGGAAGAAGGCGGCACCTTAGGCATTAGTTTGTATGATGCAGGTGACAAATTAGATGTTGTGATTACCAACCCAGTTCCACCGGAAGGCAATGAAACGCATCAAACGGGCAACAGTATCGCCCAAGACAATCTCAAAAACCGCTTAAAGCTCGCTTATGGTGCTCGTGCAAACTTACAAATAAAAAAATCACGTCATCAATACCGCGTCTCATTCTCGATCCCGAAGGAGTAATAATAATGACAATGAATATACTCGTCGTTGATGACGAAGAACTTGCTCGTAAAAGAATACAAAGTCTGCTTGCTGAAAAATCAGACTATAACATCTGTGCTGAAGCCGAAAACGGGGCTGAAGCATTAATGATGGTGGAAAGGCATCAGCCGGACTTGATCCTGCTGGACATTACAATGCCCGTTATGGATGGCTTAGAAGTTGCTAAGCACCTTGCCGGAATGCCCAACCCACCAGCCGTCATATTCACCACAGCGTATGGAGAATATGCTTTAGAAGCCTTTTCAACCAAAGCCACAGGGTATCTCATGAAACCAATAAGACAAGAACAATTATTAAAAAGTCTGGAACAAGCCCGTTCATTAAACCGTGCACAACGCTCGGAAATGCTAGATAAGAATGATGAAAATACTGCGAACCGTAAGCACATTTGTGCACGTCGTCGCGGCAACCTGGAACTGATCCCCATCGAAGATGTGTATTACTTCCAAGCCGATCAAAAATACGTGACGGTTCGCCACAAAGAAGGTGAAGTCATTATTGAAGAGTCACTGAAGTCATTAGAGAATGATTTATCAGAGCGCTTTATTCGTATTCACCGCAATGCGCTAGTCGCTAAGAGCCGCATCAGCGGTCTATCGAAGACATCAATTGGCCGCATTAAAGTCACTATCGATAAAATTGAAGATGAGCTGGAAGTCAGCCGTCGTCATGTTGCTGAGATTCGACGCTTTGTTCGTGAGCGTTAATCCGTAACACCCCATTTGTTTAAATGGAACAACGGCCGCTGCGTGATATCCATACTTTCTATGGTATTCATCCAGCGGCCGTATTAGTATTCAGGCACATTGCAGGACACCCTGTAACCTTGCACATGCGTTAAAACAACAAGCACTGGCAGGCATGAGTACTCAAAAAATATTAGTTAAAGAAGAGCAATTACGACACTACCTGAAGCTTCATGGCAGTAGCTGTATGAGCTATTCGACATTGCAACCGGAGCTCCGACATTTTGTGCTTGATGGCATTGGCTACATTGCCTACCTCCCCTTCAAGCATCTATTCTGGAGCCCCAGAGGGCATCGCATAGTCATTGGCAACCCAGTGTGTGCTCCTGAACATTACAAAACAATCCTTGAGGCCTTCTTCAAAGAAAAAAACAAAGCCATTTTTGTACACATTTCCGAATCATTGGGTGAAGTTTTAACAAATATCGGTTATCAGGTGAACGGATTTGGGATTGAAACCGACCTACTGTGCAATAATTTTGAGCTAGGCGGTAAAGCCCGCGCTAAACTCAGGCAATGGCGTAACAAATGTGAACGCGAAGGCGTTACAGTAGTCGAAAAACCAATAGATTCATTTGAGGATCAGGCAGTAGTCCGAGCGATAAGCCAAGCATGGCTTGATGATAAAGGCACTCGGGAATACGGCATTTTATCACGCCCATTTTCATACGAAGCAGAAGAAGATGTTCGAAACTTCTGGGCGTATCAAGATGGCAAACTGATTGCTATGGCAGTCTTCGACCCTATTTATAAGAGCGGCAAGGTAATTGGCTATTACCACAATGTCGACAGAATATTACCCAGCGCTCCAAATGGCTGCGGAGCATTTATGATTTTAGAAGCAATGAAAGTATTTCAGCAGGAAGACAAAGAGCTTATCTCACTGGGTATGTCTCCGCTGTTTATGATTCAATCCAGCCCGAAGCACAACAAAAACCAGAAAACCCAACGAATTCTTAAATACACCTATTCAAACCTGAATTACATTTATCCTTTTCAAGGTAATGCCAGTCATAAGCAAAAATTCGCGGGCCGTCAAAAGCAGGTTTATATTTCATCGACCGAAGGCAATAATCTCTGGGAAGTCCTGGTTTTACTAAAATCACTGGGCGCGCTAGAAATTAATCTCGATACCCTGAAAATATTTGGTCACATCATTCGTAGAAGTATGACATTGGTAAAAAAATAATAATGCCTCATTTCATTCCGCCCTATCCTGAGCGCCATACCACTAAGCCTTCCGCCATTAAGGCGATCTTACAGGCCCGCAATGACTTACTCTCAATCTGGACTGAAGACTCCTTCCGATTCGAATTTATGTCTCAGCAGATATTGAAGCAGAAGATCTTTATTGCAAATGACCCTCGGTTAGTCAAAGACGTTTTCGTGACTAAGCACCACATTTACGAAAAGAAAAGCCCGCAGATGAAACGCGCACTGGAGCCGTTACTTGGCGATGGGCTCTTTATTAGCGACGGTGACACCTGGGCATCTCATAGACAGATACAAGTACCATTGTTTCATACTGGCTTTGTGCAGAATTACAGTAAAATAATGGTCTCGACCATTACTGAAGTTGCGGATGAGTGGGCCCAACAAGGCAATGGTAGCACCATTGATGTATTGCCAGAAATGGGACGTTTAACAGCGGAGATTATCTCCAGAACTTTATTCGGCGAAAATCTTGGCAAGGAAAAAGCGGCGACTGTGGTTAAAGCCTTTGCACAATACCAATCAGTCATCAAACAAACCCCTCTGAGCAGCTTCACCAATATCCCAAGCTGGATGGATAAGCTGAGCATTAAAAGTCATATTGCTTTACGTGCGGCAAAACGCATTCATGCGGTAGTTGATGAAATCATTGATAAGGCAGAAGAAAAAGAAAACCAGAACACACTGGTTGCCCATTTACTAGCAGCCAACAAAGATCGTGATCAAAAGAACGCATTAAGCCGTGAGCAGATTCGCAATGAAATCATTGTATTGTTTATGGCGGGTCATGAAACAACGGCAAACTCTTTAGCTTGGTGCTGGTATTTACTGTCACAAGCGCCGGATGTTGAAGCAAAACTGCATGCGGAATTGGATGCAGTACTGGGTGATCGCATGCCTAGCTTTGCTGATGTCGCTAACTTACCTTATACCCGCGCCATTTTTGATGAAACTGTCAGGCTCTATCCTCCGGTTCCAGTACTCTCAAGACAAGCTTCTGAAGATGATACGATTCGCAAAAAGCATATCCCAAAAGGCTCTTTAATGCTGGTTGTGCCGTGGCTATTACATCGCCATAAAAACCTATGGGATGAGCCTGATGCCTTTATTCCTGAGCGCTTTCTCGCCGATGCACTCAGAAAAATCAACAAGTTCGCCTACCTGCCATTTAGTGCCGGGCCGCGCGTTTGCCCTGGTAAAAACTTTGGTTTAGTGGAATCAGTGCTATCTATAGCCATTCTGGCACAGCGCTTCCGCCTCAAATTACCCAAAGGCACTAAAGTCACCCATGAGTGCCGACTGACCCTGCGTCCTAAAGGCAACTTGCCTATGCAAATGGAATTCCGCAAGTAAATAGCCGCTAAGTGACACTAAACTCAGCTTATGTTAGCCTGATCTTTTGATTAATTCGGCACAAAAGCATGGCCAAACGTGTAAAAATTTGCGGCATTACCTCCACCACTGATGCACTCAATGCAGCCAACGCGGGTGCAGATGCATTGGGTTTTGTTTTCTATGCCAAAAGCCCCCGCTACGTAACTCCTGAAAAGGCGGCTGAAATCTGTCAAGCACTTCCTCCGTTCGTTACCAGTGTTGGCTTATTTATGAATGCCGATGCCGAGCAAGTCCGCGCCACTCTGGATGCGGTAAGCCTCGACTTATTGCAGTTCCATGGTAGCGAGACGCCGGAATTCTGCCGCAGCTTCGGCCGCCCCTATATCAAAGCACTCGGCATTCAAGGCTTGGTTGATTTTGCGGAACAAGCCGATCAATATCCGGATGCATTGGGGATTCTGGTTGATAGCCATGCCTTAGGTAAAGCCGGCGGCACAGGGCAGACATTTGACTGGAAATTATTACCAAAAAACTATTCAAAACCGATTATACTGGCGGGCGGATTAAATCCTGAGAACATTGCTGAAGCCGTCCGCGAGACCTCGGTCTACGCAGTTGACCTGAGTAGCGGTGTGGAATCTTCACCCGGCATCAAAAGCAAAGCTAAAATCGACGCATTAATGCGAGAGGTAAAACATGTTGAATCCTGAAATAGATCTGAGTAACGTCGACTGGAATGCCATGCCTGATCAGGCGGGCCATTTTGGTATTTACGGCGGCCGCTTTGCTGCAGAAACCCTGATGGAAGCCATCGAAGAATTAAGTGATGCTTATGCAAAACTTAAAGATGATCCTGTTCTGTTAGCAACCATTGACCGCGATCTGGCTTTTTATGTCGGACGCCCTAGCCCGCTGTATCATGCAGAGCGATGGTCAAAGGAATTAGGTGGCGCACAGATCTATTTGAAACGTGAAGACCTGAACCACACGGGTGCGCACAAGATCAACAACACCATCGGACAAGTTCTGCTGGCTAAGCACATGGGTAAAACTCGCATTATTGCTGAGACCGGTGCTGGCCAACACGGTGTTGCAACTGCCACTATTTGTGCGCGCTTAGGTCTGGAATGTGTCGTGTATATGGGTGCGGTTGATATCGTTCGCCAAGCGCCAAACGTATTCCGCATGAAATTACTGGGTGCTGAAGTGCGCGCTGTTGAGTCTGGCTCTAAGACATTGAAAGATGCTTTGAACGAGGCCATGCGTGACTGGGTAACCAATGTTGACAACACCTTTTATTGTATCGGTACCGTTGCTGGCCCTGACCCTTACCCTAAAATGGTTCGTGACTTCCAAGCCGTAATCGGCCGTGAAGCCAAAAAGCAATGTATTGAACAAACTGGCCGCTTACCCGATGCGCTAGTCGCCTGCGTCGGCGGTGGCTCAAATGCCATCGGACTATTCCATGATTTCCTCGGTGATACCGACGTTGAAATCTACGGGGTAGAAGCAGCCGGTCGTGGTTTGAATACCCTTGAACACGCAGCACCATTATGCAAAGGAAAGCCTGGCGTGCTGCATGGCAACCGCATGTATCTAATGGCGGACGAGGATGGTCAAATCGTTGAAACACATTCTATTTCAGCAGGCTTGGATTACCCTGGCGTTGGACCAGAGCATTGCTGGTTAAAAGACATTGGTCGTGCTAACTATGTTGGTGTAACAGATGATGAAGCGATGGCAGGCTTCCATGCACTAACTCGCATTGAAGGTATTATTCCAGCTCTGGAATCTAGCCATGCACTGGCTTATGCTATGAAACTAGCGCCGACCATGAGCCCAGATCAAACCATCGTTGTCTCTCTCTCAGGACGTGGAGACAAAGACATTAATACCGTTGCTGCTTTAGAAGGATTAACATTATGAGCCGTATCAGTTCCACTATGGATGCATTGAAAGCCACCGGCAAAACGGCTCTGGTTCCGTACATTACCGCTGGCGACTCGCACCCCGGACTCACTGTGCCACTGATGCACGCCATGGTAAAATCGGGTGCCGATTTAATTGAGCTGGGTATTCCGTTTTCCGATCCGATGGCTGATGGCCCAACCATTCAGCTGGCTTGCGAGCGTGCGTTGAAGCATCACGTTGGCCTGCATGACGTGTTAGATATGGTTCGTGAGTTCCGTCAGCAAGATGACTCAACCCCAGTTATTCTGATGGGTTACCTGAATCCATTGGAAGCCATGGGCTATGAAACCTTCGCAGAGTCAGCTAAGAGCGCTGGCGTTGATGGCATGCTGACGGTTGACCTGCCACCAGAAGAAGCACATGACTTATTAGTCTGCTTGAAAAAAGCCGAAATGGACGCCATATTCCTGCTTTCGCCCACTACGCGTAAGCACCGAATTCAACGAATAGTCGAAGCAGGCAGCGGATATCTGTATTATGTATCGCTAAAGGGGGTTACCGGTTCCAATGCGCTGGATGTGAATGATGTTGATAAACACGTCCGGAATATTAAGGAATACTCGGATCTCCCCGTCGGCGTAGGCTTTGGAATTAAGGATGCGGCAACTGCTGCTGCAGTGTCCAAGGTCTCCGATGCAGTAATTGTCGGCAGTGTGTTGGTGAAAATGATCGAACAAAATCCTGATGATGATGCCTTAATCATCGCCAACACTAGCCAGATGCTGGCAGATATGCGACATGCTATGGACAACACACTATGAGCTGGTTTGAAAAACTGCTGCCTTCACGAATTCGTACCGAAGGCTCAACCACCAAGAAAAAATCAATTCCGGAAGGACTGTGGCACCAATGCCCGTCTTGCAGCACCGTTCTGTATCGTCAGGATTTGGAGCGCAATAATGATGTCTGCCCGAAATGTAATCATCATGTGCGTATCAATGCACGTCGCCGCCTAGATACCTTTTTAGATCCGGAAGGTCGCGAAGAAATCGCTGAAAATGTCGGCCCGATTGACATCCTGAAATTCAAAGACACCAAACGCTACAAAGACCGCCTTGCGGATGCTCAAAAGCAAACCGGCGAGAAAGACGCGCTGATTGTAATGAAGGGTAAAGTCTTTGGTGTTCCCGTGGTGGTTGCTGCCTTTGATTTTGAATTCATGGGCGGATCCATGGGTTCAGTGGTTGGCGAGCGCTTTGTACAGGGTGTTAATGTCAGTTTGCGTGAGCGCATTCCATTTTTGGTATTTACTGCCAGTGGTGGTGCCCGCATGCAGGAAGCCTTGTTCTCCCTAATGCAAATGGCTAAAACCAGTGCGGCACTGACTCGCTTAGCCGCTCAGGAAATTCCTTATATTTCCGTACTGACCGACCCGACCATGGGTGGTGTATCCGCTAGTTTTGCAATGCTTGGTGACGTTCAGATTGCTGAACCTAAAGCATTAATTGGTTTTGCTGGCCCGCGTGTTATCGAGCAGACTGTTCGCGAAACCTTACCAGAAGGCTTCCAGCGCAGTGAGTTCCTGTTGGAAAAAGGTGCCATCGACCGCATTATTCATCGTAATCACCTGCGTCGTGAAATTGCTGATTTGCTGTGCATCTTGCAACACCGAGCCCGCCCAACTGAAATCGACCAAGATACGCCAGAGGAACCTATTCCACTGAAAGTACCTGCTGAAGGCGAAGTGCGACCTGAAATGATTGAGAAGTTGCCACCAGAAAGTGCTGATATTCTTGAGTCAGAGGTGCTTCCTGACTCTGTCGAAAAAGCGGCAAAACCGATCGACTAAACACTGTCGTTACAGGCAAAACTGATGAAGCGAACCCTCGCAGAATGGCTTGAGTGGCAGGAGCAATTGCACCTGTCGAGTATTGATCTGGGTCTTGACCGCGTCGGCGAAGTCGCCAATCGACTGCAACTGACGTCATTGAGCATGCCGGTTATTACCGTAGCCGGCACCAATGGAAAAGGCTCTTGTGTAGCGATGCTGGACAGCATTTACCGCACAGCCAGCTACCAAACCGGTTGTTACACCTCCCCTCACCTGATTCACTATAACGAACGTATTTGTATTGGCGGCAAACCCGCTAGTGATGCGGATATTTGTGAAGCTTTCGTTGCAATTGATAAGGCACGTGACAGCATCAGCCTGACTTATTTTGAATTTGGCACCTTAGCCGCCGCTTACTTATTCCGAAAATATGCTGTGGATGTGGCTATTTTTGAAGTGGGCTTAGGTGGACGTTTGGATGCGGTCAATCTCTGGGATGCGGCTATTGCCTTGATCAGCAATATTGATATCGATCATATTGACTGGCTGGGCGATGACCGTGAGCAAATTGGCATCGAGAAAGCCGGCATTATGCGCAATGGACACCCGGTCATTTGCGGTGACCCAACACCAACTAATAGCATCAAACAAGAAGCTGATCGCATCGGTGCGAAACTACTCCAGTTAGGCAAGGATTTCTCATGGCAATCCAGCGATACCGCAGACAACCTGCCTGCACAATGGCTTTACCAGTTAAACGATGCTGATCCAATGGCTTTGCCACTCCCTGCACTACGCGGTCGATTTCAATTAAATAATGCCTCTGCCGTTGTTAGCTTAGTGCAAGCTTTCCAAAACACCTTAGCCGTTAGTGATGACGAAATTGCTCGTGGCCTACAATCGGCAAGTGTCATTGGTCGCTTGCAAAAGCTTGGCGAGTCCCCGGAAATTTTAGCTGACGTAGCTCACAATCCACAGTCTGCTGCGGCACTGGCTGACTTTCTGACTGAGACACCGGCTCAAGGCAAAACCATTGCGCTGTTTTCAGCACTGGCTGATAAAGATTTGGCAGGCATCGTTGGACCATTGGCGGACAAGTTTGATAGTTGGCACTTGATTCCACTGGAAGGCCCCAGAGCTCGTACGCCACAACAACTCTCACAAAATCTTCGTGATTTAGGTATCACCGCCCCTATTGAGATTCATAGCGATATAAATAGTACGTTAATTACGTTACAAAATATGCTGAATTATAAAGATAGGGTAGTCGCCTTTGGCTCTTTTCTGGTAGTATCCGGCGTTATGCACAGCTTACGTGAAGCGGAATAATCTGACCTGAATGCACTTTTATTCAAGGGATTAGAGGATACTTCTGACTTTCTACTAACGGTTGCACTCGGGTATAAACTAACAATTACAGGACACATGAAAGCCAATGCACAGTTTGCATTTATATAGGGCTTTTCATGATATACAGCTCAAAAAGGAAGCTTAGGTATGAATAGGACGACAGTTAAACGCGGTATTGGCGCAGTAATTCTTGCATTGATCGCTGCTGCGTTGCTTGGGTATCTGCTAAAGGATAAAGCAGCACAACGTAAAGACGTTGTTGAAATCGCCTTCCCTGGCGCTAGTGACGGTGAACAAACTGCCGGCAATAGTGATCGCCTTCCTGAGCTGACAACGGACAATAGTAGCGGCAACGTGGTTGCAACTGCTGGTGCGGATGCTAAAGCCGCTATCGAAAATACTAGCCAGTCAGTGGTTGACGGCGCTAGCGATGCAGCCGATAAAGTTGTAGCGTCTGCTGCGGCAACCGGTGCAGCGGTAGCAACAACCGCGACTGCAGCAACCGATGCGGCTAAAAGCGCAATCGACTTCAGCGTTCGCCCACCGGCAAAAGATACCGAATATCTCGAGCTAGACTTAGTCAACAATGGCAACACTCAAACAGCACCGGCTTCTACTTCAGCAGCGACAAGCTCTGCAGCAGCTAGCAGTACAGAAGTTACCGTAGTTGAGCCAGCAGCACCAGCTCAGGGCAAAATTATTGCCAGCACTAAAGCCGCTGCCCCGGCACCTCAAGCACGCCTGATTGAAGAAAAAGCAGCGCCTAAAATCAGCTCTTCTTCAACCGCTCGAGTAATTACTAAGAGTCGTCCGGTTAGCACGCCAGCACCTACATCAACCGTTGTAGCCTCTGCTGAAGCAGAAGTGAAAGCACCTGTAGAAGCTGCTCCTGCGGCGGCACCAGCACCTGCCGTTACCAGAGAAGCAGCTAATGGCTATGCGATTCAGTTATTAGCAACATCGAGCCAAACACGTGCCAACGATCTGAAAAATGTAATGACTGGTGAAGGTTATCCAACTTATGTAACCAAAACCACACAGAATGGTAAGCAGTTATTCAGAGTTAGAATTGGCCAATACAAAACACGCGCAGCTGCTGCAGCTATGCAGAATTCACTGAAGCGTCGTTACAAGAAAAACAGAAGCGTTACTAACAGCGCGATTGTTGCTCGCTAATTTCACCAATCACACTTGGCCGCAAAAGGACTTGCGGCCAGTCACTCACGACAAGATAAGCGCAGGTATTTACAAATGGAATTAAACTTCATCGATATCGGTATCGTCATTTTTATCGTCATCACTGCGTTGGTTGGACTAGGCCGCGGTTTCATCTGGATGGCAATGTTTCTGGCCACTTGGGTTGGCGCCACCGTTCTGGCATTCCTCTATCATGATGAACTCATGACTGCACTCCCCTTTAAACTCTCTAGTGACGTGTTCCAAATGATCGTCGCTGGGTTGATTATTTTTCTGGGTGTGCTCTTCGTTGGAACCATGCTCAACTACCTGCTAAGCAAAGGCTTCCGTGCCATTGGCCTAGGTGGCGTTGACCGTGTACTTGGTGTCGCACTAGGCCTTGCATTGAGTGGTCTGATTGTTTCGATCGCAGTTATGTTTGTCAGCCTAACCAAGTTTACTGAAGACCCAATGTGGCAGAGCTCAATGCTCGCACCTAAATTCATTAAAGCAGCCGAATGGATTCAAACTAATGCACCACCACAAATGACTGCATTACTTGAGCAAGCCGGCATCAGCACTGATGAGCCAGATGAAAGTGAAGCGGCGATCAGCGCAACACCGAACTAATTGTTTATTAAAACCTAGGTAAGCCCTAAATGTGTGGAATAATCGGCATCGTTAGCCACGATGCGGTCAATCAGGAGTTGTATGACGGTTTGACCGTTTTACAACATCGTGGACAAGACGCCGCCGGCATCGTAACTAGTGACGGAAGGCACTTGTTCCTTCGCCGTAAAAATGGACTGGTTAAAGATGCTTTTCGCACCAGTGCCCATATGCGCAAACTTAAAGGCAAAATGGGAATCGGCCACGTCCGTTACCCAACTGCCGGAAGCTCTTCTCAGTCAGAAGCTCAGCCCTTTTATGTCAACTCGCCCTACGGCATTTCATTGGCGCATAACGGCAACCTGACCAACAGCGACACACTCAAACGTGAACTGTTTGAGCAAGACCGTCGCCAGATCAATACCGAATCTGACTCTGAAGTACTTCTCAATATCTTCGCACAAGAGCTACACCGCCAGAACTCCTACCGTGTTTGCCCTGAAGATATCTTTCAAGCTGTCGCCGGTGTTCACGATCGTTGTCGTGGCGCTTATGCGGTTGTTGCCATGGTGACACGCGATGGCGTGGTTGGTTTCCGCGACCCTCACGGCATTCGTCCGCTGACTTACGGAAGCCGCAAGACTAGCAAAGGCATCGACTACATGATCGCCTCTGAAAGTACTGCACTGGTGACCCAAGGTTATAAGATTGAGCGCGATATTGAGCCAGGCGAAGCCATTTACATCACGCATGATGGCAAAGTTCACACTAAGCAATGCGCGGCTAACCCGACTTACAACACCTGCTTATTTGAATACGTTTATTTCTCACGTCCTGACTCTGTGATCGACAATGTATTCGTTCACAAAGCTCGTATGCGTATGGGTTATAAACTGGCTGAAAAAATTCAGAATGAATGGAAAGATCACGATATCGATGTGATTATTCCTATTCCGGACACAAGCCGTACGTCAGCGCTGGAAATGGCGATGACTTTAGGCGTTAGCTTCCGCGAAGGCTTTATCAAGAACCGCTATATCGGTCGTACCTTTATTATGCCGGGCCAAAAGCAGCGTAAAAAATCTGTACGCCAAAAACTCAATCCGATCGATTTAGAGTTTAAAGGCAAGAACGTGATGCTGGTGGATGACTCGATTGTTCGCGGTACCACTTCTAAAGAAATCGTGCAGATGGTTCGTGACTCTGGTGCCAAGAAAGTTTACTTCGCTTCAGCTTCGCCACCAGTACGTTTCCCGAATATCTACGGCATCGATATGCCTGCCGCTGATGAGCTAATTGCCCATAATCGCACCGAAGAAGAGATCGGTGAGTACATTGGAGTTGATCGGGTAATCTACCAAGAGCTACAAGATCTGAAAGACTCAGTAACCGAAGGTAACCCTAAACTGGTTAATTTCGACTGCTCTGTTTTTAATGGTGAATACATCACTGGCGAAACTTCGGAGTACTTCGCAGCACTTCAAACCCGACGCGCTGACTCTTCTAAGAAGAAGAACAAGAAGCGCTCTGCCGTTGATATGAGCAACAGCCAGTAATCATTTAGTATCATGCCAATGCAGCCTGTTTTTTCCAAGCAACACAGCAATCGGGAATTAATTAACAGGCTGCAGACGGCTTACCCCTCCTTCTGCAACACTCTGCTTTTGATTAATATTCAACAGCAACACCTCTACTACCTTAAAGACTTTCAGCTAATTTCCGAACATACCATCTCCAGTGCCAGCCTTGGCATCGGTCAGCAATCGGGAAGTAATCAGACACCGCTCGGTGCTCATCTTATTCTTGAAAAATTTGGGGATAATGCACCATTAGGTGCTATTTTTAGAGGTCGTCAAAATACAGGCGAAGTGGCCACCATCCTTACTGATAAAGATGCGCATAGTAACCAGGACAACATTACATCTCGCATCTTAAGGCTTGGCGGCTTAGAGGCAGGGATTAATCAGGGAGGAAATGTGGACAGCTATCAGCGTTATATCTATCTGCACGGAACAGATGAGGAAGGACTACTGGGTACACCCGCATCACACGGCTGTATCAGGCTAGCGAATCAGGACATTATCGACCTGTATCCGCAACTACCTATTAATACGCTGGTTTATATTTACAAAAATTAAAGCGATACCAGCCCCTCAAATCAAGGGCTGGTATTTCTCACTCAGTTACAGCAATACTTTCTCAATACCACCGTTAACCGCTTTCTTAACGAAGGTATCTGACCACTTATCACCCAGCATATTGTTGCACATCTCTACCACAATATAGTCGGTATCCATGCCGGTTGAGTCTGCGTAGCGAGATAGACCTTGCTGACAAGCCGGACAGTTAGTCAGGATCTTCACATTGCCATTTTCAGCTTCATCTTTACCCGTAAACTTCTGAATGCCCTGCTTCAGGCTTTCTTCTTTACGGAAACGCAACTGACTAGCGATATCCGGACGGCTTACCGCAAAAGTACCTGCTTCACCACAACAACGATCGGTTAGCTCAACCTGCTGACCAACCAAAGTAGACGTCACCTGCACTGGGTTGTAGTGCTTAATCGGCGTATGACATGGGTCGTGATACAAATATTTCACACCCTTCACGCCTTCCATCTTCATGCCTTTTTCCATTAGATATTCGTGAATATCCAATAAGCGACAACCGGGGAATATCTTCTCAAATTGGTACTTAAGCAGCTGATCCATACAGGTACCACAAGACACAATCACCGTCTTGATGTCCAGATAACTCAAAGCCTGCGCCACACGATGGAACAACACTCGGTTCTCTGTCGAGATTTCGGTACCCTTCTTAACATCACCACCAGAGGTTTGTGGATAACCACAACATAGGTAACCAGGCGGCAATACCGTCGTGGCTCCCACCTCATACAGCATCGTCAATGTCGCCATACCAATCTGCGAGAACAAACGCTCAGAACCGCAACCTGGGAAATAGAACACCGCATCACCCTTTGGTTTCGCTGGGTCGCGAATAATTGGCACCGTATTGCTATCTTCCAACCCTAAGGTTGCACGCGTAGTGCGCATTGGCACACCCGCAGGCAATGGTCGCTTCACAAACTGAACCACTTGCTCACGAATTACCGGCTTGCCGGTAGTCGCTGCAGGGATTTTATCTTCACCCAACAGTCCCATCCGCTTAAATAGCTTATGCCCAAAGCGCTGAGCTTTAAAGCCCGCCTGAATCATTCCGCCACGCATCAGCTTGATGGTGGTTGGGTCTTTAATATTCAGGAATGCCATTGAGGCCATGGTCGTGATATTGGTACGCTTTTGCTTACGTTCACGCAAAATACTGCGCATCCGAACGGTAACATCACCAAAATCGATATTTACCGGGCAAGGCGTTAAGCACTTGTGGCAAACCGTACAATGATCAGCAACATCATTCATCTCTTCCCAATGTCGCATCGAAATGCCACGGCGCGTTTGCTCTTCATACAGGAAGGCTTCAATCATCAAACCAGTTCCAAGAATCTTATTTCTAGGCGAGTACAAGAGATTCGCGCGTGGCACATGCGTGGTACATACCGGCTTACACTTACCGCAACGTAAGCAGTCCTTGATGTCATCGTTCAATGCACCAAGCTCATTGTGCTCAAGCAGCAACGCCTCACGACCAACCAAGCGTAGAGAAGGTGTATAGGCATTCTCAAGGCCAGAACCTGGCATCAATTTGCCACGATTGAAGTGACCATTAGGATCAATACGGCCCTTATAATCTGCAAACGCAGTACTGATCGACTCATCCAGATACTGCATTTTGGTTAAGCCGATACCATGCTCACCGGAGATTACACCATCCAAAGACAGCGCCAACTCCATGACTTCATCAACAATCTTCTCCGCTTCCTGCATCATCTCATAATCGTTCGAGTTGACCGGAATATTGGTGTGCACGTTGCCATCACCCGCATGCATATGCAGAGCAATAAACAAACGGCTAGAGAGGATCTTTTTGTGAATTTTCAGGAGTGTGTCGCGTAATGGGCTTAACTCGTTACCGGCAAAGATTTCCTGAATCGGCAACTTCACTTCACGCTTGTAAGACACCACCAAATCACGACGCAGCAACAAATCAACAACGCGGTCATTAGGTCGCATCGCCGTTTTAGTCGCATCATCGTAATGCTCAGCAAGACTAGTCGCGGGCTCATACATATTATCCAGCAGCTTCTGCCAGTAGCTACGCTTTACCGCAAGATATTCAGCGGCATGCTTCTTTTTATTGCGTAGGAATTCATTACTTTCATCGCTTGATTCAAACTTAGGCTGGTTCTTAATTTCAGGGCTATCACCCGCCAGATTTTCCAGTACAGAATCAATCAGACGCAACTTGTTCATGATTGACTGCTTGATGTTGATGCACTCAATCCCTTCACTGTAACGCGCCAGATTGTGCAGTGGAATAACAACGTCTTCATTGATTTTAAAGGCATTGGTATGCGCAGCAATGGCTGCAGTACGTGAACGATCTAACCAAAAACGACGACGTGCTTCAGGGCTTACCGCCGTAAAACCTTCCGCATTTCGCGCATTAGCAAGCTTAATCACCATGGACGCGGCTTCTGCAACCGCCTCTTCCTGATCACTAACGATGTCTGCCAGCAAAACCATTTTAGGCAAATTGCCACGCGCAGCTTTAGGCGTGTACTTTACCGCCCGCACATAGCGCTCATCCAAATGCTCAAGACCGGATAACAATACATTCGGATTGCCATCAAGATAGTTTTTTACCTCAACAATCGCCGGTACCGCTTCATGCAAGTCCGTGCCGTAAAACTCCATACATACCGTACGGATATGATCTGGCATGCGATGCAGGACAAATTCTGCAGAAGTAATCAGGCCATCACAACCTTCTTTCTGAATACCCGGCAAACCGCCCAAAAACTTATTGGTAACGTCTTTACCTAAGCCTTCTTTACGGAAGAATTGGCCTTTAAAGCTCAGAATCTCTGGCTCACCTTTCGGTGTTTTACCATCGTGACCATAGCGGGTAACTTGGAACTCTACCGTTTCCTGATCATGAATTTTGCCCATATTGTGGTTCAGGCGGACGACTTCCAACCACTCGGCATCTGGCGTGACCATTTTCCAGGAAACCAGATTATCCAGCGCAGTTCCCCACATCACGGCCTTCTTACCACCGGCATTCATGGCAACGTTACCACCAATGGTAGAAGCATCCTGCGAGGTAGGGTCAACTGCAAACACTAAGCCATGCATTTGTGCAGCATCAGAAACGCGTCGAGTCACAACACCAGCACCAGCACGAATCACCGAAACCGCACCGCCCGTCTCCGATACGCCTTCACGCTGCGTAATCATACTTAAGCTTTCCAGCTTCTCGGTATTGATCACGGCACTCATTGGATCAAGTGGAATCGCACCACCGGTATAACCGGTTCCGCCACCGCGAGGGATAACCGTTAACCCCATCGCAATACAAGCTTCAACCAGTGCGGCAATTTCTTCTTCAGTGTCTGGAGTCAATACCACGAATGGCATCTCAACGCGCCAGTCGGTTGCATCCGTTACATGCGAGACACGCGCCAGACCATCAAACATGATGTTGTCTTTACGCGTCAGGCTCTTAAAGATGGAGCGCGCTTTTTTACGCAAATCATGGTAATTACTAAACCACTCGCGGAAGTTTTCAACCGAGCGACGACCATGGCTAACCAGCTCTTCAGCATCCTCATTACCATGCGCACGTTCTTGAATACTATCCAAGCGCTGAATCATGGTATCGATCAAGGATTTACGGCGATTCTGGTTTTCCAGCAGGTCATCCTGAATATACGGGTTACGAGTCACCACCCACATATCGCCTAGAATCTCTAGCAACATGTGCGAGGAAATCCCGGTATCCCGACGGGCACGAAGCTTTTCGACCAATTCCCAGGCACGCGACCCGAGTAAGCGAATAACTATTTCGCGGTCAGAAAAAGAAGTGTAGTTGTAAGGAATCTCACGATATGGGTTTGCAATGCTCATAGCTCTGTCAAATGATTACAGGGGCGCATATTGTACCCTGATTAGGAACGGCTTAATATATAATAAGCTGATGGATACCTATGCTGTTAATCGCTTGTTATGGTTAAAAAAAATATAGCATAATCCCCACCGCTCGCAGTGTTTTTACCTTATTAACCCATCCTTTTTGATAGGCGGAATCATTCTTGAAACCTCTGATTATTGCGCACCGTGGTAACAATTTCTCATTTCCTGAAAACTCATTAAACGGCTTACGCTCCAGTTTCGAGCTGGGCTGCATGGCTGTTGAATTCGATATTCAGATGATGGCTGATAAAAACTTAGTCATTCTGCATGACCCAAATACCTTGAGAACCTCGGGACAAGATCACTCAATTTTTGAGCTGACTAAAGAGAAACTGAAAGACCTCAGTATTTATGATCCTAAGCGCTTAGGTGATACACACATTGGTACGCCGCTGAGTCTATTATCGGAGTTTTTTCCGATACTGGAAGAGTTCCCACAAGGGCATGCTTATGTCGAAGTGAAGTATGAGAGCTTAAAGCAATGGGGCCGTCAGGAGCTGCTGGACGAACTACTGCCAATGCTGACGCCTTACGCTAAGCAATGTACCGTTATTTCATTTGATATCAAAGTATTAGAAATGATTCGTGAGCAAAGCGGACTGAGTATTGGTTGGGTATTGAACGAACATGACGAGGCGACCAAGCAAACCGCTGAGATGGTAAAACCTGAGTATCTGATCATTGATCAAGCCGAAATGCCGTTGACTGAAGCGCCTTGGGCTGGCTCATGGAAGTGGATGGTTTACGGTGTTAAGTCTGCGGATCTGGCGTTTCAGCATTACGAGAATGGTGTTGAATACGTGGAAACCGACTTTCTACCAAGACTACTGGCTGACCCACGGCTTAAGCCGGAGTAAGCCAAGTCGCTTTACATATCATCGAAACGATTGCTGGTCAGAAATAGCTTTATCATGCACCAATGATAAAGCGGCCAGACAATCAAGCTACCCAGCAATGACAACCAATACAGCCAAGCCGTTGGGCTATTGCCAGTAAAGCCCAGCACCCACAGATTGACCAGCATGTAGCTACCCAATGCCACTAACAATACTGTCAGCTGGTGCGAGAGTGTGTATACATTCACCCGCAAACGAAGCCGTAGCGTAATAAACACCACTAAGCTCAGCCCCAGTGCATGCTGCCCTAAGCTTGAGTTATACAATACATCCAGCAACAAACCTGCAAACCATGCCAATAAGATACTGACCTTGCGTGGCATGATCAGAGCCCAATGCACCAGCGCCAAAGCCGCCCATTCCGGACGCCATTTATGCATGACATCAGACAGCGGTAGTAATGTCAACGCAAAGGCTAACAAAAAAGAGAGTAAGACTGCGCCGCGAAACCGTAGGATATAACTTTCCATTTAAGGCTTCTCCGCCGTAACCGTTGCTTCGCCAGAGGCTTCTGCGGCTCTTAATACTTTTAAGTGGTTAGAACGCCAGATTAGAATGACCTCACGGGTTTTACTAAAGTCGACCATGGTGCGTGCATTGACCCGCATAAAGGAATCACCGGGGTTATAAGCAACGGATTCCACCATTGCCACCGGAAAGTCTGCCGGAAATAGCTGCCCCAAACCTGAGCTGAAAAACACATCGCCCGATTTAATATCAACATTGGCTTCGATATTCTTTAATTCTAACTGATTGGTATTTCCAGAACCCACCGCAATGGCCCACAAGCCAGTTCGGCTGTTGCGTACCGGAATGGCGTGACGACTATCGGTCAACTGCAAAATCACAGCTGAGCTGGGTGCCACGTGAAACACTTGGCCGTAAATGCTGTTACCCGCTAATACGACCTGCCCACGATAAACGCCATCTTCTGCGCCTTTATCAATAGTGACTGTCTCGCGATGCGCATCACCAGAGACCGATAAAATCTCAGCCAGCATAAAGCGTTCCTGAACAGCAGGCGTCGCATTGAGCTGTTGGCGAAAGCGGATATTTTCCTGAGCAATCGAGTGATATTTTTGATTTCTGGCGGCATAAATTCCCACCAGTGTATTGAGCTTACGATTCTCTTCTAACATCTGATGATGGTCTTTAAAGAAGTCCACCACATAAGCGCCCGTGCGATAGGGTACGTCGACCACTACCTGCACAGGATGCAATACCATACTCAGTGCGGTGCGAATCGGCGACAAGCGCGAGTCGCGATAATCCAGTACAATCATGGCAATAGAAAGCATCACCGCCAGCATAAATTTAACTAGCAGTGAGCTTTCTAATCGATTTTCATATAAGTCGTCGATGTCAGAAATCTCCGGTATACCTAAAAAGCGTGATATCAGTGATACCGGTAAACATTAACCGTATTGAGAGGAGTAATCAGAAGTCCAGAAGTCAAATCCGTCGTCGTCCATACGCTCAAGAATGCGTCCACCACCGCGGGCTACGCAGGTCAACGGATCATCAGCAACCAGTACCGGAATACCCGTTTCTTCCATCAGCAAGCGATCAAGGTCACGCAATAGCGCACCACCACCAGTGAGTACGATTCCGCGATCGGCAACGTCAGCTCCTAGTTCAGGTGGCGTTTGCTCCAGTGCCGTTTTAACCGCACTAACGATTCCGAATAATGGCTCTTGCAGCGCTTCCAGAATTTCATTACTGGTTAGCGTAAAGCTACGAGGTACACCCTCTGACAGGTTGCGGCCTTTAACCGTAATTTCCATCAGCTCCTTACCAGGGTAAGCCGAACCGATTTCGCATTTGATCTGCTCAGCTGTCGCCTCACCGATCAGCATGCCGTAGTTACGACGTACATAACTGATGATCGCATCATCTAAGCGGTCACCACCGATGCGCACCGAAGCAGAGTAAACGATTCCGCGCAGTGACATGATGGCTACTTCAGACGTACCACCACCGATGTCCAGTACCATCGAACCAACTGCTTCATCAATCGGCACACCCGCACCAATTGCAGCTGCCATCGGCTCTTCAACTAAGAATACTTTACGAGCACCTGCGCCCATTGCAGAATCTTTAATCGCACGGCGTTCCACCTGAGTCGCACCACAAGGTACACAAATGACAACACGAGGACGGGGACGTAAAATCCGGCCGCTATCCACTTTACGAATAAAGTGCTGCAGCATTTTTTCGGTATAGGTGAAGTCGGCGATCACGCCATCTTTCATTGGGCGAATGGCGGTAATGTTTGAGGGCGTTCGACCCAACATTTTTTTGGCTTCGATACCAACCGCTTCGATTTTTTTAGGACCACCCGGGCCGCGATCCTGACGGATTGCAACTACAGAGGGCTCATCGAGAACGATCCCCTTTCCGCGCATGTAAATCAGTGTATTGGCTGTTCCCAAATCGATTGAAATATCATTTGAGAATAAACCGGAGAAAAATTTAAACATATAGAAGCCAAATCCATTTTTATTTGTCGTGGCAAAAAACAGCCTTGTTTGAGCAGCATGCAAATGATCAGGTTAAACCGCCAATGCCAGCACATTGGGCAACCGCTTGATCTTATTGTCAGTGTATCACCGAATTATAACTGGATATTTCTTTATCGTTAATGAATAGTTCGTGCTAAATTCACACATATTAATAAATTCCTTTGATTTCCGTCCGGCAAAGCCCAAAAACGTTATGAATCCACTGCTTAACTACAAGACTTTCGGTGACCCCGAAAACAAATCCGCCATTATTTTGCTGCACGGCTTGTTAGGCTCAATGGAAAACTGGCGAAGTCAGGCACAGAAACTCTCCGATCATTATTTCGTCATAACGCCCGATTTACGCAATCACGGTCAATCCCCTCACCTATCCGGTATGCGCTACAAAGATATGGCTGGTGATATTTTGGCATTGGCTGAGCACTTAGGGCTGGAACAGTTTGATCTACTTGGGCATTCCATGGGCGGCAAAGTGGCCATGTATCTGGCCTTACACCACCCTGAAACCATAAATCGACTAATCATTGTTGATATTGCACCCAAGTCCTATCCACTTTGGCACCTGACCGTATTTCGTGCACTGCTCGGTTTGCCGATTGATGAAATCACCTCTCGCAAGCAGGCGAATGATTTACTCGCAGAAGCCATTGAGTCTCCTGCTGAGCGCGCCTTTTTGCTGAAAAACATGCAAACCAGCGATGATGGCGGCTATGAGTGGCGTTGCAATTTGCCCGAAATTACTCGCACTTATTTGAATATCGCTAACTTTAATCCGGCGGCTGATGCAGTTTTTGATAAGCCTTGTATTTTTATTAAAGGCGCACTCTCGCATTACATTGATGCGGACGCGGATTACGACTGCATTCTGCCGCTATTTCCACAAGCCCGGATTCATACACAAGATGGCGCAGGGCATTTGCCACACGTGGAAACACCCGCACCTTTCTTTGCAATGATTAGTGAATTTCTGTCTTTAGCCGCTGAATAAGCGGTTTTAGCAAAACGGCGTTTCGTCTGAAACTACCGTCTATGCCTTGTTAAGCGACCCCACATAGGCATAATTGGGAGCATACCCCAAAATAAAAAAAACAATAAAGAGTGTGCTATGAGATTTCCACGACGATCTAAAATAGTTCTGGTCACTGCTTCGATTCTGATGTTATCAGCCTCTTTGAATGCCAGTGAATTTCCAACGTATCTTGGCGACCCTTATGCGGCGAATGACCGCTATATGCAGTCTAGCTTTGGCCCTGAAGATCAAATGGACTCCTACAGCGCGCCGGAACCAAGCATGCCTTTAGTGCTACGCAGAGGGCTCAGCCAAGCGGCTAGCTATTTGCGCAAGCAGAATCCTAACCTAACCGTTGCTAAGCTTGGCGCCAATATTCCTAATCGAGTGCTCGCTCAAACACTGAACCACCTGCTTAATTGGAACGGCACGATCGAACCGGATTCCCTTCATCAGGAGTTTGACTTAGTCGCCATTTCCAATCATGCCAACACCACCAGCAAATTTACGGGCTATTACACACCGATTATTCAGGCCAGTGCCAAGCCCAGTGCACAGTTTCGCTATCCGATCTATCGCTCACCAATGGCCGGTAGCCTTCGCCTACTCAATCGTGAAGCAATCACTCGGGGCGCACTGAAAAACAAACGACTGGAAATTGCATGGACTAATGATCCGGTCGGTTTGTTTTATATGCAAATCCAAGGCTCTGGCATTTTGCAATATTCTGATGGCCGCCGCACTGCCCTGCACTTTGATGGCTCTAACGAAAAACCTTATCGCAGCATTGCGCGTTATATGCAGCAAAAAGGCTACCTTAAAGGCAATCTCGGGCGTGAGAAAATCCAGCAATGGCTGCACGCCAACCCTAGCCACTTAAAGCAAGTATTGAATTCCAACCCACGCTATGTGTTTTTCCGCCCTGAAGCCAAAGGTGTGCTAACCGCATCTGGCTTGCCTATTATTCCGGGTCATTCGATTGCAGTTGATACTAACTACATTCCCTTTGGTTCAGTTGTATTGGCAGAAGTACCCATTATCAATAGCCGTGGACAACGCCAAGGTGCTGAGTGGAAATTACTTTTGCCTCAAGATCGCGGTGCTGCCATCAAAGGCCCTGGCAGAATGGATATTTATACGGGTAAAGGTGAAGATGCCAGACAGATCGCCAATCAGCTAACTGGCCAAGGCCGAGCTTATATGTTGGTCAAGCGCGGCCAAACTCGATTGAGCCAAGGTCAGGCTCGCTCGCTAAACCTCGCTTCCGCACAATAAATTCATCGTTCAGCGGACCGGTTGAGAATTGAAACCCGACCGCTGAACACCGATGACTTTGCCAAACAATTATCGTACGTTATAAATTCAGCTTGACGGTGTTATACTAATTTCGTTTTAACACCTGTCTCAAACACGGTGCCGTATTGCTGACAATACTTAGAGAGAATTTATAGCGTGAACCTAGTCAAACCATTCTGCCCTGCCCCACGTACGCTGATTAGTAGCGCTGCGTTGATGTTGTCTTGCGGCAGCTTACAGGCTGCAGAGACGGCGGTTTCTCTGAATTCTAATGTGGGTATTGCGGTTGCTGCTATTTCTGGCGCAGCGCTAGTGACGGCTATCTGGGCCATGTTGCTTGGTCGGCAGTCGATGAAAAAAGACCGCGACTTTGTTACCACCCTGAAGAAAAATATTGTGCGTGATCAGCGAAGCATTGATAAAGCCATGCGCATGATTCAGACCAGCGAAGAGCGCGCTGCTAAAGTAGTCGATAAACTGGTCTATCAAAACAATGCACTCACAAGTAAGCAGCATCAAGCATGGATGAGTGCTGAAAAAATTCAGGATTTATCGGAGCATGCTGAAGAAATCGAAGCTGATTTACAGCGTCGTAGTGAAGCCTTAGAGCGACGCATTGAGCAGGCTCAGCATGTGTGGAATGAGCGCCTGAATGAAACGGAAAGTACGGTGCTGAGAGTTGAGCAAGAGTTACGGGATGGTTTAAACCACCTTGAAACCGGCATTAAGCGCGTTCAGCAACAAGATGCACACTCTTATCAACTAGCTCAGCACATTACGGCTCAACATAATCTCCAACTGCAAAATCTGGAAATGAATAATGAGCTTTCAGAACGTGTGCGGAATAATCTGAATACCACCCTGAAAGAATCCACTCACCTGCTCGACCATTTGCGGGAGCATCAAGGCAAAGCTGAAGATGCCTACCAGAAGTACATGGGTAGTATTGAACAGTACGAAGATGACTTGTTTACTGAGTATGACAGCGCTTATCAGAATGCGGATATGGCACGTCAGGAGTTGGATGCCAATATCGATGAAAGCCGCCTGCACTTAGAAACAATACGCCGCTATGAAACACAAAGCCGCCATATTAAAGAACAAACTGAGAATAATCTGAAACAGCTGGATGTTAAAACGATTAACCAGCTTGCAGATACCCTCGATACCACGCAAAAAACATTCCAGTCGCTGAGTAATAAAGTCGCTGAAGCGCATCAGGCATTGAATAAACTCAATCGCATGGACTTGAATCAGACCGGTGAAAACCAAGGTACTGAGCGCCACTTTATGCAAAAAGCGGTGGGTGACACCAATACCTTGATTCCGTTCTTCAGTAGTCGCAAACCTAAAGAGACAGATAAGAGCTGAGCAATGGCATATTGCTACGCCGTTAGCTCAAGCACCCTGTTTACTCATTCGTTTCCAACTGTAAATCCCACATACGACGATACTCGCCATTCTTTTGTAATAACTCGCTGTGCGATCCTCGCTCAATCACTTTGCCCTGCGCCATCACTAAAATCTGATTCGCATCAGTAATCGTTGATAGACGATGAGCAACTACTAAGGTTGTTGTGGTCGCGGAAATTTGTCTTAGAGTACGCTGAATGGCTTGCTCAGTAGCACTATCTAATGATGAGGTGGCTTCATCAAATACCAAAATCGCTGGCCGCTTTAGAATGGCTCGCGCAATCGCCACCCGCTGCTTTTCACCACCTGATAATTTCAGGCCGCGCTCACCTACTTTGGTTTCCCACTTTTCTGGCAAGCTCTCAATAAAGTCGTGAATATGTGCCATTTTTGCCGCTTCATGTACTTGCTCATCCGTAGCTTGTGGGTTGCCGTACTGGATATTGTAAAAAATCGTATCGTTAAACAGCACGGTATCCTGCGGCACAATCCCAATCGCCTTGCGCAAACTACTTTGTGAGACTTCCTGCACATTTTGGCCATCGATAAGAATACCGCCATCATTCACATCGTAAAAACGGAATAATAAACGCGCCAAGGTCGATTTACCTGCGCCACTGTGACCAACTACAGCAACTGTTTCACCAGCCGGCACACTGAAATCTACACCCTTCAGTATTTCCCGATCATCCTGGTAGCCGAAATGCACATTTTCAAAACGCACTTCGCCTTTGCTGACTTGCAGATCTTTTGCATCCGTCTGATCCTGAATTTCAGGTTCGCGAGATAGCAGCTTAAAGACCAGATCCATATCTGCCAGCGTGTATTTAAACTGTCGGTAGATCATGCCCAGCGCGCCAAGCGGAATAAACAACTGCAGCATAAAGGCATTCACCATAACCAAGTCACCAATGCTCATGCGCGCATTCACCACTTCTTGCGCGGCAAAAATCATAATAATCGTGACGCCAATCGCAATAATTGCACTCTGGCCAAAGTTAAGTGCTGACATGGAGTTCTGGCTTTTTACGGCAACCTCTTCCCATTCAGAAAGTGTTTGATCGTAACGGCGCAGCTCAAGCTGTTCATTATTAAAGTACTTTACCGTTTCATAGTTGATGAGGCTGTCAAAAGCCTGAGTATTACCTTCTGAATCCAAACGATTCATATTGTGACGATAGTTGATTCGCCAGTTACTGATGGCAATCGTAAACAAAACGTACACGACAATTGTGCCAAAGGTAATTAAGGCAAAAATGCCGTCATAGTTTTTGAGCAATACAACGGCGACCAGCGTGAACTCTACGAAGATGGGAATAAAACTGAACACCAGAAAATTCATCATGGTGCTGACCGAGCGTGTACCACGCTCTAAGTCCCGGCTTATTGCGCCGGTTTTGCGCTCCAAATGAAAACGTAAGGAAAGATTATGAAGATGTTCAAGCACCTGATTCGAGAGTGTGCGCATGGCATGGTAACGCACGCGGGCAAATACACTGTCGCGTAACTCACTAAACAGAGAGTTGGCGAGTTTAAGTGCGCCATAGGCTAGTAATAAACTAACGGGAAGAACTAAAAGCTGGGTGCTTTTATCAAAGTAATCAACAATATCTCGCAGAATAAGCGGTATTCCAATATTCGCCCACTTCGCAACAATCAAACACAGCAAAGCGAAGATGGCACGCCCACGATAGGCTTTCAGGTAGCCAGCGACACGTCGCAGGTTCAACAAATCATCACGGTCGTGATGCTCTAAACTGTCGCGTTTTACAATCATAAAAAAGCCCCTTCTGAGAGGGGCTAATGATAGTGTATTTTTAAAGCGGGCGTTGTATTTAACGCTTACAACGCGGCAGGCTCACCCTTGTACAGATTAGCAACCGAACCCACCACTAACTCATCTGGTGAGTAAACCACTGAGGTATCTTTATTTGGGTAGTCCAAACGGTTCAGGAAGTAGCGCATACAATTAATCCGCGCGCGCTTTTTATCATCAGACTTTACAACAGTCCATGGCGCATCGGCGGTGTCGGTATTGAAGTACATGGAACGACGAGCGTCAGTGTAATCATCCCAGCGATCCAGTGACGCCACATCAATCGGGCTCAGTTTCCACTGCTTGAGTGGATCATGCTTACGCATTTGGAAGCGACGCAGCTGCTCCTGACGAGTCACTGAGAACCAAAACTTAAATAAAATCGTATTGGAATTCACCAGCATACGCTCGAAAACAGGGGCTTGGCGCATGAATTCCAAATGGTCGCGGTCAGAACAAAAGCCCATCACCTTCTCAACGCCGGCACGGTTATACCAAGAGCGGTCAAACATCAAAATCTCGCCAGCAGATGGCAGGTGCTGGATATAACGCTGGAAATACCACTGCCCCAACTCGCGTTCGCTTGGCTTTTCCAAAGCTACCACTCGTGCAATACGAGGGTTTAAGTGCTCGGTGAAACGCTTAATGGTCCCCCCTTTTCCGGCAGCATCACGCCCTTCAAAGATAATGACAATCTTCTGGCCTTCTTCTTTAGCCCATTTTTGTACTTTCAGCAGTTCAATTTGAAGCAGGTATTTTTCGCGCTCGTACTCGGCCAGCTTCATTTTTTCAGGATAGGGATATTGCTTATTGGCATGCGTGATCTTCAGCAAATCTTTGCCTGACATGCGCACTTGGCCGCTCATCACATACTCGGCATTAGTAAGGTCCGGCAACATCGCCCGCGCTTCTTCCTGGGTCATTACTTTTTTAACCGTCGGCGTAATAACTGGCCCGGCAACACTTTCTAACTCTTCAGACATGGCTTAATAACCTGACAAATAAAGTCGAAATTAACAAATCAATTATCAACATACAAGCAGGATACCGTTTTTTGTCAATACCAAACAATACTCATTAGTTTCGCCATATAAATGTCATTTTACTGTGATATACGCTTATATGAACGATGGCTCTATGGGATAATAGAGCACGATTTTTATTAGTGGAACACTCACCATGGCTGAACGAATTCAGAAAATGCTATCACGCGCGGGCTACGGCTCACGGCGTGAAATCGAACGCTGGGTTGAAGCAGGCGAGGTGATCGTGAATGGCCACCCTGCATCGCCCGGTCAAGCGATAGAGGAAACCGATCAGGTTATTTTGCGCGGCCAGCGCTTACGGATTAGCACCCGACTAAAAGCTGACTCGCAGACGATGATTTATCATAAGCAGTCTGGCGAAGTCTCTACCACGACTGATCCGGAAGGCCGCCCAACTGTATTTAAGAACCTGCCAAATCCGCACAGTGGTCGCTGGATTCAGGTAGGTCGCTTGGATATCAATACGGACGGTTTATTACTGTTCACCACCGATGGCGAGTTGGCTAACCGCCTAATGCACCCGTCGTATCAGATTGAGCGTGAATACGCAGTGCGTGTCATGGGTACTGTGACTGAGGAAATTCTTCAGGTACTTAAAGCGGGTGTGATTCTGGAAGATGGCCCTGCAAAGTTTGAACGCATTAAGTTTGCTGGTGGTGAAGGCCTTAATCAGTGGTATCACGTAGTACTACATGAAGGACGTAATCGCGAAGTGCGTCGCTTATGGGAGAGTGTAGGCCTTAAGGTAAGCCGCTTGATACGGATTCGCTATGGCTCGATTACCCTGCCGCGCTACTTGCGAGGTGGTCATCATGAGATCTTGGACGTTAAAGCGCTGCGCTCACTCTATAAGAATGTTGATTTGCCATTTGATGAGCCAACACCTCCGAAGAAAAGCCAAGCCGCGCCAAGTAAACGCCAAGCAGTTAAAGGCGGAAAGCCAAACAAGCGCCGTTAATTGCTAAAACACCTCGTTATTCTTAAAAATCCGCTTCTGGCACCCGCCTTGAGCGGATTTTTTGGTTCTGGCCAGCCAGTTTTGGTAATTTTCTAAAAACTGTCACCTCATGTGACGTTTGACTGTTCCATCCTGACATTAGAATGGGCAAAAAGTGACATTTTTTCAGTAAATTCAATATTTTACGTGCCAATTAAACTCCAATAAAAAACTATTAAGCTGATTCTTTTCAATAACTTAAACCCATTAAGCTCAAGTTTGGCATGGCCTGTGCAATATACTTTTCAGTTACAACATTAACCCATAAGAAAAACAACATAAAAAGAGAGTAATAAAAATGAAAAAGCAACTCCAGAAAGGTTTCACCCTGATCGAATTAATGATCGTAGTAGCAATCATCGGTATCTTGGCTTCTATTGCGCTGCCGGCTTATCAGGATTACACGATTCGCGCCCGCGTCTCTGAGGGAATGACACTATCTTCTGCATTAAAAACATCAATTGTTGAAGCGTTTAACTCACAAGGACCTCGTGATATGGGCTGTATCCAAGATGGCACAGGCTGTGATGAAATTAACGCTTCACCAATTTTATCAACTAAGAATGTTTCTAAAATTGAATCGAACGCGGCGGGTGTCATTACCATCACTTATGATGGAAGTGTAAACAATGGCGGCACCTTAACCCTAACACCAACTGATGGTACTGGCACGGCATTAGCACTTAATCTAAACGCAAGCGGTGGTACTCCTTTCCAGTATGTTTGTGCCGCAGGCACTTTAATTTCAAAATATGTTCCAGCAACATGTAAGCCATAATTAATTTTTAAGAGTAGAGCGAAAGCTCTACTCTTTTTACTTTGAGTATTTATGACTTCTCAAGCCAAATCAAATTTTGGATTTACCTTAATTGAGTTAATCATGGTAATAGCCATAATAGGAATTCTTGCATCAATCGCACTTCCAACCTACCAAACATACGTTAAGAGATCCTATGTCGCTAATGGGCTTCATTTTTCTGGCAGGGTTAAATTCGCAGTTTATGAGTTCTACACCAACAACGGTAATTGGCCAATCGATAACGCCGCTGCCGAACTATTAGATCCAAATGAGTATCAAAGCCAAGAAATTAAATCCATTTCAGTTGACGCAGGTACCATCACAATCACCTATAATTCAAAAGTAATAAATGACTCAACAATCACTTTGATGCCAACGTTTAATAACGGCTACAGCTGGGACTGTACTGGCGGAACAATACCAAACAACATCAGACCACCAAGCTGTAGATAAAAATCAAAGCCTAGTTTTCTCTAAACTACTAAAAGCCTGCTAGCATACCACCCTGTTATTACAAACTCCTTGGTAGCAATGAAAATGGCTAGTTTAAATACACAAAAAACCAAACACATCCTCTGCGTAGAAGATGAACCCGCAATCCGTGACATGATCCGTTTCTCCCTGGAACGCGAAGGCTACACCGTTCACGATGCCGAAAGCGCTCAACAATTATCCGAGCAACTCGTCGAACAGCGCCCCGATCTAATCCTAATCGACTGGATGCTCCCAGACGGCAATGGTCCACAGTTAGTCAAACAACTCCGCCGCGACCCATTCACGCGCGATATCCCTATCATTATGCTAACGGCCCGCGCCGAAGAGCAAGATATGATTCAAGGGCTAGAGTCCGGTGCCGACGACTACATCAGCAAACCCGTTTCCCTAAAATCCTTGAATGCCCGCATTAAAGCCCTACTCCGTCGCAGCGATGCGTTTAGCGAAGATGACAAACTCTCCTATCAAAACCTTGAGCTAAACCTCGCCGATCAAAGCCTCTCTATCGGTGGCAATAAAGTCAATATCGGCACCACCGAACTCAAACTCTTAAAATTCTTAATGCAAAACCCTGAGCGCATTTTCAGCCGCGTGCAATTACTGGATCATGTTTGGGGCCAAAACACCTTTATTGAAGAGCGTACTGTCGATGTTCATATATTACGCTTACGCAAACTCTTAAAAACCAATGCAGCGGATCACTTAGTCCAAACCGTTAGAGGTAGCGGCTACAAACTTTCTGCCTGATCGTATTTATTTACGGATCTGTCATAAACCTGTCATATACGCCCCCTATAGTGCGCTCCATCTTAGACAACTATGACGGAGAGACACTGAAATGAAAAAATTACCACTACTGGTAGCTGCTGGTCTTGTTGCAACTGCTTCTGCAGCGTCAGCACGTGATTACATCGAAATTGTTGGCTCTTCAACAGTTTACCCATTCACTACCGTTGTTGCTGAAACCTTCGGCAACAAGACTAAATTCAAGACTCCTAAGATCGAATCAACCGGTACTGGCGGCGGCATGAAGCTGTTCTGCTCAGGCACTGGCATTGATACTCCAGACATCACTAACGCTTCACGCCGCATGAAAAGCAGCGAGTTTGAAGATTGCCAAAAGAATGGCGTTAAGGACATCGTTGAAGTACAGGTTGGTTTTGACGGAATCGCCATTGCTAACTCGAAAGAAGCGGATCAAATGGAGCTGACTCGTAAAGATTTATTCCTAGCATTAGCTAAATCTGTTCCAGGTAAAACCCCAGGCGAGTTAATTCCTAACCCATACCAAACTTGGCAAGATGTTAACCCAGCACTTCCTGCAACGAAGATCGAAGTGTTAGGTCCTCCACCAACGTCTGGTACACGTGATGCTTTTGCTGAATTGGCAATGGAAGGCGGCTGTAAAGCAATCCCTGAAATCGCAGCACTGAAAAAGACGAATGGCTCTTTGTATAAAGAAGTTTGTCACTCAGTACGTGAAGATGGCGCATACATCGAAGCCGGCGAAAACGACAACCTGATCGTTCAAAAGCTCGAGAAGAACCCTAAGGCACTGGGTGTATTCGGCTTCAGCTTCCTTGATCAAAATGCGGACAAAGTACAAGGTTCAAAAATTGATGGTGTTGAGTTGTCATTCGATTCAATCGCTGACGGTAACTACCCAGTATCACGTCCTTTGTACTTCTATGTGAAGTCTAGCCACGTTGGCAAGATTCCTGGTATCAAAGAATTCTTGGCTGAGTTTGTAACAGAAGATGCATTCGGTGAAGAAGGCTACCTGACTGAAAAAGGTCTGATCCCAATGCCTGAAGAGAACCGTAAGTCTTTCCGTCAAGCGGCAACTGAGCTGAAGTCTTTATCTTTATAATTTAGGACAACTCAGTTTTTTGTCTCTTTGCGCCCTGCTCTGGCACTTTATTCAGAGTGGGGCGCTTAGCTTCAAACGGGTTTATTCCGGACTGAGCCAACGAATGCCACATAACAATAATATCAGTGCATAGATGGCTCAGACCCGAGTAAACCTTCGCAGATTAATTTGCACCAAATAGCATATAATCCCCGCTCGATCGGGGCTTTAGGATGTCAGGTATGTCATTAAACACCATTTTAATTACGCTGCTAGCATTGCTGCTATTCAGCTACTTTATCGGCAGGAGCCGCTCTATTGCGGTGGCGGGTAAGCCAGTCAACGGGCGACGCGCACTGCACTCCCTCCCCTCTTATTACGGTTATATGGTCGCTATTTGGGCTGCCATTCCTGCCATTATCATTTTACTATTGTGGACGGCATTTGACGCCAAGTTAGTATCCAGCCTGACCTTCTCATCGTTGCCAGCCGAGCTACAAGCCAAAGGCTCTGCGCAATTAGGCTTAATACTCAACGAAGTAAAATACCTAGCTGCTGCCGGCAACCTTGATCAGATTACAGATCCGGTCAAGCTAGCCGCTGCCGAGCGCTATCAAAGCCTGCAAAATATTAGCGCAATGGCCAAAACGGTTGTGGTGCTAGCAGCTGCCATTATCGGTCTGATGCTGGGTTTACGCTTAGTCAAACCAGAAACGCGTGCCCGAAATAAAGTGGAAAGCGTGATTCGCGGAATGATGATTCTCTGCGCGTCAATTGCCATACTCACCACGCTGGGGATTGTATTCTCGGTGATGTTTGAATCGATTCTGTTCTTTAAATCAGTCTCGATTACCGACTTCTTATTTGGCACACACTGGAGCCCGCAAACGGCAATCCGCAGCGATCAATCCGGTAGCTCTGGCTCATTTGGAGCCGTGCCGCTATTTGTTGGTACCTTGCTGATCTCTTTAATTGCATTGATTATTGCCGTACCACTCGGTTTGATGTCTGCAATTTACTTATCCGAATATGCCAGCCCAAGATTTCGCTCTTTTGCCAAGCCAACATTGGAAATCCTAGCGGGTATCCCAACGGTAGTTTATGGCTTCTTTGCGGCACTAACCGTTGCACCGTTTATACGAGATGTTGGTGAGTCACTTGGGTTAACGGTGGCCTCTGAAAGTGCGCTGGCGGCAGGCTTAGTGATGGGTATTATGATTATCCCGTTTGTATCCTCACTCTCAGATGACGTTATCAACGCGGTTCCACAATCTCTGCGCGATGGCTCCTACGGTATGGGGGCAACCCGCTCCGAAACAATCAAGCAAGTGGTCATCCCTGCCGCGCTTCCGGGTATTGTTGGTGGCGTATTATTGGCTGCATCCCGCGCCATTGGTGAAACCATGATCGTGGTTATGGCTGCCGGGCTCTCCGCCAACCTAACCTTCAATCCTCTCGAAGCGGTTACCACCGTGACGGTACAAATCGTAACGCTATTGACCGGCGACCAGGAGTTCGACAGCCCTAAAACACTGGCCGCATTTGCGCTGGGTCTGGGACTGTTCCTGATCACTTTATTACTTAACATTATCGCGCTGCATGTCATCCGCAGATACCGCGAACAATACGACTAAACCCGGGATATATTCATGAGAACCAGTACCCAAATCGTTGAAGCCGGTCTAAAGAAGCGTTATGCCAAGGAAAAGCGATTCCGATTTTTCGGTTTAGTCTCGATCCTGATTAGCTTTCTTTTTCTGATCGTATTGCTGACCGATATCATTTCCAAAGGCTTGCCCGCATTTGAGCAAAGCTATATAAAAATCAGCGTGACGTTGGATACCGACGCGCTTGGCGTAACGGCTAATTCAACGCCCGATGAGCTATACAGTGCCAACTACTCCACTGTGATTAAAAACGCCTTAAAGGAGAAGTTTCCGGGCGTTACCGGCCGTAAGCAAAAGCGTGAGCTGAATAATTTAATCAGTAAGTCGGCGGCTTATGAGCTGCGTGATGCGGTAATTGAAGACCCGACGCTACTCGGCACCACCAATGACTATTGGTTTCTGGCCAAGGATGATGTCGATGTCTTTATGAAAGGCAAGATTGACCGCTCTCTGCCAGAGGGTGACCGTCGCTTAAAAGACTTCCAACTGGAGTGGATCGATACCCTACTAGCCGAAGATCGTTTAGAAAAACGCTTTAACACGGTGCTATTTACCGAAGCAGATTCACGTGAACCAGAGCAAGCTGGTATTCGTGGCGCATTGATGGGATCGCTGTACACCATGCTGATCACTATGTTCCTGTCATTCCCAATTGGTGTGGCAGCAGCAACTTACCTTGAGGAATTTGCCCCGCAGAATAACCGCTGGGTAGATATGATCGAGATCAACATTAATAACTTGGCGGCAGTACCCTCTATTGTGTTCGGCTTGCTAGGCTTGGCGGTGTATATCAACTTCTTTGGTGTGCCACGCTCGACCCCATTAATTGGTGGCTTGGTACTGACTTTAATGACCTTGCCGACCATTATTATTGCCAGCCGCGCTGCAATCAAAGCCGTCCCACCATCCATTAGAGAAGCGGCACTGGGCTTGGGTGCATCCAAAGTACAAACGGTTTATCAACACGTACTGCCAATGGCAATGCCTGGTATTTTAACCGGAACCATTATCGGTATGGCGCAGGCATTGGGTGAGACCGCCCCACTGCTAATGATCGGAATGATCGCCTTTGTATCGGACGTTCCACAAGGCATTATGGACCCATCAACGGTTATGCCAGTGCAGATTTATCTGTGGTCAGACAGCCCGGAGCGTGCCTTTACCGAGCGTACCTCCGCCGCTATCATGGTGCTGTTAGCCTTCCTGATCACCATGAATATGATTGCAATCTTCTTGCGCAAACGATTCGAGCACCGCTGGTAAGTACCATGCAATACTTGAATAAGGCACAACTACTCAATATGACTACGGCAGGAATTTTCTGACAATGAGCAATGACCCAAACACCACTAAAAACCGCGACGAATTTGACGTTGAGATCCTGAATACTGTGGGTAAGCCACTGTTGGATAATCCTGAAAAAATCAAAATGGCCACTCGTAACTGCGATGTTTTTTACGGCGACAAGCAGGCAATCTTTGGCGTCGACCTGGATATCGGTAAAAACGAGATTATTGCCATGATCGGGCCTTCCGGTTGCGGTAAATCTACCTACCTACGTGCGTTAAATCGCATGAATGACACCATCGATATTTGCAGTGTAAAAGGTAGCCTGACCTTAGATGGTCAGGATATTTACGATAAAAAACAAGATCCTGTATTGCTACGGGCGCGGGTTGGTATGGTGTTTCAAAAACCAAACCCCTTCCCTAAGTCGATCTACGATAACGTAGCCTATGGCGCTCGCTTGCATGGTTTAACCACCAATAAATCTGAATTAGATGATTTGGTTGAAGCTAGTTTGACCAAAGCCGGTTTGTTTAAAGAAGTGAAAGATAGCCTGCAAAAACCTGGTACTGGTTTATCCGGTGGTCAGCAGCAGCGCTTGTGTATTGCACGCACCATTGCGGTTGACCCTGAAGTCATTTTGATGGATGAACCGACCTCCGCACTGGACCCGATTGCCACCGCGATTATCGAAGAGTTAATGGATGATTTACGTCATAACTACACCATTGCAATCGTAACTCACTCCATGCAACAGGCGGCTCGTATTTCACAGCGCACCGCCTATTTCCACCTAGGTAAACTGGTGGAAGTGAATAAGACGAACACGGTGTTTACCAACCCTGAACATAAATTAACTGAAAATTATATCACTGGCCGATTCGGCTAACAGAGGGCTAAGTATTATGGAAACCGGAGATCATATTCTTCAATCCTACGATCAGGAACTTGAAGATATTCGCAGTAAAGCGATGACCATGGGCGGCATGGTTGAGAAGCAAGTTCGCTGCGCACTGCAAGCCGTGCTTGAGCGCGATGTTGAGCTGGGTGAACTTGTTGCCGCGTCCGATGGTGACATCAACGATTTGGAAGTGGATATTGATGAAGAGTGCGCGGGTATTATTGCGCGTCGCCAACCGGCAGCAGGTGATTTACGCTTACTGCTGAGCATCATCAAAGTCACTACCGACCTTGAGCGTATTGGGGATGAAGCCGAGCAAATTGGTTTATATGCCTCACAGCTGGGTAATCAAGTCTCCAACCAAGGCATGAGCGCCCAATTACGTCATTTAGGTGAATTGGCGCACAGCTTGTTAAAGCTGGCACTCGACTCCTTTGCCCGCATGGATGACCTGCAAGCGATTGATGTGGTTAAGAAAAGCCGCCGCATTAGTAAAGAGTTTGATGATTTATCACGCGTACTCATCACCCACATGATGGACGATACCCGCAACATCAAAAACGCCCTACGCGTTATCTGGTGTGCGCGTGCTTTTGAGCGCATTGGTAATCACTCCACCAATATCTGTGAGTTCGTTATTTACCGCGTAAAGGGTAAAGACATCCGCCACACTAATCTAAAGAAAGTGCGTAAGAAGTTATACCCTGAAACACTTAAGGCTGAAGATAGAGCGGAAAACCTAGCTGGTTCAAAAACAAGCTCTTCAAACTAAGCCACGTACTTAATAGCGAAAATGACGATGCCCTGCCTGTTCACCAGCGCAGGGCAATTTTCATCCAGCAGCGTGATGGCCCTACCTCTCATTTGAGAAAGTCGGCAATCAATCATCTGTGGCAGTCCGTAACGGCTTATTGAGGGCTTCTCCAAGGGTATATTTCTTCAAGCAAATCGAATAGAAAATGGTGTTACTAACCGCTTTGTCACACTGCTGACATATAGCTTTGATTTAATGGCTGAATCTAAAAAAATCCCAGTGGCAATAGGTAATTATGGAAACCATTTTATTAGTTGAAGACGAGCAACCCATTCGCCAAATGTTAGGCTTTGCCCTATCGCGCGCTGGCTATCGAACCCTTGAAGCCGGTGATGCACGCCAGGCTCAGAGTACACTTAGCGAAGCGCAACCAGATCTGATTTTAATGGATTGGATGCTACCGGATGCCACGGGGATTGAACTGATTCGTCACCTAAAGCGGGATAGCTTTACCAGCGATATCCCTGTTATCATGCTTACCGCAAAATCCACAGAACAAGACAAAATCACCGGCCTAAATTCAGGGGCAGATGACTATGTCAGCAAGCCATTTTCACCCCGGGAACTCATCGCACGAGTACAGGCTGTATTGCGCCGCAACAGCTCTAAACAAGCTAGCGAAGAAATTCTGCATGCGCGTCAATTGCGACTCAATAAAGCCAGCCACCGTGTCACCGTGGATGATAATACGCTTGATCTTGGCCCCACGGAGTTTCGCTTGCTCAGCTTTCTGATGGAAAATCCGAACCGTGTTTATAGCCGTGGCACCTTGTTAGATCATGTCTGGGGACGAAATACCTATGTCGAAGAACGCACCGTCGATGTCCATATTCTGCGCCTGCGCAAATCACTTGCGCCATGGCGCTATGATCAACTTATCCAAACCGTGCGAGGAGTTGGCTATCGCTTCTCACCTAGCGAGTAATCCGAAGTAATGACTTGGAAATATTATTTAAGCGAGGTATTGGCTCACGAAATCCGCGTGCTGATGTATATCGGAATTGCTTGTTTATTGCTGGCGACTACCGGAGTTTCGTGGGTCGGATTAGTCATCTTGGCGCTGACGTCTTTTACGCTGTATCACCTATGGCAAGGTAAGTTACTGCTGGAATGGGTATCGATCGATCATCGTGAAGCACCGCCCGATGAGGTTCGTGGTATCTGGAATCTGCTCGCTACACGGATGCATAAAACTAATAAAGCGCATCGCCAACAGGATGCCAAGTCGCGCCAATTAATTAATCAATTCATTAAAGTCAGTATGGCCATGCCTGACGGAATTGTGATCGTCGATGACAAGGGCAGAATTGAGTGGTTTAACGAAACAGCGATTCGCTTATTGGGCCTGCGAAAAGTGCAAGATCGTGGCAGCCACATCATTAACTTAATCCGCGACCCTGCTTTTATTGCATTTATCGACAAAGATAATACCAGCGAAAGCCTGCGCATGGATTCCTCTGTCGACCCCGATGTGAAGCTTGATCTTCGACTCACCCGTTATAATGACAAGCGTCTATTAATCATTCAGGATTTCAGTGCTTTAGATCATATGGAACAAGTGCGCAAAGACTTTGTCGCCAATGTGTCCCATGAACTGCGCACACCACTGAGTGTGATTGCCGGCTATCTTGAAACCTTAAATGATGAAGAGGCCCCTGAGTTGGAGCCTTACCAACCGATATTCTGGCAGATGAAAGATCAATCTGATCGCATGACGCGCTTGGTTGAAGACTTGCTCATTCTGTCAAATCTGGAAAGTAATCAAACCATTAGTAACCGCACGCCTGTCGATGTTCCGGGCATGTTAAAAGGCATCTGTGATGACGCCATTATTCTAAGCGGCTCAAAAAATCACGACATTCATTTAGAAGTGAGCAGCGACAAATTCTTAAGCGGTAATCCGAGTGAGTTGCATGGCGTGTTTTCTAATCTGGTCTCCAATGCGGTTAATTACACTCCCGAGCTGGGTGCGATTTATATTCGCTGGTATTCCAGTGGAGGCAAACTCATTATGGAAGTCAGCGATACCGGAATTGGTATTGAGCCGCAGCATATTAATCGCCTGACGGAACGCTTTTACCGCGCCGATAAAGGCCGCTCACGGAGCGTTGGTGGCACTGGACTAGGTTTAGCCATCGCCAAACACGCACTGCAACGCCACGATGGTGTGTTGAAGATTAGCAGCGTACCCGGCCAAGGCAGCACCTTTAAATGTATTTTCCCTCCGGAGCGCGCACTGGATAATACTTTCAATTCATCCTCCGCTGACTCTATACTGGAGGACGATTAATACTATTTTGAGGCGCCCCAATGATAGCCATTGCACCCGGTTCAGCTCTCCACCAAGACATGATTACCTGGCGTCATTGGCTACATCAGCACCCCGAACTGTGTTTTGAAGAGTTTAAAACCAGTGACTACATTGCCAGTGTGCTGGAGTCGCTGGAGATACCCATTCACCGCGGTTTAGGTGGCACCGGTATTGTTGCCACTATAACCGGCCAAGGCTCCGGCCCCAGTATTGGTTTGCGCGCCGATATCGACGCCCTCCCCGTCACTGAGCTCAATGACATCCCCTACAAATCGCAACACCCCGGAAAAATGCACGCCTGCGGTCATGATGGCCACTCCACTATGCTGCTTGGCGCTGCCGCTTATCTTAAACAGAACAACCAATTTAACGGAACCGTTCACTGCATTTTCCAGCCTGCTGAAGAAGGTGATGCGGGAGCACTCCAGATGATTGAGGAAGGGCTGTTTGATTTATTCCCCTGTCAGGAAATTTACGGCATGCACAACTGGCCGGGCTTAGAAGCGGGTCAATTTGCGGTACACGATAGTGCGGTGATGGCAGGCGTGGAAACGCTTAATATCAGCATTCATGGCAAAGGTGGTCATGCTGCTATGCCACACAAAACTATTGATCCTGTGGTTATCAGTGCGCAAATCATTACGGCATTGCAGAGCATTGTGTCGCGTAATATCGCACCAGTAGATTCGGCGGTAATCAGCATTACTCAAGTCAATGCAGGTCATGCGCATAATGTGATTCCGGATACCGTGAATATGGCTGGTACCATGCGCTACTTTGATCCCCTCACCCGCCCGCTGGTATTAGATCGAATTAAAACGCTGGTAGAAGGGATTAGTGCGAGCTATGGCGCAACTGGCGAACTCACGATTATTCCTGGCTATCCACCAGTGATTAACTCGCCTGAGCATGCGGCGTACAGTGCCAATGCAACCAGCGCAGTGGTTGGTGAAGACAAAGTACAACGCACTATGCCGCCAAGCATGGCCGCTGAAGATTTTGCCTTTATGTTGCAGGAATTACCCGGTGCTTATATTTGGATTGGCAATGGCGAAGGTGAGCAAGGTGGCTGCATGCTCCACAATGCACATTATGATTTTAATGATGATGTGGCTCCGCTTGGTGCAAGCTATTGGGTAAACTTAGTTCGGCAGCGACTAACTTAAGGCAGCCGAAAATTATTAAACATCATGGCTTGGCCAACCACGCGCCAAGCCTAACCATCCGCCAGTAAGCCAGTAAGCCAGTAAGCCAGTAAGCCAGTAAGCCAGTAAGCCAGTATTATTCGCTAGGTGCCTGCGCTGTGACTAACTCTAATTGTTCCAGCATTAGTTTAAAATCATCACTTAGCGGCGCTTCAATATCTAATGGCTTCCCCGTTACCGGATGCTTCAAACTCAAGCGCCCTGCGTGCAGCATCAAGCGCTGCAAATCAAACTGATCCCGCAAAAAACGGTTCTGTGTGCCATCGCCATGCGAGGTATCACCAACGATCGGATGGAAGATATGTTTCATATGCCGACGCAGCTGATGTTTACGTCCCGTCTGCGGGCTTAAGCTCACCAAGGAATAGCGCACGCTGTTATAACGCCCCACCGGAAACGGCAACTCAGTTCGCGCCAAGCACTCATAATGAGTCACTGCATCCTGCGCAGGCTTGTCAGGATCGACCTTAGCATCGGTCATTTTGTCCCATTGTGCTTGTAATGCATAATCAATAACCCCACTATCTTCTATATGACCACGCACAATTGCCTGATACGTTTTGGCAACCTGCTTTGCCGTGAACTGCTCCGTCAACTGGCGGGCAACTTCGGATGACAAAGCAAACAACAACACACCAGAGGTAGGCTTATCAAGCCGATGCACCGGAAATACGTGTTGCCCAATTTGGTCTCGCGTGAGTTGAATCGCAAAGCGCGTCTCATGCTTATCAATCGGGCTTCGATGAACCAGCAAACCTGAAGGTTTATTGATCGCAACGACCGCGGTATCTTGGTAAAGTATTTCCAGCATAAACGTCAGCAACTATTTGTTTTTAATTCATAAAGATTTATTAATCAATTGGCAAACAATCAGTAACAATGTGCGTGACACAATCGCATGCAATTAATCAATGGAGGTTATAACGGTGAGCCAGATAATTAGGCCAGCAACCATTAAAGCATTTTCCGCAATGCTTCTAACAGGTATTTTACTTGCCACATCCTATGCCGCGAAGGCAGATGGACTCCCTAATCTCGTCGATGTAATCGAGAAGAACCGTAATTCGGTCGTTAACATCGCCACAAAAGGCAGCTCAGACCCGACGGTAAACACTGGAAGCAACAGTCTGGATCTGGATAGCCTGCCACCGCAACTGCGTGAGTTCTTTAAAGGCATGCCAGCGCCAAATGCTAAGCCAAAATCGCAGCCATTTCGTTCATTGGGCTCCGGCTTCATCATCTCATCCGATGGTTATGTTGTCACCAACGCCCATGTAATTGATGATGCAGAAAGCATTCGCGTGACCTTAAAAGATCGTCGCGAGTTAGATGCAAAAGTGATTGGTGTCGATGAAAACAGCGACATCGCATTGTTAAAAGTTGAAGCTAAAGATTTGCCAGTGGCGACCTTTGGTGATTCATCAAAATTGAAAGTTGGCCAGTGGGTTGTAGCGATTGGCGCACCATTTGGTTTAGAGCACAGTGCTTCGCAAGGTATTGTCAGCGCACTGGCTCGTAGCTTAAATGACGGCGTAAACAACACAACGTATGTGCCATTCATCCAAACGGACGTTGCGGTTAACCCTGGTAACTCAGGCGGCCCACTGTTCGATTTAGATGGCAATGTCGTTGGTGTGAACTCCATGATTTACAGCCGCAGTGGCGGTTACATGGGAATCTCATTCTCCATTCCAGCGAACACGGTTAAGAATGTAACCACACAGCTGAAGGAAAAAGGCTATGTAAGCCGCGGCAAACTGGGTGTATTGATTCAGGATGTTACTCAGGAGTTGGCAGATTCGTTCAACCTACCTGGCCCAACCGGCGCACTAGTTGCCCGTGTCGAGACGGATAGTGCAGCGGATAAAGCGGGCCTAAAAACCGGTGATGTCATCGTGTCGTTTAACAGCGTACCAGTTTACACCTCTTCAGATTTACCACCATTGGTTGGTAACACTGAAATCGGTAAACACGTACCAGTGACACTGATCCGTGCTGGTAAGGAAGTTAAGGTTGAAGTGGTCGTAGGCCAGTTAAAACCAACACCGGATGCGAAAGTGGCTAAAGCTGCTGCCGCTAAAGATGGGTTTGGCGTTGCCGTTGGCCCACTGGATGAAGAGCAGCGTAAAGCGACTCGTTCTGACAAAGGTGTGGTTGTAAATCAGGTAATCGGTGACAGCACTGCTGAGAAAGCCGGCATCCTAGTTAACGACATTATCGTATCGTTTAATAACAAAGAAGTGGCTACACCAGATGAGCTTCGCCAAGCGATTAAAGATGCCCCTAAAGGCCGCTCAGTACCCGTGCTAGTCATTCGTGACAACTCTGCGCGTTACATTCCGGTGCACTTACCTGAGTAACACGCAACAACAAGCTTCATAGGTAGTACCCTTTTGCGCCCTGTTTCAGGGCGCTTTTTTTATGCCTGCTATTTCGCTATCGGTTTAACTTACAGCTCGATGGTGCCTTGCCTGGATTGCTCAACATCTTCATCGTCGTCATCTGAAGAAACACGCTGCATTGGACCGTGATCATGAATTTTATTGATCTTGTATTGCAGATAGTAAGTGGTAAACAAAAACAGTAATAAGCCGTTTACCCAAACCGCATCACCCGGTACCGCACCCGTCAAACGGTTTAATTGACGGCGAAAATTAAATAGCCATACTAACGCCATCACAAACGATAACAGCCCCAAAATGCCTTGTGCACCAGAGGTTGAAGTCGCCAGCCCAGTTTCCGGCATCATCAATTGAATCGAGGACATTACAAAACCGATCACACCCAGAATCACGGTAGAGTTGACCAACCATTCCGGCATTCTGAGCGAGGCGGGTATACAGCGGTTTAACATTTGATTGCGGGTATAAATCCAGTAATACACAAACAATCCCATGGTAAGAATACCGATACCAACAAATAACATGGTTGGGAAACGTGGGAAGTTCTGGATAAAATTAGGGTCCTGCTTCGGTCGTAAATCAGACTCTGGCGGGGTATACGGGTCGTGCTCCGACATTGTTTTTCCTTGTATGAAAAAAGGGATTCATGCCCCTGAAAATAAGGCGTTAGTGTACCAGTAGACCCTGCAGGGTCAATGCTGGACTAGTTAACTTAAGCTTTGGATAATGGTATATGTATATTGACCAAAAAGACAAAACACCCAGCTCTCGCGCTGAGAAAATATTCATCCTAATCCTAAGCGGGCTGTTCCTGTTTATGATGTGCATGGAAATGATCAGCGACTACGAGCCTCGCAAGCTATCCATGCTGCTATTCATCCTATTCTGGGTGCCTTTATTATTCCTGCATGAGTTTGGACACGCATTAATGGCAAAGTTCTGTGGCTGGGAAGTTAAACGCACGGTAATTGGCTTTGGTAGCGTGATGCACACCACTCGCTTATTTGGCGCGCCAATGGAAATTCGCATGGTGCCGCTGGAAGGGTTTGTCAGTATTGCACCGCTGAATATGAGCTGGGTACGCGTAAAACATGCGCTGATTTATTTTGCAGGCCCTGGCATTGAGCTGCTGGTGTTTTTTGCGATCATGGTTTTTTTAGGCACTGATCAGATTTTTGCACACCATGATAATTATGCGCAGATAGCCTTGCAGAGTCTGGCTTTTGCAGCTTTAGCAGGTGCCATTATCAATTTGATTCCGATTGGTATTCAAACGGAATCTGGCAACTCCCCAAATGACGGTTTAGGTATTTTGCTGTGTTTGACCAGTAGTAAATTAGATTATGAGCTCTGGATTCAGGAGAACCAAAAATCCTAAGCTCAGAATCAATAGCCCGCTTAGCGCCCTTCCGCCTCTGATAGCAAATAAGAGGTTAAGTAGAGCGCAAAGGAAGCCGCACAGTTCACATGAGTGGATGGCACTGCATTGCAGTCTTCCAGCGTGACATCCGCCGCGCCATTGGCTTGCATACTCGTCAATGCATTTACTGCATTTTGATACGGTACGATGTCATCGTTTTGTCCGTGGAATAAGCGCACTGGTGCGTGCGGAGTCCAGTCATACACATTATTGTCTTCCAAGCGATACTTCAGCGTTAACTCACCAGCCAATCCGGCATACTCACTTAAGAAAGCCGGGTCAAATAACTCATCCTTAGCCCGTGGCAACACGCTATTCACCGCAGCACTGCTGTAATCACCGTTATAGCGGCTGTCCAGCACCCGATCGTAAGGCGATTGAATGGCGCGCAAGGTGAGATTTTCCAAGTCATACCATGTGTCATAGGCATGTACCACAAAGCTAAAATAAGCGGGCTGACTTAGCGTCGACTGATTAAGCAAAACCTCATCCGTCATGCCACGCACATCATAAGGCCCTGCCCCAGCGATACTGGCAGTCACCGTAAACTCATCGGCATATAACGTTTGCATGCGTTGATGCGCGGCAATCGTGGCATAGCCACCTTCGGAGTAACCGGCTAAGAATAGCTGCTGATTTAATTCAACGGATTGGGCTTGCAGGTAAGAGCGCGCAGCCCGCAATAAATCAATCACGCTGTTAGCACTGGGAATTGCCTGAATATAAGGATGAGTCAGTGATTTAGACTCGCCGTAGCCAATATAGTCCGTCGCCACCACCACAAAGCCAGCCGATGCAGCCAGCAACGGGCTCGTGTCAAATGAGGGATTATTACTGGGTACCGCACTATCCAGAAAAATTGTACCGTGCTGGTAACTCAGCATTGGGCTTGCTGTAGTTTTGCCTTGCGGAATCGCTACAATCCCCGAAGCATTCACCCGATCCCCGTTTTCCAGTGTGGTTTTGTACACTAGCTTAACCACTTTAACGTCGTAATTACGCCCGGAAATCACGGAAAACAGCGTTAAAAAGGTGTTTTCAGAAACTTTGTATTCATTGAGCACAGAGCTACGAAGTAAGGCTCCCGGTTCGGTATCACCATCAGAGTTGCTACTGCTACCACCGCAAGCACTCAGCAATAGCATCGTTGTTAAAATAAGAATTAAACGCATGGGGGATATCATCATCGACTTATAGTGTGCGCCATCATAACAGAATTTCAGCCAATCGACCCTAGCGTCCTCTACCGAATATGACCCTACGGATACTGTCAGAGCGGCTTAGCGTGTATTATACAGCGTTCAGAAATAACCAACTATTCGGATCGCAGATGGCAAATACCACCTTATTCTGGCATGACTACGAAACCTGGGGCATTAACCCGCGCAAAGACCGCGCATCCCAGTTTGCAGGCATTCGCACCACTCTGGAATTAGAGGTCATTGGCGAGCCCGTGATGATTTACTGCCAGCCTTGCGTCGACTTCCTACCGCACCCTGAAGCCCTACTGGTCACTGGCATCACACCGCAAAAAGCGGCAGCTGAAGGTTTGAATGAAGCAGAGTTTTTTACCCAGATCAATGAAGAGCTTAGCAAGCCCGGCACCTGTGGCGTGGGTTACAACAGCCTGCGCTTTGATGATGAAGTCAGCCGCTTTGGTTTTTACCGCAATTTTATCGACCCCTACGCCCGTGAATGGCAAAACGGTAATAGTCGTTGGGACTTGCTGGATTTAGTGCGCATGACGCATGCTCTGCGCCCTGAAGGCATTGAATGGCCTGAACGTGAGCCCGGTATTACCAGTTTCCGCCTTGAATTATTGACGGCTGCCAATAACATTCAGCATGAAGGCGCTCACGATGCCTTAGTTGATGTACGCGCTACCATTGCCATGGCTAAGCTAATTCGCGAGAAGCAGCCACGGCTTTACGAGTACTACTTTGCGCTGCGCCAAAAGAGCAAAGCGGCAGAGTTATTGAATGTGCAAAAGCAGGCAACCGTGCTGCACATTTCTGGAATGATTCCGGCAGAGCTAGGGTGTATTTCCCCGATCGTACCGCTGATGCAGCATCCGGTAAATAGCAATGAAATGGTCTGCTTTGATCTACGCCAGGACCCGCAGCAATTATTAAATGCTAGTGTCGATGAAATTGCCAAAAGCTTATATACACCCAATGCAGAACGCGAAGATGACACCCCACGCATTGCGCTAAAAGGCGTACACATCAATAAATCCCCTGCCTTGGCACCGCTTAAAACACTAAGCCCTGAAATGACTGAAAAATGGCAGATTGACTGGGAAGTGATTGAGCAGCACAAACAAACCCTGCTGGCAGATAGTGGCTTACTGGATAAACTGAAAGAGCTCTACAGCCGCTCACCAGAGCGCGAGCCAATTGATGCTGATTCTGCCTTGTACAACGGCTTTATCAATTCTGGCGACCGCAAGCTGTGTAATCTGGTCACCAGCTTATCGCCCGACCGCTTAGCTGGCGAGACAATTGCATTTTCCGATCCACGATTGAAAACCTTGTTATTCCGTTATCGCGCCCGCAACTGGCCGGATAGCCTGAGCCAGCAAGAGCAATGGCAGTGGCAGGAGTTCTGTCGTGCCCGCCTGTGGGATGGGGAGTTTGGTTGTGACTTTACGGCGAGTGATTTTCAGGAAGCCATGCAAGGCATTGCGCAGCGTGATTTGAGTGATGATCAGAAAGCCAATCTTCAACAACTTGTGGATTGGGTTCAGCAGTACGGTTAAATCAGTATAAAAAAAGCGGGTTAATCTAAGACTAACCCGCTTTTATCAAGCTTTCATGCTTAACTACACGTCACACCGCTTTGCTTATTCCAGTCAGGAACTAAGCATCCAGCGCACCAGCTTTGGCTTTCTCAAGCTCAACTAATAACGCATCCGGTAACTCTAAAGCAGCAGCCAACGCATCCAAGTAAGCGCGCTCCATTTCGTTCTGCTTATTGATCACCATTGAGGAGACCAAATAGATCTCAGCACTGGTTTCAGGGCTGTCAGACATCGCTGCCAACTCATCCAGATTCAATGGCGAGGCAATTTCCTTTTGTACAAAGGATGCCACATCACCGCTTAAATTCAGCTTATGCATTTGCTCAGTGATGCTAGTGATTTCATCCTGATCAATATGACCATCTGCCTTAGCGGCTTCAATCATCGCTTTAAGCAAAATCAAGCTGCGTTTTTCAGCTGCATCAGACTCCAGCATGCCCACTGGCACGGGGTCAGGCTCGTTATTTGCCGACTCCACATTATTTTTGTCAGACCAATTTTGATACGCTTTCCAGGCAATGCCACCCACAGCAGCCAAGCTTCCCAGTTTTAATGCGGAACCGGTCACACGGCGACCTGCGCCAGTGCCCAGTAATAAGGCCAACACGCCCGCAGCAACTGCACCGGTTTTCATTCCGGAAATGGTTGAATCACGCTTTTCGCCGGGCTCAGCAATATCAAGCTTCTGCTCAATCGCCGCCTGACCTTTCGCAGCCATCTGGCGTCCGGTTTGCAGTAGTTCTTCAAGTACTGATTTTGCGTCCATACGAGTTACCTATTTGCGTTAAAAGCAGAAAGCCTGCCCTTTAATTAATAAGGTTAAACCAGCTATGAATCAAGTACCTGCTTTAAAAAGGGTACTGTTATTTTCGAATGCTTGCGTAGGCTTTCCTGATCTAACACGTTCAAAATAGTGAGTAGCGAGCCGATATCTCGCGGGTAATGGCGCTCCAGGTAGCTCAGTACCCGATCGCTTAACTCAATCCCGCGCTGTGCTGCACGCTGCTGAAGTACCTGGCGCTTCTCATCATCGGTCAGTGCATACAACACATGCGTTTCACCCCAGATCAGGCGCGAGGCCAAGTCCGGCAACTGACACTCAAGATAGCGAGGATTCTGCGTGGCACTTAAGATCAAACGCTGCTGGGAGGTTCGGGACTGATTAATCAGATTAAACAAAGCCTCTTCCCAATCGCGATTACCCAGCACCTGATCAATATCATCGATCACGATCATGTGCATGGCTTCAAGGCCGATGGTCGCCGCAACGCCATAAGTCGCCAAGGATTTCATCGGTAAATAGGAGACTCGCTGCCCACGCTCCGAGGCGTGATAGCAACACGCTTGTAATAGATGGGATTTTCCACTGTGCATTTCACCCCATACAAATAGCTGGGATGATTGGCTGGTTTCTGAGAATGTTTTTAACAGAGCAAACACATCCTCATTCGCCGGTGTGGAGAAAAAGGAGTCGAAACTCAAGCTGTCACGCGATGTGACATTTAGCACCATTTGTTGTGACATCAGATTCGGTATATTTGGCTTTCGAGATAGGAGTCATGCGCATGTCGTAACAACACCGCAAGAACTGCGAAGACTGGCAATGCCAGCAGGATTCCGAAAAATCCAAACAACTGACCGCCAGCTAATACGGCGAAAATGACCGCCACCGGATGCAGCCCAATACGATCACCGACCAGCAATGGCGTTAAAAACATTCCCTCGATCACCTGCGCCACTCCGAATACCACAAAGACCCAGAATACCATCATAAAGCTTTGGGTTTCTACTAATGCAGCAACACTCGCAATCGCAATACCAACAAACAATCCCATGTAGGGAATGAAGCTAATAATGCCCGCGATCATGCCAATCAGCAGTGCAAAATCAACACCGATAATCGCCAATCCAATGCTGTAAATAGTGCCTAAACCCATCATCACCAGCATCTGGCCACGCAAAAAAGCACCCAACATTTCATCGGACTCTTTAGCCAGCATGGCAATTTTAGGCTCGATATTACGTGGTAGCAGTTCGCGGACATAAGCAACCAATCGGTCCCAGTCGCGCAGCAGGTAGAACGTGATGACCGGAATCAGCATCATATTGATCAGCCAGCCCATCACCACTAAGCCAGACTTAGAAACAGTGCCAACCAAACCTTTAATGAAGCCACCGGCAACATCCCACTCTTTGGAGAGCGTAGCACCCAAGCTTTCTTTATCAATCTGTGGCAGATCAATACCGAAGGCAGCCAGCTGCGGTGACAAGGTCTCACGCAGCCAGATTAGATAATCAGGTACTTTAACAATGAAGTTAGTGATTTGCCCCTGCATCAGAGAAGCCAAGAACACAAAGAATGGCAACAGAACCAAGAACACCACCGCAAACACAATGGCTACGGAGGTGGTCCGGGAGAGCTTATAGGTTTCCAGCCGATCCACTAAGGGATCGCCCAAATATGCCAGCAAAGCACCAACCACAAATGGCAATAAGATCGGCGATAACAGATAAATCAGAAAGCCGCCGACCAGCAGCATTGCCAGCCAAAACCATTGTGTACTTGCTGTCATAAACTCAACATCCTGTTATCAATTCAAATCCAACACATCCTGCATCGAGTAAACAGCAGGCGGGCGACCTTTTAGCCAGTTCGCAGCGCGTATTCCACCTTTAGCAAAGGTCATACGGCTAGAAGCTTTATGGGTGATTTCAATGCGCTCACCGATGTCAGCAAACAGCACGGTGTGCTCGCCCACAATATCACCGGCACGAATGGTTTCAAAGCCAATCGTTTTGCGATCACGCTCGCCCGTTACGCCTTCACGACCATACACGGCGCATTCTTTCAAATCGCGCCCTAAAGCATCCGCCAGCACTTCCCCCATACTCAGTGCCGTACCGGATGGCGCATCAATTTTATGACGGTGATGCGCTTCGATCACTTCAACATCGACGGTATCGCCCAGCACGCGTGCGGCCATATCCAACAACTTAAAGCACAGGTTCACACCCACACTCATATTCGATGAAAAGACCACCGGAATAGTTTTGCCAGCTTCCTGAATACGGGCTTTTTGCTCATCACTAAACCCCGTTGTACCGATCACGATGGCTTTATTGTTCGCCACGCACCAATCCAAATGCTGCATCGTCGCCGCTGTTACCGTAAAGTCGATAACAACGTCAAAGTCTGCTGCGGCATCCAAAGAGTCTACCAGCGCAATCTCGTTCTTACCGATTGCGGCTAACTCACCCGAGTCAGCACCGGCCAGAGAGCTACCCACATTCACCGTCGCAGCGGTTAACTGCGCAGTTTCATCTAAGTGGACGGCTTCCATCAGAACTCGTCCCATACGTCCGGCAGCGCCGACAATTGCAACCTTAGTCATGGCTTACTTCTCTCCCTCAAACCAACCTTTTACATTATCAAAGAATGATTTGGTTTTATCACCCCAGCCGTGCATTTCCGGGCTGTGCTTTTCTTTGCCATCTGACAAACTTTGCTCCAGCTCTTCCAGCATGCGCTTTTGATCTTTAGTCAGATTCACCGGTGTTTCTACCTGAATCTTACAGAACAGATCGCCTTCAAACGCATCGCGGACTGATTTCACGCCTTTGCCACGCATCCGGAATACTTTTCCAGACTGTGATCCTGCCGGAATCTTCAGACTAACTTTACCATTCAGCGTTGGCACTTCAACTTCACCGCCCAGTGCGGTCGTTGTAAAGCGAACGGGAATGGTGCAATGCAGATCGCTGCCATCACGTCTGAAGATAGAGTGTTGCTTAAGCTCCATCTGAACATACAAGTCACCGGATGGGCCGCCGTTCATGCCAGCTTCGCCTTCGCCCGACAAACGAATACGGTCGCCAGTATCCACACCCATTGGAATCTTAACTTCCAGCGTCTTGTGTTCTTCTGTACGTCCTTGTCCGTGACAACTTGGGCAAGGGTCTTTAATTTCTTTTCCTGAACCATGACAACTTGGGCAAGTCTGCTGTACCGCAAAGAAACCTTGCTGAATACGGACCTGGCCTTGGCCATGACAGGTTGAGCAGGTTTGTGGTGTAGTGCCCGATTTAGCACCGGTTCCGCCACAAGGCTTACAGTTTTGCATGGTTGGAATGCGAATATCGACTGTGGTACCAAATACAGCCTGTTCCAGTGTCAAATCCAAGTTGTACTGCAAGTCGTTACCGCGATATGCACGGTTCGGATTATGACCACCACGGCCACCGCCAAAGATCTCATCAAAGATATCGCCAAAGCCGCCACCGCCGCCACCGAAGCCGCCGCCAAATCCACCACGACCACCCGCAGAGCCATCCACACCCGCATGACCAAACTGGTCATAAGCCGCGCGCTTTTGGGGCTCACTCAATATTTCATAAGCTTCTTTAATGTTCTTAAATTTGGCTTCTGCTTCAGCATCACCGGGGTTACGGTCAGGATGGTGTTTCATCGCCATGCGCTTAAACGCTTTTTTTAATTCACTTTCACTAGCGTTTTTGCTGACGCCAAGCGTTTCGTAATAGTCCTGTTTTGCCATACTGTTAACCTGAATTTTGCTACGTAAATTGTGATTCGCTAAAAACTAAAGCAGGCGTGCAGAGTATTGCCCTGCACGCCTGAGTGTCTTACCAGCTTGTGTGTTGCTTACTTCTTAGAGTCATCAACATCAACAAACTCAGCGTCAACCACGTCATCATCAACTGGCTTTTGCTGTGCCTGAGCACCGTCTGGCTGACCAGCTGCATCACCGGCACCCGCTTGTGCCTGAGCCAACGCTCCGGACGCTTCCATCAGCGCTTGAGCTTTGCTGTCGATCAGCTCTTTGTCGTCGCCTTCCATTGCTTTTTTAACTTCATCAATCAAAGCTTGGATCTTAGCAACTTCAGCGCCGTCAACCTTATCGCCGAACTCTTTCAGTGACTTCTCAGTACCGTGAACGATGCTGTCTGCAGAGTTACGAGCATCAACCAATGCGCGCAGCTTCTTATCTTCTTCAGCATGTGCTTCAGCATCTTTAACCATCTTTTCGATTTCATCATCAGACAAACCGGAAGAAGATTTGATCTGGATAGATTGCTCTTTACCAGTCGCCTTATCTTTAGCCGATACATTCAAGATACCGTTGGCATCGATGTCTAAGCTAACTTCGATCTGAGGCATACCGCGTGGTGCTGGCGGAATGTCTGTCAGGTCAAAACGGCCCAGAGACTTGTTACCGGAAGCCATTTCGCGCTCACCCTGTAACACGTGCACAGTTACTGCACTCTGGTTATCATCTGCTGTAGAGAACACTTGCTGCGCCTTAGTCGGAATAGTTGTGTTCTTTTCGATCAGCTTAGTCATTACGCCGCCCATTGTCTCGATACCCAGAGACAGTGGAGTAACGTCCAGTAGCAGTACGTCAGTCACAGAACCACCCAGTACACCACCTTGAATCGCCGCACCTGCTGCAACTGCTTCGTCAGGGTTCACGTCTTTACGTGGCTCTTTACCGAAGAAGTCTGTAACAGTCTGCTGAACCTTAGGCATACGGGTTTGACCACCCACCAGGATTACATCGTCGATGTCAGACGCTGACAAACCAGCATCTTTCAATGCCATTTGGCAAGGTGCAACAGTACGAGTAATCAGGTCATCAACCAATGATTCCAACTTAGCGCGAGTCACTTTTACGTTCAAGTGCTTAGGGCCTGATGCATCAGCCGTGATGTATGGCAGGTTTACATCAGTCTGGTTTGAGGATGACAATTCGATCTTCGCTTTCTCAGCCGCATCCTTCAGACGCTGCAGAGCCAGAGGATCGTTATGCAGATCCATGCCGTTTTCTTTCTTGAACTCATCTGCTAAGTAGTCGATCAGACGCATGTCGAAATCTTCACCACCAAGGAATGTATCACCGTTGGTAGACAGTACTTCGAACTGGTACTCGCCATCGATCTCAGCGATTTCGATGATAGATACGTCAAAAGTACCACCACCTAAGTCGTATACCGCCAGCTTCTTATCGCCTTTGGTTGCTTTATCCATACCATAAGCCAGTGCAGCAGCAGTTGGCTCGTTGATGATACGCTTTACATCCAAACCAGCGATCTTACCGGCATCTTTAGTTGCTTGACGCTGTGAGTCATTGAAGTATGCAGGAACGGTGATAACCGCTTCTGTAACTTCTTCACCCAGGTACGCTTCAGCATCTTTCTTCAACTTCATCAATACGCGAGCTGATACTTCAGGTGCTGACATTTTCTTGCCGTTCACTTCAACCCATGCGTCGCCGTTATCAGCTTTAACGATTTTGTAAGGAACCAGCTTAATATCTTTTTGTACGGCTTCTTCTTCAAACGTACGACCAATCAAACGCTTGATGGCATACAGCGTGTTATTTGGGTTAGTAACCGCTTGACGCTTTGCAGAGTGACCTACCAGAACTTCATCTTCAGTGAATGCGATGATTGAAGGCGTTGTACGATGGCCTTCTGAGTTCTCAATGATCTTTGCTTCTTTACCTTCGATTACAGCAACACAAGAGTTTGTGGTACCCAAATCAATTCCAATAATCTTTCCCATTCTGTTTCTCCAAAGAAAACTTTTTAACTTGAGAAATAAATGCGGTTCATTTCTCTTAATTCAAGTAATGTTTTTATCTAAACACCAATTATTTCTAATTAGTGGCTATTAATTTTTAACAACCATGACCATTGCAGGACGAATCAGGCGACCATTGATGGTGTAACCCTTCTGCATAACGGCCATAACGGTGTTGTTTTCCATGTCAGGGTTTGGCTGCATCGCCATTGCCTGATGTAGCTCCGGATTAAACTTTTCACCCATCGGATTAACCGATTCGATGTTAAATTTATCCATTACTGATTCGAACTGTTTCAGTGTCAGGTTCATCCCTTCACGAATTTGCTCGATACTGCCCTCTGCAGACATTCCCATTTCCATACTGTCGGCAACTGGCAGTAAAGCTTCTACGAATTTCTGCGAGGCAAACTTGTGCGCATCTTCAACTTGCTTGTCGGTACGCTTACGTTGGTTATCCATTTCAGCTTGCAGACGTACCAGCGTTTGCCAGCTATCATCAGCTTTCTTCTCTGCTGCCTCTAACTGCTCACGCAACTGCGCGATAATTTCATCGCTGGACATTTCTGCTTCATTGCCGTCCACCGTTACCTCTTCTGTTGCCGCCGCATTTGTCTCGACGGTTTCTGCAGACATAATCTCGACGTCTGCAGCAGGGGCTTCTTGGTTTTCCGGTTTTTGATCAGATGTACTCATTGGCTCCGCTCTCTAGATAGTGTTTGACGCTTATAATTTGGGTTGTCCCTTCGTTTTCAAGCTAAAAGGCGAAAAAACATAAAAAAACCCTGCACAAGGCAGGGTTTCAAGTAATCGATCATACTATTCTAAGCATCATGCTTAATTTGGGATCAAAAGCGATAAGATGCAGTCAACTTGATATTACGACCTGGCTCAAAGTCTTGCAGGTACAAATCGCCAAAACGTGGGTGATAACTGAGCCCGGTTCTGGATGATTGTGAAGCATAGTATTCATCAAATAAGTTATCAACTCCCAGGGTTAAATCTAAGCCCTTAACCCGACTTGGCTTCCAGTTCGCTGAGACATTATGAACAGTAAAGCCATCTTTTTTGTTATTCGCTGTCGCACCATCAAGATCGGTACCCCCCGATAAACTGGCGACATTCATCACATCCCAATGTAGCGACAGATTCTTACTTGGAATTTTATAGCCAACATTTAATGCAACAGTATTCCCCTGCGAGCGGTCTAGACGTGCACCATCCAGCGTATCTTTATAATCATCAAATGCATCCAACTCACTTTCTGCTTTAGAGTAGCTTAATAATGTTGTCAGATTACCTTTGTCATAACCAAGATATGCCTCAAAACCATTAATCGTCATATCGCCGACATTATCTTTCCAGTAGTCACCATCGTCATTGAGCGCATAGTCATAGATATACTTATCAAGCTTGGTTTGGAACAGCGTTGCACCGGCTGCAAAGCGATCAGCACCGAACATTGATTTTTCAAACGCGACTGACAGCTCGGTATTGGTACCGGTTTCCGCCTGAATATTCTGATTTTCAGTTTCATAAAGACCCGCTCCGGTAAAGACTTCGCCAATTTCAGGGCCTTTAAACAGCTGGGTTTGACCTAACTTGAGCTGCAGACTATCCGTTGCCTGATACTCCAACGCCAAGGCGCCCGTGGTTTTACTAAACGTATTGTCAGTCACGCTGGAGTCAATTTTATAGTGGTTGTAGCGAATGCCTGGCGTAATCGCTAACTTGTCGGTGAATTGATAACGGTCCTGAAGGAATAAGGCCGTATTGGTTGCACTCTCGCTTGATTGCTCTGAAGCACCTGAGGTGTATGCTGCATCGAAATCCGTATCGTAATTAACAACCTCGGTGCCATAAGTCAGGGTGTGTTTACCCAGCTCCACATCGCCCGATAAGTTAAGACCCGTGTTGATAGCCTCTCCAGTTACGATACCTGCAGAGCTTGCAAAAGCCTCATTGCTTGCCCAGCCGGTTTCATCACGTTTTAACTTGCTCTCGTTTCTGAACGCGGTTGCTTTTAAAGTCGCATTGTCAGACAAAATACCTTCGTAATTAAATGTCAGCGTGTCACGCGTGAACTCTGTTGGCCACAATAGCGGGACGCCTAAGCTATTGGTAATCGCCAAATCAGTCGCCACGCCCATATCCGGACGATAGGTGTAATCCCCTTCATCCTTATAACTTTCATAGCCGAGCTCAAAACGGTGGTTATCGCCCACATCGTAGCCAAACTTGAGTAAGGTATCGCTGAGGTCACCTTTTAAGCCGCTCACTTCTCCGTTAGTACCCTCAACCGTATTGCCATCGAAATCTTTAATCTCGCCACCGCCGACTTCGTAGTTATCCCGCTTCACCTGATTGTGATACATCAACACATCCAGAGAATCCGTTAACTGGCCATAAAGCGTTAGCGAGGCATTCTCGCCAGAATTATCGCCACCGGATAGCTTTACATTACCGCCAAAGCGCTTGTCGCCCGTTAATAGCTGCTTGGCCTGTTTTGTTTTAAAACTAACGCCACCGCCTAAGCCGCCATCGACCACCGAGTTCGTTCCGACCTTTACATCGACCTCTTCCAGAATATCAGCGTTGATCTGCAAGTTGCCCATATGGTGATACATATAAGTATTTTGGTTGGCGCCATCAATGCTAATGCGCAAATCCTTGTCATCCATACTGCGAATCGTAATACGCTGATTTAAGGAATGAGCGCCGCCAACGTCAACTCCGGGAATTGGCCGCAATAAATCACTAATATGCTCAGCCTGCTTTACGGCAATCGTTTCATCATCCAATTTCACTGATGAGGATTTAATTTCAGTCCCCCAGACCTCAACCGCACCTAAGGTGGTCACTGGCTCTTCAGCACTGACCGCTACCACCGTTGACACGCTGCTTACTATCAAGGTTACGTTGAGTAACACACGTTTTCTATCGACACTCATACATCTCTCCATCGGAACTCTACTTGCAAGTGATTATCATTATTATTTATGATAGAGGAGTCGCAGCAGCAAAATGCTCATAAAGCCTATGCAGAATCGTCAAATGATTGTGTGAAATCGCTATATTTTTCCGGTTACCTTAAAGATGACTAAATTTAAAACAGCCCCACCGACTGACTTAGAAAGCCTGCGACGAATTCATGCTGACTTTGGCCAACAACGCTCAGGCAAGCACTTAAGCAATGGGCCTCACCCCCTGATCCAAGGTCACTTTGCTTATCAAAATACCCACGAGGGTTTAGCCATCCACTATGGCGAACTGACCGAGCTCAATACCGCGTCGATTGCCAATGAGCTACCCGCTGGCCTAAGCATTAACCTGATGTTTGAGGGTGAAATCCAATTTGCATTGGCAGACCAGCAATACACGCTGGGGATGAATCACCCTGACTTTGAATGCTCTCTGTTTGTCTTAACGCAGCCAGAAATACTAACGCGCCACTTTCAGCAAGGCATGACCATTAAAAAGCTGAATATCTTTGTCGAGCTATCTTGGCTAAAAAAGCGTTGCTGCACGCCTTCCCAAGTCGCACAGCTTAATCAACTATTTAACAGCCACGCGCAGCTCAATCGTTTACAAACCTCACCGGATATTCTGGCGGTTGCCTCCGAGCTAATCCAAGCCGAGAAGCAACAACACTCAGGCTATCACTTGATCGTCGAGTCTAAGGCGGTACAACTGTTGTCCCTGTGCTTAAGTCAACTACCCGAGGTCGCGCCACCCTCAAACAAAGAAGCATCAAGTTTAGCTAACGGCCATGACCTTGGTTGGCAAATCAGCAAAATCATTGCCCAAGAGCCAGCCGGTCAAGCAACCTCACTTCAGGCCATTGCTGATCAATTAAACTTAAGCATCAGCACCTTACAGCGTCGATTTAAAGCAAGCGCGGGCATGACAGTAATTGAATACACTCGCCGCGAGCGCTTGGAGAAAGCTAAAAAAGCACTGATTTATGATGGCTTAAGTATTGGTGAAGTGGCGTATCTGTCTGGCTATCAGCACCCATCAAATTTTATTTCCGCATTCACCAAACAATATTCCATCTCACCCTCACGCTATAAGAAAACCTATGCGCCGGAGGGTTAGCGCTAGCGACCGACATAACGAGTTACTCATCACTCCAGACCACTTCGGTTTTCATCAGCTCACCAAACTTAATAATGTGCAGGCCCACCACCGACTTGACGACTTCCAGCGCCTCTACACTCTTTGCACTGCATTCAAAATTCATTTCAGAGCCAGCAGCTGACATTTGGCAAAGCCCCATTTCAAAGCGTACCTGCACCTTGTCTTCATCAAAATCAACAGGGACTTTGCGCGCAAAATGCTTGCCTAATGAGTTGATATAGCGCTGTGATTTTTCAGCATAAACCTGCGTTTTTGATCGGTATTCCATAGTCTTAGTGACCTCCATTCTCAATTGTTTCCACCAGTGCGAATAATGCGTCTAGCTCAATTTCGATATTTTATTTAACAAATGCTAATGCGAATTACTCTTGTTTTTATTAGCGACAACAGTCTACACTATGTCAATCTTTTGATTCAAATGAAGCTTTTCCCGACCCAGATTACGTTTTAATTTCCCCGCATTATTGGAACCGATTTATGACACTTCAACGCTCCCTGAAGGCAAGTACACTCGCTATGCTATTGCTCTGTAGTCCCGTAATGGCTGAAACAATAACGATTGAAACCGCTCGCGGCCCTGCAACTGTCGATGCCAAACCAGAAACCATTGCCGTGTTTGATATCCCTGCAGTCGACACCCTAAACGCGCTGGGCATCACGGTTAACGGCACGGTTGATGAAGTCTTTGTTGATTACCTAGATGAAGTGAGCCAATCGGCAAAGGTGACCGGAAGCTTATTTGAGCCGGATTACAAGGCCCTGTCCATGATGAAGCCAGACCTGATTATTGTTGGTGGTCGCTCTTCAACAACCTTAGATAAAGTGTCCAAAGTCGCACCAGCCGTTGATATGACCATCACCGGTGACGCTCTAATGGAGCAATCCCGTCAACGAATCAATACTTACGGAGAGTTGTTTGGCAAGCAAGATAAAGCAAAGGAACTAGTGAGCGAATTGGATGACGCGCTGGCACAAGCAAAAGCTGCCGCCAAAGGAAAAGGCAATGGGCTGATATTAATGACCAATGGCCCCAAAGTCTCAGCCTTCGGCACAGGCTCACGGTTTGGATGGATCTACTCTGCCCTAGATCTGAAAGCCGCAACCAGCGACATCAGCATTGCGAACCATGGTGATGCCGTTTCCTTTGAATTTGTACTCAAAGTCGATCCGGACTGGATACTAGTAATTGACCGCAGCTCGGCGATCGGTGCTAAAGATGAAAGCCCGACTCAAACATTGGACAATGAAATTATTCATCAAACCAAAGCATGGAAAAATAATCAGCTGGTTTATCTGAATAGCGCTGATATCTACATTGCCAGTGGCGGCATTCAGTCCCAGTTACGGACTCTGGCATTGTTAAGTAAGGCATTTAACGCTGCTCAGTAAGCGATAGGAACTCCAATGTCAGCCTCCTTAAAGTCCACTGCGTACTGGCCTATTGCAGGCCTTGCGCTGCTGTCTTGCACTGTCATCAGCCTGTTTATTGGCGCGATTGAGCTTAGCCCAGCCAGCTTATTGAGCAACCCTGAATCCTTATGGCTGATGGCGGCCAGCCGCTTGCCTCGCACCCTTGCAGTGCTACTCACGGGTACCTCGCTGGCCATTGCTGGTCAGGTTATGCAAGTGCTGGTGCAAAACCGCTTTGTAGAGCCAACCACTGCGGGCAGTGGTCAGTCCGCTATTTTAGGTATTGTACTGGTCACCTTGTGGCTGCCCAGCAGCTCAATCATGATGAAGATGGGTTTATCGAGCCTCGCTGCTTTACTGGGAACCGGGTTGTTTCTGTTATTGGTGCGTAAGCTTCCGGTACGTGACACCTACCTCGTTCCATTGGTAGGCATTATCTACGGCGGTGTGATTGGTGCTATTGCAATGTGGCTCGCCTGGCAGGCCGACTTATTGCAATTAGTCGACATTTGGCTAACGGGTGAATTTTCAGGAATCATTCGTGGACGCTATGACTTTTTATGGATTGCTGGCGCGCTGGCTATCTTTTCTTATTATCTGGCCGACCAGTTTACCATCGCCAGCTTAGGCAAAGATCAGGCACGCAACCTCGGCTTGAATTACAACACGGTACTCGGGTTGGGCTTATTGGTGGTCTCGGTAGTGACAGCAGTCACCGTTGTAACGGTTGGCATCATTCCATTTATAGGCCTGATTGTGCCCAATATTGTCAGCCGCTGGCGAGGAGATAATTTACGTAAATCATTACCGATGGTGGCTTATCTTGGAGCCATGCTAACGCTGCTATGTGATGTGGTGGGCCGTTTGGTGATCTATCCTTATGAAATCCCCGTCGGGTCAATATTTGGAGTCGTCGGCGCGTTTATTACCTTGTGGCTGCTCTATAGCAGCCCGTCAGCGCAGAGAGCCTAGCATGAGTGAGCAATACACACGGGCTCGCCACTCCAAATCCTACACGGTTGTTTGGCTGACGCTTATCTCAGTCCTTGTTTGCCTGATTTACCTGTTTCAGGGCGCTGAGGGCAATAAGCAGTTTATTATCACATTTCGGCTGCCAACGTTAATTGGGCTAGTCATTACTGCCGCAGCGATTGGCGTATCCACCATATTATTCCAGACACTCAGTAGTAATCGCATACTCACCCCGTCACTCATGGGCTTCGACTCGCTCTATGTCTTGCTGCAAACCAGCGTTGTGTTCTTGTTTAGTGCGCTGGATTATGTATCGCTACCCACCTACTGGAAGTTTTTCGGTGAATTGATCTTGATGACTCTGCTATCGGTTGCGTTGTTCAGTACCCTGCTGACGCGCCTGCAAGCGGACTTCTCCCGCATGATTTTAACCGGCATTATCTTTGGTATTTTATTCAGGTCGCTGTCTGGCTTTATGGGACGCGTCATGTCGCCCAATGATTACGCAGTAGTACAAAGTGCCAGCTATGCCCGCTTTAGCAATATCGATGAATCGCTGTTGGTCTACGCGGCAGCCATTGTGCTGCTAGCACTACTCCTCATTGCCAGCATTCATCGCAAACTGGATGTGATGGCATTAGGACGAGATATTTCGATCGGCTTGGGCGTTAATCATCGCAACTGTGCATTTCAGGTGCTCACCCTAATCGCCCTACTTGTAGCCACGGCAACTGCGCTGGTTGGCCCTGTTGTGTTTCTGGGCTTACTCATTAGTAGTTTGGTCTACCGGCTTACGCCTAACCAGAGCCATGCCAACTTATTACCGCTTAGCATTGTATTCGGTGTGCTGGTAGTGGTTGGCGGCCAGCTATTGCTAGAGCGCTTACTCAATTTACAAGTGACCATTAGTATCGTAATTGAGCTAATTGGCGGACTGGTTTTTATTTATCTTATTCTGAGGCGTCAACGGTGATTAAGACGGTAGATCTGGAGCTCAAGCTCGGTGGCAGCACCATTCTAAACAAAGTATCGATTGAAATACCTAAGCAGCAAATAACAGCACTCATTGGCCCAAATGGCGCGGGTAAATCAACCCTGCTTCACACCATTTCACGCCTGCAAAAAGCAGATTCGGGAACGGTATTGCTAGACGATCGCCCGATCACAGAGTATGAAGACAGAGAGCTTGCGCGTGACATGTCAATTTTACGGCAGGAAAGTGTCATCGGCTCACGCTTACAAGTGCGGGAATTAATTGCGTTTGGGCGATACCCGCATAACAAAGGTCGGCATACAGAAAAGGACGATATTCTGGTCGATAAAGCGTTAGCGGCCTTTGACCTTGATACATTAGCCGGACGGTTTCTCGATACGCTATCCGGAGGCCAGAGACAAAGGGCTTTATTGGCCATGAATTTTGCTCAGGATGCAAAGACCGTATTGCTCGATGAGCCATTAAATAATCTGGATTTAAGCCACGCTCGCCGCTTAATGCACCTAATTCAGGAACCTGACAATCAAAGCCGGACTTTTGTATTGGTATTGCATGATTTGAACTATGCCGCCCGCTACGCCGATCATATTATCGCCATGAAACAAGGAACGGTATTTGCAGCAGGTAGTACCGCTGACATTTTTGACTCTACCCTGCTTTCCGATCTTTATGAAACTCAGATCAATATTGTAGATGTTCAAGGGCGACCCATGGCGTTAACTTACTAGCTCACGCCATTTTTGACCGAAGCGCTGCGGTTAATAAACGCGAGGTAATATCAACCACCGGAATAATACGCTCGTATTGCATGCGCTTAGGGCCAATCACGCCCAGCACTCCGATATGCTTATCATCGATACTGTAAGGCGCAGTCACCAGACTACAATCATTAAACACCGCACGACCGGATTCACGCCCGATAAATATCTGCACACCATTCGCTTGAATACAGCTATCTAGCAAAGTGAGCACTTCACGCTTTTCATTAAAGGCATTAAAGATTTGACGCAAGGTGCCGATATCTGACAGATCTTCGTAATCCATCAGCTTGGTTTTGCCGACAATCAAGCAACCTTCGTCTTCTACACTGCCATCCGGCACCGCTTCAAAGGCTTTTTCACCTAATTCAATCGCTGATTGCATCATCAAATTCAAGGCTTCACGATCGTTTTTCATCGCTTCGATTAAGTGCTGGCGAGCCGCTTGTAAGTCCAAACCATTTAAATGCTGATTCAGATAATTACCCACCTGCTGCAATTCGCCGGGCTGATATTCGCGATCGGTATGAATAATGCGATTTTGTATTTCGTTGTCGCTCATCACCAAGACCACCAGCACTTGGTCTTTAGATAAATACAGAAATTCGATATGCCGCAACTCAAGCGCTTTGGCTTGCGGGAAGGTCACCACACCAGCCAGCTGAGTCACATTGGAGAGCAAACTGGACGCTGTTTTAATTAACTGACTTTGGGAGTGCGTATCGCTAAAACGCCCTTGAAAGGCTTGTAGATCCTGCTCATCAAGCGTTTGAATATTGACTAATGAATCGACAAATAAACGATAGCCCTGCGCGGTTGGAACACGACCTGCAGAAGTATGTGGCGCATGAATGTAGCCAAGATCTTCCAAATTGGCCATGACATTACGCACCGTGGCCGGGCTTATTTTCAGACCGCTACGCTTGGCCAGTGTCGAAGATCCAATAGGCTCGCCGTCGATAATATAGGCCTCAATCAACACTTTAAGCAGCTGTAGCGCCCGTTCATTCAGTTTGCTTTTATTCGTTGCCATTAAGGTTTCGGATTCTGTTAGTTATACATATATTACTGTTATATGGGGACGAATTGGAATGCTTGCAATATAGAATTAGCCCTCTTGCATTTAGCAGCAAGGTTTGCCACTCTAATGAACCTGATCAGAGCTGGAAAATCGTATGCGCTCCTTTAACCGAATCGGCCTATTCTCCAAACAGGAAGACCCCCGAATAGCCGACACTCTGGTTCAACTTCACACCTTCCTGACTACACAAGACTTCACTGTACTGACGACCCACACCGTAGCGAGTTTTGTAGGTACTTCACCCTCTTTTACTGACCAAGAGTTGGCTAGCCAGATTGATATGGCAATTGTGGTCGGTGGTGACGGAACATTGCTGCAAGTTGGGCGCTTACTAGCCACTGAAGATATTCCTATTATCGGCATTAATCTTGGCCGCCTAGGGTTTCTGGTTGATATCTCACCGGAGAAATTAGACGAGCAACTGCATGCCATGCTGGAAGGTCATTACACGGTTGAGCCGCGCACATTATTGCAAACCGAAGTCTACCGCGGCGACACCCTGCTCGGCAGCCGTAATGCACTGAACGATGTGGCACTGCATGTACGCAATGATGTGCGAATGATCGAGTTTGATACCCAAATCGATGGCCACTTTGTGAATACTCAACGTGCCGATGGCATGGTGATTTCCACGCCAACGGGCTCCACGGCTTACTCATTATCAGCCGGTGGCCCTATTCTGCATCCTGGGTTAAACGCCGTTGTGCTTGTGCCAATTTGCCCGCACACACTCAGTCATCGCCCAATTGTTGTTCACTCTGATAGTGTGATTGAAATTCTGTTGTGTGAGTCTCGCAATGTGGATTCACGTATCTCTTTTGATGGTCAGTCTAATCTGGATTTATTGGCCGGAGACCGGATTGTTATTCGCCAGCATCCTCATAAACTGCGCCTGATTCATCCTGAGAATTATGATTATTATCAGATTCTACGGACTAAACTCGGCTGGAGCACCACCCCTCCCTAATTTGCCCATTCGCCTTATCTGGCTTTGCTAGGCAAAGCCTCGATTCGCTGGCACAATGAGCCCTCATTTACTCCCTGCACCCTATTTATGTTAAGCCATATTTTTCTGCGCGACTTTGCCATTATCGAAACGCTGGACCTAGAGCTGGAGCCCGGCATGACCGCGCTAACCGGCGAAACTGGCGCTGGTAAATCAATTCTGATTGATGCTATTGGACTGGTATTGGGCGACCGCGCGGATAGCGGCGTGGTACGCCATGGTGCAGAGAAAACTGAAATCACCCTGAGCATTGATGTCTCTGATACCCCATCGGCTATGCAGTGGCTAAAAGATCAGGATTTGGATCAGGATGAACAGTGTATTTTACGGCGGGTAATTACCAGTAGTGGCAAATCTCGCGCCTGGATAAACGGCACGCCAACCAACCTCACCATGCTGCGTCAACTTGGCGAGCAAGTGGTGGATATCCACGGCCAGCATGAACATCAGTCGCTGATGAAAAAAGAAATGCAGCGGCAGTTGCTGGATGATTACGGCAGCCATGCCAAGCAACTGCAAACGCTGGATAAACATTACAGCGAGTGGAAACAGCTGAATGACAAACTAAGACAGCTGACCGATCAGAGCAGCGACCATCAAGCACAAATTGATTTGCTCAGCTTTCAAACCCAAGAGCTGGAAACGCTGGAGTTGGTTGAAGGTGAGTATGCTCAATTGGATGAAGAGCACTCACGCCTCTCGAATGCTGGCGAGTTATTGCAAACCGCAGCCGGTGGTATTGAGCAGCTTTATGATGCCGATGAGAACTCGGTTTACTCTATTCTTAGTCATCTAATTACCGACCTATCTGATCAGGAGCGATTGGATAGCGCGCTCACAGAACCGCTGGCATTACTGACCGAAGCCCGTATTCAAATTGAAGAAGCGACGGGTTTATTACGTAATTATCAGGACAGTTTAGAGCTTGACCCACAGCGCTTGGATTGGGTTGAAAAGCGCATTTCTGATTTGCTGCAAATGGCGCGTAAGCACAATGTCACACCAGAAGAGTTACCTGAGAAATTTAATAGTCTGAGCACGCGACTTGCTGAATTGGATGGCGGCGATTATGACTTGGATGCTTTGCAGGCTAAATTAGATAAGGCACGTGAACAATATTTAGAGACGGCTGAAAAACTTCATAAAGCGCGCCAAAAAGCAGCAAAGCAACTAGGACAAGGCGTTTCTACAGCCATGCAACAACTAGGGATGGGCGGTGGCGTATTTGAAATTCGCTGCGATTATGATGCAGAAAGTAAATTCACTACACATGGCTTGGATGATATTGAGTTTCAGGTCAGCGCCAATCCCGGACAACCACTGAAAGCACTGATTAAAGTGGCTTCAGGTGGTGAGCTCTCACGAATTTCGCTGGCTATTCAAATGATTGCCGCACAAAAAGTGACATTGCCCGCATTGATTTTTGATGAGGTTGATACCGGTATTGGTGGTGGTACTGCAGAGGTGGTTGGTCAGCAATTGCGCAAACTAGGCTCTAGCCGACAAGTGCTATGTGTGACGCATTTACCGCAAGTGGCATCCCAAGCTCATCAGCATTACAAAGTAACTAAGATTAAAGGCAAGACGAGTACCAGCACTGGCATGTTGGATTTGCAGGCGGATGAACGTGTTGAAGAAATTGCCCGTATGATGGGTGGTATTGAAATTACAGAGTCGACTCGCGCATTAGCCAGGGAAATGCTGCAAACGGGTGAGCAGTCAGATTAAATACTTATTAAGCTTAATGGGCAATTAGTCGGTTACCGCAAGATTAAAGGTTGGCCTGCTACTCGCTGGGGCAGGCGCTTCCTGATATAACACAACAACTTTTGGTGGTGAGTTACTTGTCGCCTCGTCGCGATCTAAATAATCAGGAATACCATCGTTATCTGAGTCGGCCGTTGCGCCTTCCAGCTTAGTTAGTCGGCTATCGCCATCATCGTTAGCGTCCTGATAATTCGGTACACCATCATTATCGGTGTCGTCATTTAACGGCGAGCCATCTCCATCCACATCTTCCAGACGAGTTAAAATACCGTCATTGTCATCGTCGTTATCTAAACGGTCGATAATGCCATCGCGGTCGCTGTCTTGCGGGTGATTTTTATCCTGCCCTATTTCTGCAATATCTGGAATGCCATCTTGGTCAGTATCGTCACTGAAGACTTGTTTGGTCTTGGTGGCTAATTTGGCGTTGGCGTTGGCGTTGGCGTTGGCGTTGGCGTTGGCGTTGGCGTTGGCGTTGGCGTTGGCGTTGGCGTTGGATTTTGGCTTTGCTGCGAGAACGGTGCTAGTGCTTTCTAAGAAATCAGCAATACCATTTTGATCAAGGTCGGCCAGAGTCACATTATCATCAATGCCATCCCCATTCGTATCCTCACCACCGGTGGCATCCGCATCAAACTTATCATCTACTCGGTCGTTATCCTGATCAACTAAGCTTAAGCCCGCTTCGTCATGATCGAGAATGCCATCATTATCAGAGTCTTTATCGAGGTAGTTAGCCAAGCCGTCTTTATCAGCATCGCTGGTCCCTTCGATGATAGAAGGAATGCCGTCGCCATCATCATCTTCATCCAGTAGGTCCAATCGGCCATCACCGTCAGTATCAAGCGGAACGTTATAATTACTCCCGACTTCCAGACCATCTTTTATCCCATCGCCATCAGTGTCGCTAAGCATTAGCTCAGAGCCAAAGCGCACCTCAAGTTCATCAGGTAAACCATCGCCATCGGTATCCGTTAAGTCGGTAATAGCAACAGGCTGTGGAAGCTTTTGTTTAGCTAACTGTGCTATGGACTCTGTCATTGCAGGGACTTTCTCAGCAAAGGCTGGAATCACATAAAAGCCTAACAGAAACAGCAATACCGAAGCCGCTGAAAAGGTCAGTAAATGGGCAAAGAATCGAATTAGCTGATGTATCCAGCGAGGAAGCAGTAAAGCAAATGAGTGATAATTTTTCACGTCGCACCTATGTAGCAGCTTGGCATTTAGTACCTTCGCGCTGCTTTAATTTTTATTATTGTTCAATAATATGACATAACGAGGTGTTTTAAACAAGCTGAAAGGCCATTGGTCAGACAATCGGTACGTTTTATCTATTTAGCTTGCGTTACAGCAAACTGGTGCCCATCGCGAATAAGCGGCTGTATTCCTTAATCGCAAAGCGGTCAGTCATACCAGCGACATAGTCAGCAACGACTCGGGCATAATCGGTGGTTCCGCCTTTTAGCTGTGCCGCTTTGGCATAAGCCTGATGCTCTGGCGGCAATAAGCGCACATCATCAATAAAGGCAGTAAACAGCGCTTCAATAATCTGCTGCGCCTTGCGGGTCATGCGATAAACCTGATGATGAAAGTATAAATTTTCTCTCAGGAATTTTTTCATTAAGCGACTTTGGTTAAACATGTCATCACTAAAGCGAATTAATGGAGCAGCTTGCGCCCTCACTTCATCAATATGTTTTACGCCTGCATCTTCGATTAAACCACGGCTTGTGTTTACCAGATCAACTACTTGCTCACCAATCATGCGGCGAATTGTTTCGTGCACACTGCGATTATCATCCAAATCTGGATACTTCCACTTCACCTGATCATAGTGCAAGGCGAACATATCGGTCTCGCGCAGCTGCTCAATTGTCAGCAAGCCAGAGCGAATACCATCATCAATATCATGATTATTATAAGCAATCTGATCGGAAATATTGGTAAGCTGCGCCTCAAGGCTCGCCTGAGTTTTATCCAAAAATCGCTGTGCGACCGGCCCTAATTCTTGCGCGTTTTTTAAAGCACAGTGCTTGAGAATGCCTTCGCGGGTTTCAAAGGTGAGATTTAAGCCCTGAAATTCGGCGTATTTTATTTCTAAGTGATCAACCACACGCAGTGACTGTAAATTATGTTCGAAGCCGCCATAGGGTTTCATACAGGCATTTAGTGCATCTTGTCCGGCATGCCCAAATGGGGTGTGGCCTAAGTCATGCGCCAAGGAAATGGCTTCGGTCAGGTCTTCATTGAGTGCCAGCGTTCGTGCTATCGAGCGGGCAATTTGAGCGACTTCCATGGAATGCGTCAGACGGGTTCGGTATAAATCGCCTTCATGATTGACGAAAACCTGAGTTTTATACTCTAAGCGTCGAAAGCCAGTGGAATGGATAATACGGTCGCGGTCGCGCTGATATTCAGTGCGAAACGTCGGAGATGGCTCATCGTGCTGCCGCCCTCGGCTACTCTCAGGCGATGCCGCATAATCCGCAATCATACCCGCTCCAGAACCGCGTCAAGTGCTTGTGGATCGTAATCATTACTAGTAACGGCTTCGCCAATTTTGCGTAGCAATATCAGGTTCATGACACCATCTTGCACTTTCTTATCACGCTTCATATGTTTCATAAACGCTTGAGGTGATACTTCAGCTGGAGGCTCAACAGGCAACTTAGCTAGCACAAATAAGGATTTAACCAACTCAACATCGGCTTCAGATAACCACCCCATTTTCTGCGATAGCTCAGCAGCCATCACTGTGCCAGCAGCAACCGCTTCACCATGTAACCAATTGCCATAACCCATTTCAGTTTCAATGGCATGACCAAAGGTGTGGCCAAGGTTTAATAGAGCACGTTGCCCAGTTTCACGTTCATCCGCTGCGACTAAATCCGCTTTATGCTGACAGGACTGGTAAATAGCATAAGCTAGGGCTTCAGGATCACGCGCCATTAGTTTGGTCATATTTTCTTGCAACCAAACAAGGAACTCCGGATCGCGAATCAAACCGTACTTAATGACTTCCGCCAAGCCAGCACTCAACTCGCGATCTGATAAGGTACTTAGGGTTTCAGTATCGATGATTACACATTGGGGCTGGTAAAACGCACCAATCATGTTTTTACCCATCGCGTGATTAACGCCAGTCTTTCCACCAACGGATGAATCAACCATGGACAGCAAGGTCGTAGGTACTTGAATAAAGTTAATGCCTCGCTGGTAACTCGCGGCAGCAAACCCGCCCATGTCACCAACGACACCGCCACCTAAGGCTAGTAAGGTCGTCCGTCTGTCACAATGATTTTCCAGCATGCCGGTGAAAATCTGATTTAAGACTTCCAGCGTTTTAAAATTCTCACCATCAGGCAGCGCTACATCGGAGTTCTTATATGCAGTCAGGTTTTCCTGCACTGTTTTCAGATACAACGGCGCGACCGTTTCATTAGAAACAACGATCGTACTATTACCATGAATAAATGGCGTGAAAAGTTCTGGCCGCTTTAACAAGCCTGTGCCGATATAAATCGGATAACTGCGATCACCTAACTCAACGGTTAATGTTTGCATTACGCCTTTCCCTTCTTAATGCTTTCTCAATACGATGCATGACAACACTGACTTTCTCATGCCCGGTACGAATCACGATATCCGCAGTATCCAAATAAGCAGGTTCCCGTACAGCCAACAAATCACGCAATGTTTGCAGTGGGTTTTCTGTCTGCATCAACGGACGTGCTTTATCATGCTTAATCCTTGAATACAGCTTTTCCGCAGAGGCCCTCAAATACACCACACAACCACTGTTCTTAATGATTTCACGGTTTTCAGGACGGATCAAACTACCACCACCGGTAGCGATCACACAGCCTTGATAGGTGCTTAGCTCCTGCAAAACCTGAGTTTCACGCTCGCGAAATCCATCCTCACCTTCTATATCGAAAATGGTCGCTATCGGAACTCCGGTACGCTCTACAATTAAACGGTCAGAATCATAAAAATCCACTCTCAGGCGGCGCGCCAATTGCCGGCCTACTGTTGACTTTCCAGCCCCCATTAGGCCAACCAAAAATATTTTTTGCTTCACTGGCTACTGTGCCACTCTTTTCCATTTTGACGGTCTATATTCTAAACGCTCTGACCATTGATTGCATTGCAATTTTCCGGACATAAAAAAAGGAGCTCGAAAGCTCCTTAATTTATCCCTCAAATCCAAGCGTAAAACTTAGTTCATGATTTTCGGTGTTACAAAAATCAACAACTCACGCTTTTCATTACTTTTAACATTATTCTGGAACAGCTTACCGAGGTAAGGCAACTCACTGAGCACCGGCACTTTAGTCGAATCATGGGCATTAATCTCTTCATGCACACCACCCAATACGACTGTCTGACCATTGTCGACCAACACCTGAGTGTTCACTTCACGTGTATTGATACTTGGCACACCAGAGTACAGTGACCCAACGGTATCTTGGTTAACCTTTAGATCCATGATGACATGCTCATCGGGTGTTACCTGTGGTGTTACTTCTAAGCTTAGTACCGCTTTCTTAAACGATACACTGGTTGCACCACTAGAGCTTGCTTCCAAATACGGTATCTCAACACCTTGCTCGATGGTCGCTTTCTTCTTATCAGCCGTTACTACACGTGGCGTTGACACGATGTCACCTTTATTCTCAGCCTGTAGCGCTGAAAGCTCCAAATCAAGCAGGTAATCTTTTGCTAACAAAGAAAAACCAAAGGCACCAGCGGCACCCGTAACAGGCAGGTTCACATTCAAGCGATCACTAATACCTGGCAAACCCACGGATACACCATCAGCCACATCACTTAAGATACTGCTGGTTGACTCTAGTGAACCAGAGGTCGTTCCCGTTCCTGAACTACCCACTGAAGACAGCTTAGTTACACCAAAGCGTGCGCCTAGCTCCTTACTGAAAGTGTCACTGGCAATAACGATTCGCGTTTCAACTGAGACCTGCCTAACTGGAACGTCTAAACTCTTCACCATATTGCGAATTTGATCAACACGGCTAACGGTATCTTGTACTAGCAATGTATTTGTTCGGCTATCCACTGAGACATTACCGCGATCAGACAACATGGAATTGTTCTTTCCATTTGTTTGGTTATTAACAAGGCTCATCATCTCGTCAGCCTTAGCAAAGTTAACCGCGATGTACTCAGTTACCAATGGCTCTAATGCTTTCTTACGCTGTAAAGCCTGAAGCTCTTGTTGTTCTTTGGCTTGCAGCTCAACCGCTGGTGCAACCCAAATTACATTACCATTACTGCGCATAGCTAAGCCTTTGGACTCAAGCACAATATCCAATGCCTGATCCCAAGGAACAGACTTCAGGCGCAAGGTGATATTGCCCTTCACACTGTCGCTAACCACAATATTCTTATCGGTAAAGTCTGCTAGCAGCTGTAATACAGAACGGACTTCAATATCCTGGAAGTTTAGTGAGAGAGGTTTACCTTTATACGTTTTCTGTTTTGGCTTGAGTGGATCAACTGGCTTCACTACACGCTTTATGCGCTTCATTGTAATTTTATACTGATTGCCATCACGAGAAATTTCATGTTCGAAGGCAGTATTAGCCACTAACTTAATTAATGCATCGGCACCTTTACGTTCAATATCAACAAACGAGACAGGCGTTGCGAAATCCATTACATTCAATCGCTTACGTGGCTCTTTAGTCGCCACATCACGCACAGTTACAACCACCAAATTACCATTTTTGACCGCACTCACCTTCGTTGCAGAGCTTGGCAGCTTGATAATCGCCATGCCGTTTCCACTCGCATCACGTCTGAAATCAATCGGCGCTAAATGGCTAACCCGCTTGGCGACAGTACGCTTCGGTACAGAGGCTGCGGGCCTCGGGATGTAATTACTGGCTTGCGCCTGGTGTGAGATCGCACGCTGCTGAACAGCCGGACCTTGAGTATTCATGGCACGCACTGGCTGCGCAGGCACACCTGCCCGGCTAAAGGTCACCAGAACCTGAGAGCCTTGAATTTTAGTCTGAAACTCCGCCTTTTGTGTTAACCCGACCATCACCCGCAGCTTACCGCTACCGGTTGCCGTTCTAACGCTATTAACATAGGGAGAGCGAATCAATTGCTTGCGAACACCTAGTGCCGATTCAGCATCAGCAAAATCAAGTACAATCATTCCAGAAGAAGCCACAGGGAATGTAGTCGGCGCTCTAACCGCAGAGTCAAAGAAAAGCCTTAGCTGGGTACTACCGTTTCCCTGACTAACTGCATCTACTTTCTGGAGTCGCGCGGCCGCGAAGCCGTCAGCAGATGCAAGCAACCCCAAAGGCAGGGCGATGGCAGTCATCAGTCGCGTTATTGTTTTCATGTTCAGACCTATTTATTATTATTCATTTTAGTCACAGGCACACCATTGGTTCAGGCGGCAATCGTGAGTGTCGCTTATTGCTCCAACAGCAGCTTGTTATCCTGCTCTTTATATCCGCCCAATCCATTGGTTACAATTTCAGACAAGTCTAGTTTCGCCTCGGACACCGAGACAATCTTGCCGTAGTTTTGCCCAACATAATTTCCCTGCCTGACGCTTTGAACTCCACCATCTGGAATCTTAATTAACGCCCATAGCTTATTATCTTTCTGCACGGTACCCACCATCTTTAAACTGTCTAGCGGGAAGCCTTCCAGGAATTCTTTCACTCGCGTGGTATCCACTTCAATACCCGAGTCTACGACCGGCACTTCATTTGGCTCCAACATGGAGACATCAAACGGGTCCTTTTCATTCTCCGGATACACATAACGTAAATATGGCTTTACTTCCGGAATCGGAGAAATGGGTCGTGCAGGCTTGGCTCTGTGTGATTCAAAATACACGTCTAAGTCTGACGTATCCTGAATACAACCAGACAAAAGCACACTGGCCGCACAGCAGCAGATGGGTAACAATACCTTACGAGGCAACATTTTAGTGTTCATTAGCTATTACCTTCATCATTTTCATCAAGATAGCGATAGGTTGTAATCATCGCTTCCATCGTCAATCGGAAGGATGCATTCTTCTTCTTTTTATCGTCCTTCACCTTTTCAGGTGACAGTCGAATGTCAGAAATGGTTACAATTCGCGGCAAACCAGAGATATCGCTCACAAACGCAGCCAACTGGTTATAAGTTCCATTCGCTTTGAGCACAATTGGCTTTTCCGCATAGAACTCTTTTTGCCCTTCAGGCTTCGGTTGGAATAACTCGATTTCCAATCCGTTAGACAAACCCTTCTCCGAGATATCCAAGATAAGTCCCGGGATTTCAGTCCCACTTGGCAGCTGCTTCATCAGCGAGCCAAATGATACTTGCATCTCTTTTAACTGAGCCCGAAAAGCAGGCAGCTGATTCGCTCGTGCCTGTTTCGTTTCATAAGTCTGCTTGAGTGTTGACTCTTGCGCCTGTCGACTATCTAACTCACTCATCTTATCAATGATGATTAGCTTGTAGCCCATAAATACTACCAGGCTGCAAACTGCAAAAATCGCAATGATTTTAACTGGGAGAGACACATTAGCCGGATCATCGATCAGACTATTTAATTCCTGTAAATCAATGGCCATTATTGAATCTCCTCATCGCTGCCGGATTTCAATAACTGAGTAACGCTAAGGCTAAAGTTTCTCAATTTATCCGTTTCTTTTCGGGTATCGATCGAAATGATATTCAATGCTGAAGAACTCAGCCAAGGGGACATATCCAAGCGATTCATGTAGCTGGAAACGCGTGCATTAGACTCTGCCTTCCCTTCCAGTTTAATTTTGTTTTCTTTCTGCTCAAGATTGGTTAGGTACAAGCCCTTAGGAAGCGATTTCACCATCTCATCAAACAAGTGAACAATGCCAGGACGAGTAGACTGCAAGCCTTCGATAATCGTAATGCGGTCTAACAATGCCTTACGCGTTACATCCAGCTTCTTAATCTTAGCGATCGTTTCATCCAGCTTCTTAATCTCAGTGGTCAAATACTGATTACGCGTTTCCTGCTTAGTAATCTGATCCTGATAAAAACTGTAACCGGCAAATACCGTCAATGCTGAAACAGCCACCGCACCAACTACCGTCATTACGAATTGTTTTTGGCTATCTTTGCGAGCCTGTTCGCGCCAAGGTAATAAATTTAATCCTGCCATTAGATAATTCCTCGCAGAGCCAGTCCGGTTGATACAAGCATCGCGGGGATATCACTGGTAAAACGAGCCGGATTAACTCGTGAATTCAACACCACATTCGAAAATGGGTTAGCCAGTGTAGTCGGTACACCAGTTGCATCCTGAATCTGCTCATCAATACCTGGAATACTCGCACAACCGCCCGATAGCAGAATCTTATCGACATTCCCAGTCTGGGTAGAGGCATGATAAAACTGCAAAAATCGTTGAACCTGACGAACCATGTTTTCTCGGAATGGATCAAGTACTTCAGGAATATAGCCTTCCGGTAAGTTACCGTTTTTCTTAGCGAGTCCAGCCTCAGAGTAAGGCAAGCCATAGCGCTGCATGATTTCTTCGGTCAGCTGCTTACCACCAAATGCTTGCTCTCGGGCAAAGACAACACGCCCTTTTTCAAAGACGTTAACACCGGTCATGGATGAGCCAAAATCGACCAAAGCAACGGTGTCGTGCTTAATGACATCATCAACCAAGGTACTAAATAGTAGTTCGATCGCGTGCGACTCAAGATCAACCACATCGACCGTTAGGCCAGCCATTTCTGCCGCAGCCAAACGAATTTCAACATTCTCAGTTCGGGTTGCAGCCAGAAGTACATCGACCATTTCAGGTGACTGCGCCGAAGGGCCAAGCACCTCAAAGTCAAAGTTAACTTCTTCCATTGGATAAGGAATGTACTGCTCAGCTTCCAACGTTACCTGAGCTTCCATTTCAGAAGCAGGTATAGATGCCGGCATTGCGATTACTTTATTAATGGCCATCGACGATGGAATACCCAACGCACAGTGTCGGGTTTTAGTACGACTTTGCTTCAGTACACGTTTGATTGCTTCACCAACCGGATCCGCCTCGACGATGTCTCGCTCGTACGCGGCACCTTCAGGTAAGGACGCTACGCCGTAACTCTCAACGCGGTAGGTGCCGTTCTTATGGGAGAGCTCAATCAGCTTGACTGCCGAGGAACTGATATCAATTCCGAGGAGCCCGCCTTTTTTATTGAAAGAAAACACAGATTAGGTACCGCCATCTTATTTTTATTGTTATATGTTCACGACCAATGGCCAGAACTTTAGATTTGTCACTCAATGGTAGCGATAAGCATCAAAATAGTCTACCCTCAACCATCCGAATTAACGACTCTCTAGACAGACGGTTCCGGCGCTACAAGGACGAGTAACCCGCTGTTAATACACGATTAAGACATGTCTAATATTATAAAAATTCTCTTCAGAAGCTTGTTTGCACCGGCGATTCTGCTATTTTCTCTGGGCGTGATTTTAGTCGCCGCAGCCTATTTTTTCTATGAGCCGAACTTACCCAGAGCGGCCCAACTACGCAACACCCAACTGCAGCTTCCAATACAGGTTTATAGTGCAGAAAACCAACTAATTGCTGAGTTTGGTCAGTTCCGCAGACGCCCTGTAACCATCGACGAAATCCCTAAAGACATGATCAATGCCTTTGTTGCGATTGAAGATGCGCGCTACTGGAACCATGTCGGCGTCGACTTTAAAGGTATTATCCGTGCTGCGGTGACAACCCTGCGAAATCGAGCGGTTTCACAAGGTGCCAGTACGATTACCATGCAGCTGGCGCGCAACTTATTCCTAACCTCAGAAAAAACAGCCGATCGTAAGATTCGAGAGCTATTTCTTGCGCTTAAAATCGAAAAAGAGTTCACCAAAGAAGAAATTTTGGAACTTTACCTGAACAAAATCTTCTTGGGTAACCGTGCTTATGGTGTCGGCTCTGCTGCGGAAGTGTACTACGGCAAAAAACTTCAGGACCTGTCACTTGCTCAAATGGCGATGATCGCAGGTTTACCTAAAGCCCCTTCCCGCTACAATCCCATCAGCCAACCTAAGCGCGCTAAAATTCGCCGCGACTACATTTTGCAGCGAATGATGGAGCAGGGGTACATTACTCAGGTTCAGTACCAAGAAGCCTTGAGTGAGGATGTGTCGGCTAAGGTTTATCAGGTCGAATCTGAAACCTATGCGCCGTATATGGCGGAAATGGCCCGTGCCGAAGCGCTTGAGCGTTACGGCGTGGAGAACATGTACACGCTTGGCTTGAAAATCTACACCACGCTGGACAGTAACCAGCAAGATATCGCCTTAAAAATCCTACGCAAACACCTTATTGACTACAGTCGTCGTCATGGGTATCGCGGCCCGATTGAAACACTGAATCTTGCAGACTACCCCGATGAAGCCTCCCGCGAAAAGAAGCTGGAGAATTACAATAACTATCAAGTGATTGAGCCTGCAATCGTTACCACTGTTAATGACGAAAAAGCAGAGCTTCAACGCCGAGGTAGCTCTACACTAATTTCCTTAGGCCTAAAGCAGGTCAAATGGGCAAGGACTTATAAAAGCGAAAATAGCCGTGGCCCAAGCGTCAAAAAAGTAACCGATGTATTAAAACAAGGTGATGTCGTTTGGCTCGGGAAAAACGATAAGGACGAATGGGAGCTAAGTCAGCTACCTAAAGTAACCGGAGCAATCACAGTAGTTAACCCGAAAGATGGCGCAATTGAAGCCATGGTTGGCGGCTTTGATTTCACTTACAGCAAGTTTAACCGCGCGATACAAGCTCAGCGTCAACCAGGCTCCAGCTTTAAACCTTTTGTTTATAGCGCAGCATTGGCAACAGGTGACTATTCTCCAGGCAGTGTTATAAAGGATGAAGAAATCGTAATTCCTGGCAGCAGTTGGTCTCCACAGAACTATGATAAAAAATACCACGGCCCAACAGCGTTGCGAGAAGGCTTAAGAAAGTCGCGCAATATTATCTCCATCAAACTGCTTCAACAGATTGGTGTCGAGACAGCATCTAACTACGCTAGACGCTTTGGTTTTAACGAGGCCGCACTACCACAAGACTTAACTTTGGCGCTGGGTACCGGCTCAGTTGCTCCTCTTGATATTGCTACGGCCTATGCCAGCTTTGCGAATGGCGGCTTTAAAGTTAATAACTACTACATCCGGAAAATTCTTGATAAAGATAACCGGGTACTATTTGAAACCAAACCTGATACAGTTTGTACGCAATGTCCCAGCCCGGGCCTAACTGAGCTTGAAGCACCAAATATGCCAACCAGTATTAATGGAAATCCGGTTGCCAAGCGTATTATCGAACCTTATGTCGAGTATCAAATCACCAGCATGCTGCGTGATGTGGCGACCTCAGGAACAGCCGCAAAAGCGACTCGCATTTTAAAACGTAGAGATTTGGCCGGAAAAACTGGAACCACCAATGATCAACGCGATGCTTGGTTCAGTGGCTTTACGCCCAGCAAAGTAACGACAGTCTGGGTAGGTTTTGACGACCTTGCACCACTAGGTCGCTACGAAACGGCGACGCAGGCGGCTCTACCACTGTGGATAGACTTCATGAAGGAAGCACTAGCCGATATTCCCGAAGCTAAGTGGCCACCCGCCCCAAAAGGCATGGTCAATTATACTTTGGATGCTCGCAATGGCCTACCTCCTTCAGAGCTCACTACCAAAACACTGACTGAGCTGGTTATCCCTTCTCAAATCCCATCAGAAGAAGAAATTTTGGCGTACCGGGAAATGCACCCCGAAGAATTTATGGTGGCTGAGGAAGACTTAGCCCAACAGCGCCAGAATGAACGCCTTGAGCGTGAGTACCAGCAAAAAGTGGACAACTACAATCGTCGGGTTGCGGCGCGTCAGCAGGAAGTAGAACGTTTACGCTCAGTCGGTAGCACCTTTGTTCCGCCAGAGCTTGGACCGCCACCGGAAGTACCACTGGAGCTTATTCAAGCCCAAGAGCGCGCAGCTATCCGCGCTAAACAAGGCGGTAACTCAGGGGTAATGACGCAGGCACCATTAACTGTAGAAGGACTACCACCACCAGACCAGCAAACTGAAGAAGACAAGCAGCTGCTGGAAATGATTAGGCAGTTCAATAACTTGAACTAAACAAAAAAGCCCCTGATAAATGATTATCAGGGGCTTTTTTTATGAAACGTCTAATTAAGCTGTTGAATCAGGCTTTGCGACCAAATTCATGAACACTATCCACTAAGACCTTCAGGTGATCTGGGTTCACATGCTGATGAATACCATGACCTAAGTTGAATACATGGCCTGTTGGCTTATCACCAAAATCAGCCAGCACGCGTTTCACTTCTGTTTGAATGGTCTCTGCGTCAGCATACAGTACCGAAGGATCCATATTTCCTTGCAGCGCAACTTGATCACCGACACTAGCAACGACTTCGTTCAAATCGGTCGTCCAATCCACCCCAATTCCATCACAGCCAGTCGCAACAATATCTTTCGCCCAGCGCGCACCATTTTTGGTGAACAAAGTCACTGGTACACGGCGCCCTTCAGATTCGCGCTGCAGACCATCAACGATCTTTGCCATATAGCGCAAAGAGAATTCACGATAAACATGCGGACTTAGCGCCCCGCCCCAAGTATCAAATACCATAACAGACTGTGCGCCTGCTGCGATTTGCGCATTCAGGTAAGAAATCACGCTATCAGCCAGCTTATCTAATAATAAGTGTAGCGTCTTAGGGTCGCTATACAGCATTCCTTTAACTTTTGAGAAGTCTTTACTGGTGCCGCCTTCAACCATATAAGTCGCCAACGTCCAAGGACTACCCGAGAATCCAATCAACGGCACTCGACCATCTAAGGCTTTACGAATGGTGCGCACAGCATCCGTCACATAACTTAGCTCAAGCTCAGGATCTGGTACACCAATAGCCGCCACATCTGCTGCAGTGCGAACTGGTCTCTCAAAGCGAGGACCTTCACCTTCGGCAAAGTATAGACCTAAGCCCATCGCATCTGGAATCGTCAGAATGTCAGAGAACAGAATAGCCGCGTCTAAATCAAAACGCTCTAATGGCTGCAAAGTGACTTCACAGGCCAACTCTGGATTTGTACATAAATCCATAAAGCTGCCCGCTTGTTTACGCAACTCACGGTATTCTGGCAGATAGCGTCCAGCCTGACGCATAATCCAGACAGGAGTGGTATCGACGGGCTCTTGAAGCAAGGCACGCAAGTAACGATCGTTTTTTAATTCAGCGACAGACATAAGGGATGACCTTGAAGGAAGACTTCGTAAACGGCAGGATTAATTACATTATAATCAATCAGCCTTCTGGCAGGAAGTATGCGAACGCATAGTGGTCGCTGCAATTGTCAAAGTGCATAACACTAAAACTAGCAAGCGCCAACAAGTGGCGCCTGATTACGCATACTGGATGCGTTTTTACCGCAGGCCTGCACTAGCGTCAGGCACTGCGGAGAAACTGTAAATCAGAACAGACGGATACGACGGTTCAATTCACGCTTCAAATTCTTGATGTTACGCTTTACTGCAGCAGCTTTTTCACGCTTGCGTACTGATGTTGGCTTTTCATAGAACTCGCGACTTCTTACTTCTGCAACAACACCTGCTTTTTCACAAGTACGCTTAAAACGGCGCAGTGCAACTTCAAAAGGCTCGTTTTCTCTGATCTTAACGTTTGGCATAAAATTCGACTTCTCAATAGAAAGTATTTACTAGGTAGCCGAGCATTATACCCCGAGTTCTGACAATTGCAAAAGTTGTAACGCGATTTATTTGGCGAATTGCATTAAAATCATCACTATTACCAGAAAATAACCTTGCTGCACCGTTCAGCTACGCTAGAATGTGGCCATAAACAATAACCCGACCAAGACAACTAAAATGGATTACCATTAATATGCCGTCTATGAAAAATATTCTCCTCATCTGCCTGATCGCAGGTTTCAGCGCCGCTTGTACGTATAAACCGACCATTCTTCAAGGCAATGCACTAGAGCAAGATACTATTTCTCAAATAAAGCCCGGCATGCCAAGAGCAGAAGTGATCAGTATTTTAGGCTCACCGCTGATGCAGGATGATTTCACGACGAATCGCTGGGATTATCTGTACTACTCAATTGAGCGCGACCAACGCAGCCAACAAAAAAATCTGTCTATCTATTTCAGTGATGGGATTGTGAGCAAGGTCAGTCAGGAATAAAATCAGCATTTAGTACCTTCGGATCACCGCTCTGCCAGGGATGGCGGATCACTAGCTATGTACCCTGTTAAGGGTATGAGCTAAGCAGAATTGAAAAAGGACAGACTCGTGCGTAAAAATCCACTGTTATACAGCGACCACGCTGAACCCCAAGAAATCTTCGAAGCGACCCCTCTTCCCGAGGAGCCACGCTCTTTTTTCTTCTACATCATTATTCTTGCCAACTCTCTATTGGTGCTCTTTGTATTGGGAGTGATTTGGTTTCTCTTTTTGAAGTCTCCGGACTTGGAGCTTAAGTCACTAACCGACCGTTTCTTAGGAGGCTCTGAGCAACCCACTATGATCATCGAGTCACCGAGTAACTCCGGCACTGAGACCAATGCTGCATCATCAAAGCAAGCTCAAGACGAAATTCAGCAAGCCAGATTAAAGCAGATGCGAGAGCAAGAGGAGCTAGCAGCAGAGCGTAACCGGCTTGAGCAGCTGCGACTGGAGCTTGAAGCCGAAAAACAACGAGCGGATTCACTGCAAGGTGCATTACCCGTCATAAGTAACAAAGCCGAAGAGGCCGTTGAAACCTCAACAATTACTATCACATCTGAGACAAAAGTAGAAAGTGCACCGGAACCCGAACCAACCATCGTTCCAAATGCTGCCAGAGAAATTCCACCAGTGCCAATTGATACTAATGATATGAAGTCTCAGATGGACATAATTATAGAACAACTCAATCAGGGGAATCCGGCAAAACAACAATAGGCACGGATACATTCCTCCCAAGCAGGAATCCATTCGTAGCAAACTAGCCCATTGAGTTCTGGATGGTGTTAACATATCGGGTTGACGTTTTAATCGAGTAAATACTCGAACTCTGAAGCGAAGACAGTATAATGTTCCGCTGAAAAACGAATAACGATACTCCAATACAAGGAATTAATAATGGCCAAAGGCATTAATAAAGTCATCCTGGTAGGCAATCTGGGTACTGACCCAGAAGTCAAATACATGCCAAGTGGTGGTGCAGTCACTAACTTCAGTCTGGCCACGACCGATAGCTGGAAAGATAAAACCTCTGGCGAGCGTGTCGACAAGACAGAATGGCATCGGGTAGTGTTCTTCAATCGTCTGGCTGAGATTGCGGGTGAATACCTGAAAAAGGGTTCACAAGTTTATATCGAAGGAAGCTTGAGAACTCGCAAATGGCAAGATCAAGGTGGACAAGATCGTTACACCACTGAGATTGTTGGCTCTGAGATGCAAATGCTGGGTAGCCGCAGTGGCGGCAATAGTGAATTTGATCAGTCTCAATCACGCCCTGCGCCACAGAAAAGCCGCCCTCAGCAGTCTGCGCCTCAAAACCAGTCACGCCAAGCGCCACCGCCAGCACAAAACTTTGATGATTTTGATGATGATATCCCGTTCTAAACAGCACTTGGGATACACCTGAAAGAATTAGTAGCCGTGTATACGCACCTGCAGAGCCTTTATATATAGGGGCTCTGCGTTGTCGTTGAATCATTCATGAATCGCAACACATTTAGGATTTTACGCTATGTCCCACAAATCCAATCCTGTTATTGCTAAAAAAGGGCCTTACGTTGTTGAGCTTGAAGCCGGCAAAACCTATTACTGGTGTTCTTGTGGTCGATCCGAGAAGCAACCATTTTGTGATGGCTCTCACGCTAATACTGATTTCACACCATTAAAGTTCACGGCCGAAGAAAGCAAGAAGTACGGGCTCTGTGGTTGTAAATATACAAAGCATGCACCTTTCTGCGACCGCGAGCACAGCAAGTTAGACTAAATTGCGAAAAATTGATGGCTTGTCTTTGTTTTCACGATAAAACAATGCCACATTACCAATACGCTGGACCAGCATGGCTTTATGCTGCTCCGCCAATGATTGAATCAGCTCATCGCGCTGCTCCCGATCACCGAGATTAATCTTTAGCTTAATTAGCTGATGATAATCCAGTGCGATTTCAATTTCGTTGTTAATACTCTCTTTCATACCGTGTTGCCCAACGGTAACGACCGGGCTTAAAGTATGACCGAAAGACTTGAGTTGTTTGATCTGTTTAGTATTCATTTCCATCCCTGAATTGTATGACGTTATGGCTAGAAGCAAAAGCAGTACTCGCTGGTTAAAAGAGCATTTTGATGATGAATTTGTAAAACTCTCCCAAAAAGAGGGATATCGCTCGCGTGCGGTCTACAAACTCAAAGAAATTCAGGAGAAGGATCGCCTGATACGCCCCGGCATGAAGGTGGTTGACCTTGGAGCAGCTCCAGGCGGTTGGAGCCAATATGCAGCCCAAATCATCGGGACTAATGGCCGAGTTGTCGCCAGCGATATCCTACCCATTGACCCGCTACCTTTTGTCGAGTTTATACAGGGTGATTTTACCGAACAGAGTATTCTCGATGAAATTCTGCTTTTGATGGGAAATGATAAAGCCGATGTTGTAATTTCAGATATGGCCCCCAACTTAAGTGGGAATGATGCAATTGATCAACCCGGCTCGGTTTACTTATGTGAGCTGGCTTTGGATATGGCAAGGCAGATTTTGGCACCAAATGGTTCCATGGTCGTTAAGCTGTTTCAGGGTGAAGGCTCTGATCAATACATACAGGATGTAAAACGTAGCTTCAAACAAGTGAAAATACGCAAACCCAAGGCATCACGAGCCAGAAGTCGTGAGGTCTACGTGGTTGCTTTGCAGTATTTTTCTACAACACACTAAGTCTGAAGCAATTAACAGCAATCATGGTAGAATGATTGTTAACGAGATGCATAAAAGACGGCTGAATAGAGGATTCTTTCTTGAGCGAATTAAACAAAAATATTCTGATGTGGGTGGTAATCGCCTTGGTTCTGGTTGGAGTTTTCAGTAAATTTCAAGAACCTACAACATCATCTGCTAACATTCCTTATTCGGCGTTCTTGGAGCGTGTCAATAATAAGGAGATCCGCAACGTTGAGATACGTGGTCAGTCTATTACTGGACAAACAAGTAATAGCGAGACGTTTTCGACTTATGCGCCGATCAATGACCCCAAAATGTATGATGAATTATTGCGTAATAACGTGCTGGTCAAAGTTGATCCGCCAGAAGGACGCAATATCCTTGTCGACATCCTGATCAATACAATTCCATTCCTGATTATTGTCGGACTGTGGATTTACATTATGCGTCAGATGCAAGGCGGCGGCGGTAAAGGCGGCCCGATGTCATTTGGTAAGAGCAAGGCTCGCATGATGACTGAAGATCAGGTGAAAGTGACATTTGCTGATGTCGCTGGCTGTGAAGAAGCTAAAGACGAAGTATTCGAACTGGTTGAGTTCTTACGTGATCCGGGCAAATTCCAAAAGCTAGGTGGAAAAATTCCACGCGGTGTTCTACTTGCTGGCTCGCCAGGTACGGGTAAAACATTGCTGGCTAAAGCAATCGCTGGCGAAGCTAAAGTACCGTTTTTCAGTATTTCAGGTTCTGACTTTGTTGAAATGTTTGTCGGTGTGGGTGCTTCCCGTGTTCGCGACATGTTTGAGCAAGCTAAGAAACATGCGCCTTGCATTATCTTCATCGATGAGATCGACGCTGTTGGTCGTAAGCGCGGTGCAGGTGTTGGCGGCGGTCATGACGAGCGTGAGCAAACACTGAACCAGTTACTGGTCGAAATGGATGGTTTTGAAGGCACAGAAGGCGTAATCGTGATAGCTGCGACTAACCGCCCTGATGTACTTGACCCAGCTCTGTTGCGTCCTGGTCGTTTTGACCGTCAGGTTGTTGTACCTCTGCCAGATGTTCGTGGCCGTGAGCAAATCCTGAAAGTGCATATGCGTAAAGTGCCTATCGGCAACGATGTTAAGCCTGCTCTTTTGGCTCGAGGTACACCGGGGTTCTCTGGTGCTGACTTAGCTAACCTAGTTAACGAAGCCGCCTTGTTCGCAGCCCGTGTGAATAAGCGCACTGTGAACATGGAAGAGTTTGAGAAAGCGAAAGATAAAATCATGATGGGCGCAGAACGCAAGTCCATGGTGATGAACGATAAAGAAAAACGTAACACTGCTTATCATGAAGCGGGACACGCGATTATCGGCTTGAAAGTGCCAGATCATGACCCTGTTTATAAGGTAACGATCATTCCTCGTGGGCGCGCTCTTGGTGTAACAATGTTCCTTCCTGAGGAAGATCGCTACAGCCATAGCAAGCAGTCTCTGGAAAGTCAGATCTCTACTTTATTCGGTGGCCGTCTTGCTGAAGAAATAATCTTCGGCAAAGAAAGTGTAACGACTGGTGCATCCAATGACATTGAGCGCGCAACTGAGATCGCTCGTAACATGGTTACTAAATGGGGACTATCTGAGAAGCTAGGCCCGTTGGCTTACAGTGAAGAAGAAGGTGAGGTGTTCTTAGGACGCGCCACAACTTCACATAAGCAAATGTCTGATGAAACAGCTAAGTCTATCGATCAGGAAGTTAGAACGTTTATTGATCGCAACTATGATCGTGCCGAGACTATTTTGCGCGAGAATATTGATGTATTGCATCTGATGGCTGAAGCACTGATTAAGTACGAGACCATTGATCGCGGTCAGATCGATGAAATCATGCAAGGCAAGAAGCCAACACCTCCAGCTGATTGGAATGATGATGATCACTCCGGTAAAGATGATGGAGATAGTGGTGAGACTGCCACGTCAGAAGATCCAGAAGCTAAAGATGATGAGGTCGTGAACGCTAAGCCAGCGAGCTCTCACTAGGCACTAGTTAACAATCTAATTTTACGATCGTAGAGCGCGACAGGAGCAAACCTCCTCGTCGCGTTTTTTTATGTGTGATTATCGGGAAATATAGACCTTATATACTATTTACACTGATTATTAATTAGTTAATGGCTAACAATTGCCTATATAAGATAATTTTGATACAAACACCCTTATATTTAGTAGATTATTTAGGCTAATAAAAATAAACAAAGGAATTTGTGATGGAAAAGAAATACTTCGGTACTGATGGCATTCGCGGCGAGATCGGAACCTACCCAATGACCCCCGACTTTGCACTTAAACTAGGATGGGCTGCCGGAAAAGTTCTGGCTACAAAAAAGAACCCACTGGTTGTTATCGGTAAAGATACCCGTATTTCTGGCTACATGCTTGAGTCTGCGCTTGAGGCAGGGTTAGTAGCCGCTGGTGTTAGCATTCGATTACTAGGGCCAATGCCAACCCCTGGCGTTGCTTATCTAACCAGAACCTTCCGTGCATCTGCAGGCATTGTTGTGAGTGCATCTCACAACCCTTATCAGGATAACGGTGTTAAGTTTTTCTCTTCAGCAGGCATGAAGCTGGATGACGAAACCGAGCTGGCAATAGAGCGCTATTTAGAAGAAGACCTTGTTACCGTAAAGTCTGACAAACTAGGCAAAGTCGTACGTGTTGATGATGCAGCAGGCCGCTACATTGAATTTTGTAAGCGTGCCTTGCCTAATGAAACATCATTAGAAGGTTTAAAGATAGTTGTCGACTGCGCAAATGGTGCAACCTATCATGTTACGCCGCACGTATTATCAGAGCTTGGAGCGGAGATTATTACTGTAGCAAATTCACCTAACGGCTTGAACATTAATGAAGAGTGCGGTGCTACCTCACTCGATATGCTGTCCAAGCAAGTCCTATTACACAACGCCGACCTAGGCGTTGCGCTAGATGGTGATGGCGACCGCTTAATGCTGGTTGACCACACGGGTGCAACGGTTGATGGTGATGAGATTCTAGCCATCATTGCTAAACACCGCCTGAGTACAGATAGTGCTGGCCAAGATATTGTTGGCACATTGATGAGTAACCTTGGCCTTGAGCACGCAGTCCAAGAGATGGGACTTAACTTCCACCGCGCCAATGTTGGCGACCGCTACGTTATCGAACAAATGATCAAAACCGGCGGTGTACTCGGTGGTGAGTCTTCTGGCCATATTATTGTTCGGGACCGCATCGAAACGGGTGATGGCACGATTGCAGCATTGCAAGTATTACAAGCTATTGTAGAAAGTGGGCGTTCTTTGCACGACCTCAAGCAAGTCATGACCAAATACCCTCAAACATTGGTCAATGTTGAGTTAAGTGGTGTTATTGATATTGCGAATAACGCAGCTATCCAGAAAGCTGTCGCTAATGTCGAAGATCAGCTGGCTCATCGTGGACGAGTGCTATTACGCGCGTCTGGCACACAACCACTCATTCGAGTAATGGTAGAAGGCCAAGATGAGACCGAAACAACAATGCTGGCACATAGCATTGCAGAAGTGGTTAAGCAGCAATCTGGCGGCTGATGCCCTAGCTCTGGAGCCTGCCTCTACCGGAAGGTTATCTTCCACTGCCGACAGATAGCTACACAATAAGTAAAGAGCCCAATATTACGCCTAAAGCAATTACCGCTTTAGGCGTAATGCGTTTAACACCACTAACAATGAACTCAGCGACATTCCAATCGCAGCCATCCACGGTGCCAACAGGCCCAGTGTAGCCATTGGCATTGCCAGCAAGTTATACAAAATTGCCCAAGCAAAGTTTTCTCGGATGATAACTCGTGTTCGCTTTGCCATATGAATAGCCTGAGGAATCGACTTTAAGCTATCCGACATTAACACCATATCGGCAGTGACTTGAGCTAATTGACTCCCCTCACCCATTGCAATCGACACATCTGCGGCAGCCAGTACCGGTGCATCATTCACACCATCACCCACCATAATGACCAACTGCCCCGCATCCTGTTTGGACTTAAGGTAAGCAAGCTTCTGATCAGGTAACTGTTCCGCAATAACGGTATCAATACCTAACTTTTTACCGACATGATCTGCAACAGACTGCTTATCACCACTCAGTAAAGTCACCTGCATTCCTGCAGTTTTAAGGGCAGCAACACATTCGACGGCATCAGCTCGCAGCTGATCTTGCAGCTCTAAAATAACCAGTAACTGCTGCTTATTAGCCATGTAAATTCGGGTATTGACTCCTGCAAAGCCCGCCTTCATTTCTAAATCAGCAGACGTAACGCCATCTGCCAACCAAGGCTCTATAAATTCTTTCGTCCCGATACGATAGACAACACCGTCGAATACACCTTCAACACCTCGACCAGGAATATTTTTCTGATCTTTGCAGACCACTGCCTCTAGAGTACTAGCCGCAATAACAGCACGCGCAATAGGATGTTCAGAGGCACTTTCTAAACCTGCAGCCAGCGCCAACAATGCTTGCTCTGGAGAAAACTCCACCGCGACTTTTGATAACTCTCCCGAACTTTCAGAGCCACTAGCACTCCTAGACCAATCATCAGCAAACCACTGCCCAGATACCTGCAACTGACCTGTAGTCAATGTCCCCGTTTTATCAAATACAACATCTGTTGCTTTTGATAGTCCTTCCAATGCATGCCCACGCGTTGTTAGCACACCCATCCTGGTGAGACTACTAGTGGCCGTAGTTAACGCAACAGGAGTCGCTAGCGACAAAGCACAAGGGCAAGTCACCACCAATACCGCAATCGTCACCCAAAATGCACGATCAGGATCATAAAACCACCACGCCCCAAATACCAACGCAGCCGTAATCAAAATAACCAATACAAACCAAGCTGCAACCGAATCGGCTAAACGCGCCAGCTTAGGCTTTTCCATCTGAGCCCGATCAAGCAAGCGAATAATCGAGGAAAGCACCGTACTCTCACCAACCGCCTGCACCTCAAGCACTAGCGGACTTTCAACATTCACCGTACCACCAGTCAGCGCATCGCCACTATGCTTTAACACTGGAACGCTTTCGCCACTCAATACCGCTTCATTCACCGTACTTTCGCCATCAGCCACTAACCCATCAGCCGGAACAGTCTCGCCTGGCCGGATCAATACCCGATCACCAAGCTGCAACTCAGAAACACTCACTACGCTCGTCGAGCCATCTGCAGCCAAGCGCGTGGCAACCGCTGGCAATAAGCGAACTAACTCATCTGCGACTTTACCCGCATGATGCCGAGCATTCATTTCAAGAAAACGACCCAGCAACAGGAAAAAAGTAAACATGGTGACGGAGTCATAATAAACCTCACCCGCCCCAGTCACTGTAGCCCAAACGCTCGCTGAGTAAGCCGTAATCATGGCGATACTAACCGGCACATCCATCCCCAAGCGGAAGCGCTTTAATTCCCGCCATGCCGAACGAAAGAACACACTGGAGGCAAATAACAATACTGGCGTAGTGATAAATAAACCAATCCAGCGCAATAAGTTACGCGCAGACTCACCCATATCGGCTTCGCCAATATACAAGGCGAGCGCAGTCATCATCACCTGCATCATACCAATACCAGCAATGGCAATACGTCTTAGGGAATGTTTACGCTCTCGCTCGTTAATATTGTGCAAGCGATTGGCATCGAATGGGTGGGCTTGATAGCCGATACTGCGAATCTCAGCCAGTATTTTACTTAAGGGAAGTTGGCTTTTATCCCAGACCACATTAGCGCGATGTGTGGTGAGATTAACCCGAAGCTCCAAAACACCCGGAATCTTTTGCAAATGGTGTTCAATTAACCAGACACAAGCCGCACACACAACGCCTTCAATGATTAACGATGCCTCACTGACAGAGTCGTCGGTATCGCGAACAAAGGATTGTTGAACGGTTTCATTATCAAATAAGGTGAGCTGTTGCAGCTCATCCGGCACTACCGAATCAGGTCTGGCAGAGCATTCAGTACGGTGGCGATAAAAATCATCTAAGCCATTATCAACAATAGCTTGTGCAACCGCCTGACAACCCAGACAGCACATTGCCTGAGGCTCATCATCTATTATAACTGAGAAAGTTGCACCATACAGCGGCAGACCACAGTGAAAGCACTCGCCTGCAGCCGGACGCCATATGCCTGAGTCCATTAACTGCCGCTAGTCTCCGGATCAACGTCAATCTGACCTTTCACTTCATGGAAGTCTTCACCACGCTTGACGCTGACAACAACTGTCCAGCGGCCCGGCACATTCAACGCCGTTTCTGTACCATACACACCGGGTGACAACTCCTTCAATACGAACATCTGATCCTGCTTAGGGTCAGCCGTACTCAAATATTTAGCTTGCACCTCAGCTTCGGTAATACGCGCGCCGTCTTTGTCGGTTACCGTCACTTCAAAAGGCTTTACCTGATTGATGACTGGCGTTTCATCCCAGCCTCCGGCAATTTCCCAGCCGCGCTGCTTTTGTGCCTCAAGGCGCGCAAGATACTCATTATACTGATTCTCTTTCTGGCGGAAATCATGTGCAACAACACCTGGTGCATATTTCTGAGCGATGGCAATGATATTGGAGTCAACAATCGTCAACACCAAAAAGAAGCACACAATACTTGCAGGTGCCCAATGAAACCAACCCAGCTTTGAGCGATCTTTCGAGCCATCCCGAATATAGGTCACGATACCTAATCCGTAAGCCGTCATACTGAAGAAGGCAAAATGGATGGCAAACACGTCAATCCCAGGCCAGTACAAATAGGCTAGTGGAAAGTAAACTGCCCACACAATCAAAACAGTCAACACTGCTGATAGACGACCGCTCCACTTAAACCATAGATGGAATAAGAAGAACAGCAAGAAGGCAGAGGCAATACCAGTGCCCATTGTGATCAGTATATTTACATTTTCCATGACACGACTCTACTCAAGGGGTAATGAATTGTGATTTTTGATAAATCGGCTGCGTAAACTCGCCGCTCACAGGTGTTAGCTTAAACCGGATTGGACGTGACTTATCGCCCTGTACGGCAGCACTGGGTTGGCGTAAACGAATAAACATACGCAAACCTTTACCTGGCTCCAGCTTAACGTGCTTTAAGTGCCCCATATCAACAATACCTTCCGGCAAGCCTTCAACCTCAAGGTTAAACACCGCAGGCTTCAATGTCATATTATAGAACTTAAAACGGTAGCTGTTTTGCACCGAACCATCAGACAAAGTTACGTACAATGGGTTCCTTACTTGCGATACATCAACCGTTAGCTTGTCACTGGCAAGCACACTCCAAACCAGCACAGCCGCAGAGATTAATGTTGCCAAGCCATAACCAATTGTACGCACTCCAAAGCGACTCGTCTTTTTCCCTTCCAAATCATTTTCAGAGGTAAAACGAACTAAGCCACGGGGCCAACCTTGCTTATCCATAATGGTGTCGCAGGCATCAACGCACAATCCACAATGAATACAAGCGATCTGCAAGCCATCACGAATATCAATCCCCATTGGGCAGACCTGCACGCAATAACCGCAATCTACGCAATCACCCACGCCAGACGCCGTACGGTCTTCACGGGTTTTCATCCTTTTGACGGGCTTAGCACGACCCTTCTCACCCTCGCCACGGTTCATGTCATAAGAGACAACCGAGGTATTCTTATCAAACATTGCAGTCTGAAAACGAGAATACGGACAAATGTGAACGCACACATTATCTTTGATGAAGCCTGCGGCCAAATAAGTGGTGGTGGTAATGATTAGTGTCGTCAGGTACGCCGCAAATGGCGCTTGTCCAGTGAAGAACTCAACAATTAAAACACGCGCTTCCGCCCAGTACAGCGTAAAGGTAAAACCACTCCAGAATGCCAGCAGCAACCAAAAGAAATGTGTCGAGCCAACTTTTAGAATCTTCTCCCGATCCCATGGCTGTTTCTTCAACCGTAGCCGTGTAACCCTCGTGCCTTGAATCTTTTGCTCAATCAGGCGAAACGCATCCGTCCAGATTGTCTGAAAGCAGAAAAAGCCACAGAAAATACGCCCTGCAACGGTCGTCACAAAGAACAATAGCACCGCTGCCAGGAACAATAACGCTGCCAACGTCAGTATATCCTGCGGGTGAAACACCATATTAAACAGGTAGTATTTATGGTTCGCCAGATCAAACACAACTGCTTGATTGGGACCAATCTCACGTGACCATGGCATCCATGGCAGTAAGAAATAGACCAGATAGGCCAGAATAAGGATAACAGTTTTGATATTGCGGAAGCGTCCCTTGACGGAACGTGGCTCAATGATCTTCTGATATTCAACGAATTGCAAAGGTGCTTCGTTCATTTCAATCACCGCACGACTTATCTACGGGGCAACGGCGTCACCCCGCAGTAAGTCTATTGTCTAGTTGTTACTGGCCGCCTGCTCGCTTGTTCAGCAGATAAGCGGTCAACACTTTGATTTCAGTATCACTCAGACGAGAACTCCAAGCTGGCATCACACGGTTAACACCATTGTGAATAACCTGCTTAACTAATGCCAAACGCTCAGGGTAAGTCTCAGCAGCAGGTACATTGGCAATCGTCCAGATCTTGTCTGTCAAATTAGCCGAACCTTGAGATTTCATACCCGTTCCAGCTGGGGTATGGCAGTAGTAGCAACCACCTTCCTGGCCTTGGAAAATCTTCTCACCTGCTGCGATTAACTCTGGCTCATCGCCATTGTCACCGGACATGCTTAACACATAGCTGGCAACCTGAGTTAACTGCTCTTCATTAAAGGTTTCTTCGTACGCTGGCATAAAGCCGTTACGACCAATCTTCAATGTTGTTTCAATATCGTGGGCGTCACCACCCCATAACCAATCATCATCGATCAGGTTAGGATAAGCACCCACCACGCCGCCAGCACCACTTTGGTGGCAAGCCGCACAGTATTCACCAAATACACCGTTACCGTAAGACTCAACAAACGCTAGCTTGTCAGCATCTTCAGCAATATTTTCGTAGCTGCTGTTAGCGATAACTTCTAAGTAGCCTTTTTGCGCCATGGCGCTTTTGCCGGTCTGCATATCTTTGGCTAATAGCGCACGCGTGTTCCAGTGAGAAACAACCTCTTCACCTGCATCAGTCTGATAGGTAATCGTGTTGAAACCTTTGAGGAAGCTTCCAGCTACTGGCCAAGATGGATACATAATCCAATAGACTAGGGCAAACACCATCGTCGCGTAAAAAGTCCACAACCACCAACGAGGCAACGGATTACTAAACTCCTGAATGTTCTCGTCCCAAACATGGCCCGTCGTTTTAGCGCCGGTAATGGGGTCTTTATCAATCATTATCTACCACCTTTCTGGGCTGTATCATTCTTGTCATCATCGAGAGGAATATTTTTATACGATTCCAATCGCTCACTCCGTTGCTTGCCGGTATACACATACAGCAGCATACCGATGAACAATGGGAAGAAGATTACAACTGCAGCAACCTTGCTATTTCCCAGATCAGTAAACCACATAAATATCTCATTCATTCCGGCCACACTCCATCACAATGATTATCGGGTTTTAATAAACTCATGCTCATCGTGAGCCTTAAAGTCGATCATGGTGCCCAACACTTGCAAGTAAGCAACCAAGGCATCCATTTCCGTAATCCGCTCAGGAATACCATCACGATTAAAGTTTTGAGCATCATTAATCAGATTCTGATCTGCACGAGTGATGTCTAACTTATCCGCAACGGTCTGACCGAATTTCTTCACGTTCGCATCGTATTCTTCTTTAGTCAGTGAGTAAGGAACACCCACCTTCTTCAGAGCAACCATACGCTCCTGAATATCAGAATAGTCCAGATCGTCTTCCAGCAACCAAGGGTAGTTAGGCATGATCGACTCAGGTACAACCGAACGAGGGCGAACCAAATGCTTTACATGCCATGCATCAGAGTACTTACCACCTACGCGAGCCAGATCAGGACCAGTACGCTTTGAACCCCATTGGAACGGGTGATCGTACTGAGATTCTGCTGCTAGTGAATAGTGACCATAACGCAGCGCCTCATCACGGAACGGACGAATCATTTGCGAGTGACAGTTGTAGCAACCTTCACGAGTATAAATATCCCGGCCACGTTGCTCCAAAGGCGAATAAGGTCTGACCGCTTGAGTACCATCCGCATTACGCACATCTTCGACCGTGTCGTTGATGTAAAATAATGGTGTGATTTCAACCAATCCACCGATACTGATCGCAATCAAAGTGAAGACAATCAGTACGCCGATATTCGTTTCAAAAATTTCGTGTTTCAGTTTCATGTTTATTCCAGCTTCCTTTATGCGTTAGCCGTTTGTCCGAGCGAAGTCGCAGACTCACGCTTTGCCAAACTAATGGTCATATAGATATTGAAAGCCATAATCAACATCCCGCTTACAAAGAACATTCCACCGATTGCACGAGCCACTAACGGAGCATGCATAAAGGTTACGGTTGAAATAAAGGTATTGGCCAAGTTTCCGTATTCATCAAACTCGCGCAACATCATGCCCTGGCCGATACCAGAGGACCACATTGCCGTGATGTACAAAATGATACCCAGTGTCGCAATGAAGAAGTGAATTCTTACCAATTGCGTGCTGTATAGCTCTGTGTTCCAAAGCCTTGGGATCATGTGATAGAACGAACCAATAGTAATCAGAGCAACCCATCCCAACGCACCAGAATGTACGTGTCCTACCGTCCAGTCAGTGTAGTGAGAGAGTGCGTTAACTTCTTTCAGCGCCATCATCGGGCCTTCAAAAGTCGACATTCCGTAGAATGACAATGCAGTGATCATGAACATCATGATTGGGTCAGTACGTAACTTATCCCATGCGCCAGATAGCGTCATAATACCGTTGATCATTCCACCCCAAGATGGCATCAACAACAGGATTGAGAAAACCGCTGCCAGTGATGAGGTCCAATCAGGAATCGCAGTCCAGTGTAGATGGTGAGTACCTACCCACATGTACATGAAGCCCAGCGCCCAGAAGTGAACGATCGATAAACGATACGAATAAACCGGACGACCCGCCTGCTTCGGTACGAAGTAGTACATCATGCCTAGGAACGCTGCTGTCAGGAAAAATCCTACTGCGTTGTGCCCATACCACCACTGTGTCATTGCATCCTGTGCTCCGGAGAACAGGCTGTAAGACTTAGTGCTAGTGAAGCTGACTGGCATCGCCAAGTTGTTGAAAATATGAAGAATTGCAGTCGCGAGAATAAACGCCATATAGAACCAGTTCGCGACATAAATGTGCGGTTGGTTACGACGCATAATCGTCATTGTGAAGACCAGGAAGTAAACCACCCAGACTGCCGCAATCATGATATCCACATACCACTCTGGCTCTGCGTATTCACGCGCCTGAGTGATACCCATGGTATAGCCGATACCGGCGATGATCAGAGCCAAATTCCATCCGTAGAACATGAAACTATGGGCTGATTTGCTACCTGCCAGTCGAACCTGACAAGTGCGTTGAACGACATAAAACGACGTTGCAAATAGTGCGTTACCACCAAAGCCGAAAATTACACCACTGGTATGAACCGGACGCAGACGACCAAATGTGATCTGTGCGATATCGAAATTCAAAAACGGCCACGCAAGTTCTGAAGCGATCCAGACCCCGGTAGTCATCCCCAGTACACCCCAAATGATGGATGCAATTGCGAACTTTTTTACAATGTCATAGTTATATTGCTCAAGCGAGCCGGCAGTACTATGAGCCATGCTATTACCTCAATTTAATTAATCCGTAGCCGAATAAGTGCTAGATTCTTACACTCATAACAATTGAACGTTTTCAGGGCGGCAAGAATACAACACTTCATCTATATCTGTCTTTAGGAACGCGGGATATACTTCCCTAATATCGCAAAAATTCATAGGAATGATGAAAAGCATTGAATTACTAAATGCTAACCCCGATGGCTTGCATTCTATCAGCGGAACAATATCAGCAGCCAGACCAAGCCTGCATTGATCGAAATCAATAAAACGGCAGCTGATCCCATATCTTTTGCACGCCCTGATAGTTCGTGCATTTCCCCACCAAATCGATCAACAACTGCTTCAATGGCCGAGTTTAACAACTCGACCACCAAAACCAGTAACACACTGCCGATCAATAGAATCAACTCGATTGCATCTGAGGCAATCCACAGCGCCAAAGGGATAGCTAATAATAGTACAAAAACCTCTTGCCGAAACGCCTCTTCACCCTGGTAAGTGGCTTTTAATCCCTTCATGGAATATCCAAAGGCATTTACCAGACGTTTCAATCCTAGATTTTTACTATCAGCCATCAATTCAGCACTCTGTTTACGCTTAAAGACTTATCGGTAAGCGTCGATTCCCGGGCAAGAACACACCAGATTACGATCGCCAAATACGTTATCAACGCGACCAACAGTAGGCCAGTATTTGCTGCAATGCAATACACCCTTAGGAAAAACAGCCAATTCTTGTGCGTATGGATGCTCCCAATTGCTGGTCAAATCTTTCAGCGTGTGCGGTGCATTCACTAGAGGATTATCATTAGCCGGCCACTCACCCGACTCTACCTGACTAATCTCTTGGCGAATGGCAATCATCGCATTACAGAAACGGTCGATTTCCATTAATGACTCCGACTCAGTCGGTTCAATCATTAAAGTACCCGCCACCGGGAATGACATGGTTGGAGCATGGAAACCGTAATCGATTAAGCGCTTAGCAATATCTTCTTCCGAAATACCAGACGCAGCCTTCAAAGGACGTATATCGATTATACACTCATGTGCAACCCGACCTTGTGCTCCCTCAAACAAAACAGGGTAATGCGGTGCCAAGCGATGCTTGATGTAGTTCGCATTCAAAATCGCCAACTCAGTTGCACGTTTTAAACCCTGCGCTCCCATCTGTTTAATATAAACCCAGGAAATTGGCAAGATGGCCGCACTACCATAAGGGGCAGCAGACACAGCACTATTCTCTGGCTGCTTACCATCGACTGAGCTTACAACGTGGCTGGATAAGAAAGGTGCCAAATGCGCTTTTACACCAATCGGTCCCATACCCGGCCCACCACCACCGTGAGGAATACAGAATGTCTTATGCAAATTCAGATGCGATACATCAGAGCCAAACTTACCCGGTTTGCATAAACCAACTTGCGCGTTTAAGTTCGCGCCATCCATATAGACCTGACCGCCGTGCTTATGAGTGATTTCACACAACTCAACCACAGCTTCTTCAAATACACCATGGGTGGATGGGTAGGTAATCATCACCGATGACAGGTTTTCAGAATGCAGTTCCGCTTTCGCGCGGAAATCATTCAAATCCACGTTACCATTTTTATCGCACTCAACAATCACCACTTTCAAGCTAGCCATTGCCGCTGAAGCAGGATTAGTCCCGTGCGCCGAGCTTGGAATCAAACACACATTACGATGTGCTTCGCCACGACTGGCATGATAACGGCTGATTGCCACCAAGCCTGCATACTCACCTTGCGCGCCAGAGTTAGGCTGCATGGAAATTGCATCGTAGCCAGTGACTTCCGCTAAGTAAGCATCCAGCTCCGCAATCATGGTGCGGTAGCCGACGGTTTGATCTTTCGGTGCAAACGGGTGGATATCGGCAAACTCAGGCCAAGTCACCGGCAGCATTTCACTGGTCGCATTCAACTTCATGGTGCAAGAGCCCAGAGGGATCATGCCATGCGTCAGTGAGAAATCTTTATTTTCAAGGCGCTTTAGGTAGCGCAGCATCTCTGTTTCAGAGTGATAAGAGTTAAATACCGCATGCGTCAGGTATTCACTTTCACGCTGATAAGCCGCTGGAATACCAGCTTCAGCTTGCTCCATGCACTGCTTGTCTAGCGCATCAATGGATAAACCATGGTTATCGCCCAATAAAACAGTCAGTAATAATTCAATGTCTGCACGGGTTTTGCGCTCATCAAAGCTCACGCCCAGCTTGTCATCATCCAGCAAACGCAGGTTGATGCCTTGCGCTAAGGCTGCCTGATAAACCGCATCGCGCTTGTCGCCCAGCACCAACGTTAAGGTATCAAACCACGTATCATTTAATAACGTGATACCCTTTTGCTGCAAGCCCAGTGCCACCAAGCTTGTCATGCGGTGAATGCGTCCAGCGATTTGCTTCAAACGCTCTGGCCCATGATAGACCGCATAAAAACTTGCCATATTTGCCAGCAACGCCTGCGCTGTACAAATATTGGAGGTCGCTTTATCGCGGCGAATATGTTGCTCGCGAGTTTGCAATGCCATACGTAACGCGGTGTCGCCCTTACTATCGACCGATACACCGATCAAGCGACCCGGCATGGTGCGTTTGAATTTATCGCGAACCGCAAAGAATGCCGCATGTGGACCACCAAAGCCCATCGGTACACCAAAGCGCTGCGCAGAACCCAGCACCACATCCGCACCCATTTCACCCGGTGCTTTTAATACCAGCAAGCTCATTAAATCAGCTGCCACACACACTAGAGCATTTTGCTCATGCGCCTGCGTGATTAGGGGCTCAATATCAACCACCGCACCTGTCGTATTTGGATATTGCAGCAATACTCCGAACACTTCGTGATTGGCTAATTCTGTTGCCGCATCACCAATAATTAGCTCATAGCCAAAGTATTGTGCACGGGTTTTAAGTACATCTAAGGTTTGCGGATGCACTTGCTTATCCGCAAAAAATGCATTGCTTTTAATACGGTTAGAACGCTTACACAGTGCCATTGCTTCAGCAGCAGCCGTGGCCTCATCCAACAAAGAAGCATTGGAAATGTCCATGGCCGTTAAATCCATCACCATTTGCTGGTAGTTCAGTAGGGCTTCCAAACGGCCTTGCGAAATCTCCGGCTGGTAAGGCGTATACGCCGTGTACCAACCCGGATTTTCCAACACATTACGTAAAATAACCGGTGGCACGATCGTGTCGTAATACCCCATACCAATGTATGAAGTATTGACTTGGTTCTGATCTGCCAAACCGCGCAGATAGCCTAAAGCTTCCTGCTCGGTACACGCCGGTTCCAGCGCCAATGGCTCTTTCAGCAAAATTTGTTTTGGCACAGTCTGGCCGACCAGCTCATCCAACGAGCTTGCGCCAACGGCATCAAGCATCGTTTGCACATCGGTGTCGTTCGGACCAATGTGGCGAGAAACGAAGTCATCGGACTGCTCAAGTGTTTGCAGAGAATACTGGGCTGAATTATTCATAAATTACCTTTGTGTCGGGTTTAAACTGACTGACTTAAGCATCAAGCGAAGCAAGATATGCATCCGCATCCATCAGATCGTCTAATTGCTCTGGCGATGACAGCTTCACACGGAACATCCAACCACCTTCAAACGGTGCCGTGTTCACTAGCTCAGGCTCACCATCCAAATCGCCATTGATCGCAACTACTTCACCAGAAACTGGCGCGTAAACATCAGATGCTGCTTTTACAGACTCAACCACGGCGCACTGCTCGCCTGCAGTCAGCTCAGCGCCTTCTTCTGGCAGCTCAACAAATACTAAATCACCCAGTAATTCTTGTGCGTGATCAGTAATACCGACAGTCACAGTGCCATCATCATTGCTTTTAACCCATTCGTGGGAAGCGGCATATTTCAGATCAGTTGGAAGGTTGCTCATTGTGTATCTCCATAGGATAGTTGGTAGCGGATGCCACCAGTCAAAAGGGGTTATTATATAAGCTTAGAGCTGGGATTGCCCATGTCGAACGAATACTGGCTTCACGACTTGAGCCGCCAAGCGCTTACCACGAATTTCAACTTCGCAAGTATCGCTAATGCCAACAGGCACACGAGCCAAGGCAACCGATTTGCCTAAGGTTGGCGAGAAGGTACCACTAGTGATTTCACCCTCACCGGCTACGCAATGCACTTTTTGATGACCACGAAGCACCCCTTTTTCCAGCAATACCAGTCCGACCAGTTTTTGCTGAACACCTGCTTCACGCTCTGCTTGAATCGCATCACGGCCAATAAAGTTACGATCTGCTGGCTCCCATGCAATCGTCCAGCCCATGCCGGAGATCAATGGTGACGTGCTGTCATCCATATCGGAACCATATAAGTTCATACCCGCTTCTAAACGCAAGGTATCACGCGCCCCTAAACCAATCGGCGCTACGCCAGCGGCCAACAACTGATCCCAGAATGAGCCAATCTGCTCATTAGGCACCATGATTTCATAGCCATCTTCACCGGTATAACCCGTGCGTGCCACAAAGTAGTCACCCGCTTCAGCCGCATAAAATGCACCTAGAGCAGAAACCGCTTCAAGGCTTGATTCAGGCAATAAGGACTGAACAGTTTTGATCGCATCCGGGCCTTGAACAGCCAACATAGATAAGTCATCGCGAATGGTAATAGTGACATCGAACGCGCCACTTTGCTGATTTAGCCAAGCAAGGTCTTTATCACGCGTACCGGCATTCACGACTACGCGGTAAAACTCGTCATTGAGGTAATAAACAATCAGGTCATCAATCACGCCACCTTCAGGATTCAGCATGGCGCTGTACAGGGCTTTTCCGGAAGTTTTGAGTTTGGCAACGTCATTGGCTAGCAGGTAACGGAGAAATGCTTGAGATTGAGCACCAGTGATATCAACAACCACCATGTGCGAGACATCAAACATACCCGCTGCAGTTCTGACTTGATTATGCTCCTGAACTTGCGAGCCGTAGTGAATCGGCATTTCCCATCCAGCAAAATCAACAATCTTTGCGCCAGCTTGTAAGTGGTGATCGTATAGTGCAGTACGCTGTGTCATCGGTATCAGTCTCCATAAAAAAGGGGCGGCAGATGTTTTATCATCTGCCGCCCCTCTGTCCTGATACCTGAGATATTCCCTGCGCTGACAGCACAGGTTAAGCCCTTCGGTAGAAGCGGTTACCGCTTCACTCTCCAGAGTTAGCACATCCAACAGTCTTTTATGCCTGAGCGTTTCCGGGCGGAATTGCGTCTTCGGCGGCCGTACACACTAGGTGACGACGCTCTCCTGTATCGTGTAATGCTAAAATCCGAGTATACCTAAGCCCTCAAATAATTTAAAGCGAATTGCTCTGTTACTGGTTAAAAACGGTCTTTGGCGCATCAGCATCCAACATGGCTGCTAAACGATCTGCAGGCATATAACCTGGAATTAGCTGACCTGTTTCAGTCAATAATGCAGGGGTTCCGTTTACACCTAAACGCTGGCCTAACTCGTAAGCATCTTTGACAGGGTTAGCACAGGTTTTGTTTTCAACTGGCTGACGGGCTTTTGACTTAGTCATCGCTGCCTGCTGGTCATCTGCACACCACACGCTAACGATTTTATCGTAAGACGGTGAGTTCAAACCGGCACGTGGAAACGCCAAGTACTCAACAGTGATGCCCTTGTCATTAATCTGCTCGATTTCACGATGCAATTTAGCGCAGTAGCCGCAATCAATATCGGTGAATACGCGCAATACGTGCTTCTCATCCTTCGCTTTAAAGACAACCGGCTTACCCGTAAACTCATCCATCATCTTTTTACGAACATCACGCTGAGCCAGCTCAGACATGTTTTGACGGGTTTGCAGGTCTAACAAGTCGCCACTAATAAAGTACTTCGCATCGGAACTCAGGTAAACGATTTCTGTACCGTACATGACCTGATACAGGCCCGGAATCTGACTTTCGCCAACTGAATCTGGCGGTGATTTAAACGTCTTAATCAGCACTTCATTCAGCTTTTGTGCCACCGCATCTGAATCAACTGCTTTAGTCGTCGACTCAGCCGCAAAACTTATTCCCGCAACCAGACAAAAACTGATTGTCAGTGCCAATTGTTTTAAATTAATCATTGTTAGTTTTAATACCCTGTTTTTTTAAATACGTTAATCAGAATACGCTGTCAGCAGGCTGAATGGATACATTAAAACCATTACCGTCATTTAATAGTCAGCCGCGGGGGTGGTGCAGCTGATGAACTTCCTGCAGACGCGCTTGTGCGATGTGCGTGTAAATCTGAGTGGTTGACAGGTCGCTATGGCCTAACAACATTTGTAAGACTCTTAAATCAGCCCCATGGTTCAATAAATGTGTCGCAAAAGCGTGCCGCAAGGTATGTGGTGACAGCGTTTGTTCAATACCGGCCAGTACGGCATAGCGCTTAATTAGGTACCAAAATGCCTGACGACTCATCCCTGCACCGCGCCGAGTCACAAAGACATCATTGCAAACGCCATGACCTCGCATCAGCTCCGGACGTGACACACTGAAGTATTCATTCACCCAATCAACCGCCACATCACCCAAAGGCACCAATCGCTCTTTACTGCCTTTACCAATCACTCTGACGACACCCATTTGCAAATTAATCTGCGATAAGCTTAGCGTCACTAATTCGGATACTCGTAAACCAGTGGCGTATAGCAATTCAAGCATAGCCCGATCTCGCAGCCCTAACATGTCTTCGATATCGGGCGCCTCCAGCAGCAGATCGATCTGAGTCTCTGACAGCGAACCGGGCAAACTGCGACCAATGCGCGGCGCATCAATTAGTGAAGTAGGGTCTTCGCTGACCGTGCCTTGGCGCACTTGGTAACGATAAAATCGCCGCAAACTGGATAACACACGCGCCATACTGCTGCTCTTAGCCCCCGCTTTACCGCGAAAAGCCAGATACTGCTGCACATTCACACTATCGGCTTCAGTCAACGTGAGCTTGGGCTCTTTTTCCAGCCACTCTCCCCACGCTTTAAGATCACGTCCATAAGCCGCGAGCGTGTTTTGACTGAGGCCGCGCTCCGACCACAGTGCATCCAAGAAGCTTTCAATTCGCTGCTGAGTATCCAAGTGCTGCTTACCTCAAGCCCTTGGGCTGTTATAAATCGTCACTAGTCAGAATAGCGTCATCCGCCGGACTTGAACGCACGATTTTGCCGTTAAAGTCGCCGCCGCCATAGAAATCAACCGTTTTAATACTTGGGAATACTTCAGCAAAGGTGATTTGTATACTTTTCAAAGAGTCTAAACAGTCATACACATACGTTAGCTCAAAGTCGCTATGACCATCAGCATCACCCACCTTGTGCGAGCCATCTTCTTCATCGGCATGCTCATGATCGTCATCTTCGTGCTTATGATAGGTCAACATATCTGATTCCATATGTGAGCTATTTGGCACACAAACGCCCGCCGGAGAGACCTTAAATAAAGCTGGTAATGCAGACTCCTGATACAGCTTTTCATACTGCATGTTAAGCCATTGCTGACGCTCCACGCCTTCCGGAGAATCTTCAAAGCCGAGCAAGTCAATCGATGGGATAGCCATCTTGAAGGTGATCATTGAGTCCTGCTTAGTCACTGCAACCGCCATGGTGCCGTGCTCATGTGGGCCATACAAAGCTTGCGCACTCACTGCGGTCAGTGTCAGAGGTAATACTACAGCCGCTAATCCGGTTAAAAATTTCATGCATTTATCTCAGTAATTAAAATTATCAATTGTGCAGCCAAATCTGCAATGGCAGAACAGGCACGCATTTGTCATTATTTTCAGTATAATACCGCAGCCAATTTATCTAAGGAATTTTAGCATGTCACCGTTTCTGAAAACAGCGATCGAAGCCGCTCAAGCCGCCCAACTGGTTATTGATAAGTACTATGCCGGCGAGTTTGAAGTAGAAATTAAACCCGATCAAAGCCCCGTCACCATTGCGGATGTCGAAACGGAAGAAACCATCAAGCGGATCATTTTGAATGCATTCCCTGACCATGGCTTTTTTGGTGAGGAAACCGGCAAAGTAAATGAAGATGCGGACTACAACTGGTTAATCGACCCCATTGATGGCACCAAGAGCTTTGTGCGCGGCTACCCTTTCTTCTCTACTCAAATTGCACTGATGTATAAAGGTGAGCTGATTGTCGGCGTCTCAAACGCGCCAGGCTTTAAAGAAATGGCCTATGCGGAAAAAGGCCAAGGCGCTTGGCTTAACGGTGAAAAAATACAGGTCAGCGACATTCAAGAGCTAAGTAAATCCACATTATCGCTGGGTAATATCGCGACTATCGCAGGCAAGCCACAGTGGCAAACGCTTGGTGGACTGATTCAGGATGTGCATCGCATTCGCGGATACGGTGACTTCTACCACTACCACCTGCTAGCCAGTGGCAAGATCGACATCATTATCGAATCAGATGTAAACATTCTGGATATCGCCGCCTTGTCCGTTATTGTTAACGAAGCAGGCGGCTGCTTTACGGATTTGTCTGGCAATGTACTGACGTTAGACACAACAACAGTATTGGCTTGTAACACGAAAGCCATGCACCAAAGCATGCTAGATCGCGTGCAATACAGCTAAACCATCAACGCATTACCCCGCGGGGCTCTAGCTTTCTTTAGAGCCCCCACTATCCGTTAAATTCTTTTTCTTTCCACTTTTAAAATCTGTCTCGTACCAGCCGCTACCACTTAAACGGAAGCCCGCTGCCGCAATCTTCTTCTTTAACGCTGGCTTGCCACAGGCAGGACAAACGGTTAGCGGTGCATCGCTTATTTTCTGAATAAACTCTTCGGAATGCTCGCACTCGGCACATTGATATTCGTAAATTGGCATGCTTAACCTCAAAAAATACAATAGAACTTCAGTCACTGAAATATTGGCGCGAAGCATAGACTTTTCAAGGCTATAGAAGCAACCAAAATACTTTATTACTCGCCCGTTAACGTCACGCCAGCGCTCCCTCTAGCGCACACTTTACACACTCTCGTCGCGCAGAGTTTAAGCACTCTCTCTGAGTACAAAATCACCTACCGACCATCCGGCTCCCTTTTCGCTACCGTCTGATAGTAAATGCATTCCAAATTAACGGCAGCTGAATTAACTATAGCGAAAAACCTACTACCCCCACCCCTCAAATTATAACTATCTACGAGGATAGACAATGGAAAAAGTGACGGCTCAATGGAAGGGCTCCAGTATAGACCTTGGCAATAATATGCTAAAAAGAACGGTGGACTGTATTGGATCACTAGTATTAATAATAATTTTTTCCCCTATCTTGGCCATTATTGCACTGCTGATTCGCCGCGACGGTGGCTCAAGCATCTATAAACAAGAACGGATTGGCTACGGCGGAAAAACCTTTAAATGTTACAAGTTTCGCAGCATGGTGATGAACTCCAAGCAACGCCTGGAAGAAGTATTAGCAGCAGACCCTAAAGCGCGTGAAGAATGGGAAAATGACTTCAAACTGAAGAATGATCCTCGCATTACGGCGATTGGTAACTTTCTGCGCAAGACCAGCTTGGATGAGTTGCCACAGTTATTCAATGTACTGCAAGGCGACATGAGCTTAGTTGGCCCACGTCCGGTTGTGCCTGATGAGTTACCACGCTATGGCGCACTGACTCAAAAATATCTCTCAGCCCGTCCGGGTATGACAGGTCTTTGGCAGGTTAGCGGCAGAAATGATGTCACCTATCGTGAGCGTGTAAGTCTTGATTGTTATTACATCGAAAACTGGAAGTTGCACACCGACTTCGTATTGATGCTAAAAACTGTCACCGTTATTTTTCATGGCAAAGGTGCTTACTAAAGCCTATGTCATCTGGTTTGTGTCCGATACCCCACGTCGGGCGCAAATCTCCCGTTTACTGCTCACCACCTAAATCCGCCTTTGTAACACCCTCACCTCCTCTCTGATGTTTAAATACCATCGCTCGTAGCAATGATCTGTTACTGATTTTCTAAAGGACTTTCTGGTAGGATTATCCGCATGAAAACTATACTGATTACAGGATGCTCAAGTGGCATCGGCTACTGCGTGGCCAAAGGCTTGCAGTCCAAAGGCTACCGCGTATTGGCAACCACTCGAAAGCCTGACGATGTAGCGCGCCTACAGCAAGAAGGGCTAGAAAGCTTTGTGCTGGATGTCAGTGATTCAAACAGCATTATCAATGCCGTTGAGACCATTGAAACCTTATGCAATGGCGAGCTGTATGCGGTATTCAATAACGCCGGCTACGGACAAGCCGGTGCTGTTGAAGACTTAAGCCGAGAAGCCATGGAAAAGCAATTCGCTACCAATGTGTTTGGCGCGATGGAACTGACCAATCGCTTGATCCCCTTACTCAGAAAACAAAGTGCTGCGCGAATTTTATTTAATAGCTCCGTGTTAGGCCTAATCACTCTGCCATATCGTGGCGCTTACAATGCCAGCAAGTTTGCCATGGAAGGTTTTGCCGACACGCTGCGCTTAGAACTTCACCGCACTAAGATTGACGTTAGCTTGATCGAGCCAGGCCCGGTCACTAGCCATTTTCGCCCCAACTCTCTGGCAGCCTTAAAAGCGAATATTGATATCGAAGGCAGCGTTCACCGCAAACAGTATCAGCGACAAATAAAACGCATGGAAACCGTTGGCCCCAGCGCGCCATTTACACTACCGCCCGAGGCCGTTTTGGCAAAAGTCATTCATGCATTGGAAAGTAACAAGCCAAAGCCTCGTTATTACGTCACCTTCCCCACTTACTTATTTGGGACTTTGCGCAGAATTCTCCCCACCCGCTGGCTGGATAAGGTACTTTTGTATGTTTCAAAATCGGAAATGCAATAACTATGGGCTATCTAAGACATATCCGGCAATGCAATCAATTCGCAGCTGAAGACTTTTTACCGTTCTACATTGGTCAACAGTGTTACGGTTTAACCCATAAAAATCACATTAGTCATCTGTTGGATTGGCCTGAGGTGTTTGATGCTGATGGCGAAGGTTTGTACCTGAATCCAGCTCTGGATACTCCGGAAGCTCGCACTCAGGCAGTTGACCCCATTATGCGCAGCCTGCACCAGCAAGGCGTAATCGATTCATGGGTCGGTGAGCAATACAGCATTAGTACGACCTTTGGCGGTAACTCGATGATGTTGATCGAGCGGGCCGCTGTCGCGTTTCTTGGCATTAAGGGCTACGGCATTCACATGAATGGTCTGGTGCAAAAAGCGGATGGTGTTTATGTGTGGGTTGCGGTGCGCTCATTAAGCAAACCTTTCTGGCCGGGCCAATTAGATCAAATGGTCGCTGGTGGCCAACCTGAGGGCATCGGCTTGCTCGATAACTTAGTAAAAGAGGCCGGTGAAGAGGCCGCTATTCCAGAGTCCGTCGCTCGAACCGCCAGCTTCGAAGGTGAAATTCATTATTGCGCAGCCACTCATCGCGGCATTAACAATGATGGCATTTTCATTTATGACCTGTGGCTGGACGAAGACTTTGTACCGCACAATACCGACGGCGAAGTTGAGTCTTTCCAATTGATGTCACTGAAAGAAATGGCGGAGATCGTCGAAACCAGCGATAAATTCAAAGATAACTGCAACTTAGTCAATATTGACCTGTTATTGCGACAAGGTGTTATTGACCAATCACATCCGGAGTATCAGGCAATTACTGATACGCTATACCAACAAAACAATGCGCTGAGCAATTAAGCCAACAACCTGACCCGAGCACCTACTATGCCTTATACCAGTGACCTCACTCATGACTACATCCCACTTACGCCGGTTCCAAAAAGCCAGCTCGACTCACTGATCAAGCTCTCTAAACCGGTCGTTGCTAACTGGATTAAACAATCAGGCTTTCAGGCCGGCGAAGGTGAGTTTTGTCTAATCAGCAATGAACACGGCGATTTAAGCGAAGTACTGATTGGCATTCCGGAAACCGGTGAGCGACGCTGGGCGCTGGCTGGACTGCCATCCAAGCTACCCGCTAAGCGCTACCAACTGCATTGCAACTGGAGCGAAGCCGAACAGACCCAAGCGCTGATTGGTTGGGGACTGGGTTGTTACCAGTTTGATCACTTCATTGATAAGGATAAACGCAGCGCATTAATTCATTTGCCTCAGTCAATGAAAACGACCGTGATGGCTTTTTATGAGTCGCTATGCACCGTACGCGATCTTATCAATATGCCAGCGAACCACATGATGCCAGAGCATTTATCCCAAGAGCTACGCACGCTAGCCACGGAATATCATGCCCGCTTTAGTGAAGTAGTTGGTGATGAATTATTGCAGCAGAACTACCCAACAATTCATGCTGTTGGCCGCGCGAGCGACCATGCTCCACGCTTGCTGTCATTGCATTGGGGTGACCCTGAGCATAAGAAGCTTATTTTAGTGGGCAAAGGTGTGTGTTTTGATACTGGTGGATTAGACCTGAAGCCATCTTCCTCAATGCGCCAAATGAAAAAAGACATGGGTGGTGCGGCGCATGTACTTGGCCTTGCTAAGCTGATTATGTCGCTTAAGCTTCCTGTGTCGTTAGAAGTCTTGATCCCAGCCGTTGATAATGCTGTTTCCGGCGATGCCTTTCGCCCTGGCGATGTGATTGTGACCCGCAGTGGTATCAGCGTCGAGATTGACAATACTGATGCCGAAGGTCGTCTAGTACTTTGTGATGCGCTAACGCAAGCCTGTGAAGACGAACCTGATCTGATTCTGGACTTTGCCACACTTACTGGCGCTGCCCGCGTGGCATTAGGCACCGAAGTGCCAGTATTATTCAGCAACCATGATGAGTTAGCTCGTGATATTCATCAGCAATCGATTAAAAGCGAAGAGTTGATCTGGCAATTGCCTTTGTATAAGCCTTACTTTGGCGGACTCAAAAGCACTGTTGCTGACATGATGAATGCAACGTCTGGTGGCTATGGTGGCGCAATCACGGCTGCTTTATATCTAAATGAATTTGTGGATGATGATATTGAGTGGGGACATATTGATCTGATGGCCTTTAATATTCGTGATCGCCCCGGACGGCCGATCGGTGGAGAAGCTATGGGATTGTTCTCAGTATTTGATTACTTGCAGAGTCGCTACACAGAATAAATGTTAGCAAAACCTGCCTGATACACTATCGGGCAGGTTTCTAAAAAGATCAGCGTAAAAGCGTCATGTAAGCTTTAGGATGAGCTAGGCCACCCGATACATGGCTTGCTTGAGCGCTGTTTGCTCTGCCGCTCTTTTCCGCGAATAGTACAAACCATGAGCGCCGATCACCGCCCATACAAACCAGATTTCTTTCAGGTTTTGTGAGTGAAGCGTCATCTGGGACACCGCAATCGTCACCCATAAGGTCAGCAAAAAGAACTTTGTTTCAATATCGCACTTCAGCGCGTAGTAAAGCAAACTACCAACCATCAGCAAATAAATCGCCAAGCCAATGAGCCCATTCTCAGTCAGAATTTGCACGTAGGAGTTGTGCGCCCAAGCAAATTCAACATGATAAGGGTTTAGCACTACGCCTAATGAGCCAGTTCCATTCCCCAAAAGCGGACTGTCCTTCCACGCATCGATACTGTGCTGCCAAATAACTTCCCGATAGTTCAAATCCCCTGACTTCAAAGACTTACCTAGTGAGAAAATGCGCTCTACCGAAGCCGCTGGCGCAAGACTAACAACGCCTATCGCCCCCCCAATTACACCACCGGTATAAATCATTTTCAGATTGAACGACGCTTTGCGTTGTGTGAATGCCAGATACATTAAACCGATCACTCCCGTGACCAGACCAGTTCGGGTACCGGTTAAAAAGATTCCGTAGAAGATGATGGGAATGCTGGCAACATTAAATAACCTAGCCAGTGGGTGCCGATATTGTGTGTAAAGCCACACCGCCATTGGAATACCTAATGACAGAATAATGGCCATATTATCGGTTTCGATATGCTCAACCGTGTAACGGTTGTAATAAGGGCCGGTCACACCGTTTAAAAAATTGTTAAAGATAATGCCGGTTGCGGTCAAAGTCCCGCAGACATAAGCCTGATACGCCCAGCGAAACTTATAAGGAATATTAATCAAGTAGGTAAACATAAACGACATCATGATAAGCATGAAGTACGTTTTCAGAATTTCCGGCCCCCAACTCATGGCTGGCGTCCACCAAATCCCGACTAGATACCAAACCGCCAGCAGCAGTGCAAATAGGTTGAATGCTGAAAAATCACGATGTGAGCCATGCAGCACTACCATTAGCAGTGTTAATGCCAGTGTCGGCATTGCGACAACTTTAGCTAAACCATCGTAAAGCCCCTCACCCCATGGGATCAGGAAAATCATCAACAATAAAAGCATCCACGTCATTTTATGCACGATGCCCATCGGTGGTGCGACCACAATCGGTATTGAAGCGTTTGCACGTGAAACTTTAAAGAGACTGGCCATTGCGTATGTTTTCTTTAATTATTTTTATATCAAAACACGATACCCCAGATTTGCAGAGGCCTAATAGCTAGCCTGATAAAACCTGCTATTTTTCCGAAGGATGGATTTACGACCCACCCAACATCGTCAAAATACAACCGCTGGTTGCTGGCATTCAGCTTTCTAACAACGATCAACGCTAGAATCACGGACAAGCTGTCTATGACCTTGTACTAATAATGAAAACAATTAAAACATTACTGTTTATTCTAATGCTTTGTGCATTACTGCTGTTAATCACCGTTGCACTACTGATTCCAGATCATCGTTACGAACAATTTCTGAACCAGCTTAACAACACAACACATTCCACAACTGAACAGCAAGCTCCTGTGGTTACCCCTAGCGGGATAACAAGGCAATCAACACCAGCCATATCACCAGCTACTGCAGCACCGGTAGCCAGCAAGCAGGCACCTACAACAAGAACAGCACCCAAGCCCGTCGCCACAGCTAATGTTGAAGTTATTAATGGTATGGACTGGCGCTTACCAAGCTATGCTAAACGTAATCGGCTCGGAGGTTTAGCCTCAGAAACTCGTGGTGACGACGACTATATTGCAGCTGATTTTCACATTGTCCGCTGGGACAAAACCAATCCCGCGCCAGGCGTTTATAACTTTGATGAACTGGAAAGTGCCATTAGAGACCGCCCCGCCCAACAAATTGTGTTGCGTCTAGAAACTTATTCAAAATGTGAAACGCCAGACTGGGCGCTTAGCCAACTACGCCACACTAAAGCTGGCACTCTGATTTTCTGGGACTCCCAATACCTCAAGCTACTCACGCCATACATTAAAGAATTTGCGAAACGGTTTGCTGGAAAGGCACAGGTCGTTGGTGTGCAATTGGGAATTGGTGATGGTGAGTACCGCGGCGACTGTCGTAACTTCGCACTTAAAGATGGCTGGGGCGAATTTAATATGTCCCCTACCCAACTAAGCGAAGCACAAAATAACTTTGGGCTAACTCCACAAATATTAGAAACGTCTACCAAGCGCATTGTTGATGTTTATGCAGCGGCTTTTGCGAGAAACGTTTGGAAGCTCGCTTTTAACAACGTTGACCAGTTTTCATGGGAAGCAATTGCCGACCCTTACAATCAAAAGATTCCGGAAATTGCCCGCTATGTATTAGAAAAGGGTCTCGGTAATCGTGACGGCCAAGTTGAGCACTGGATGCGTTACATACAACAGGTGTATGGCATGCAGGTCACTCCAGCCAACAATGGTACTTGCTCGCTAGATATGGATGAGCGCGTTGCTGACCGCTTCGCAGGACGCTACTGGGGAACTGAAAATGAGTTCTATGGGGATTTGGATTATGTCCGTGCAGAGCATGGTAGCTATCAGAATCAGTCATATCGGTTTTTTGTAAGCTCATTAAGGGCACTACAGATGCGCCGCAACTACTCTCTACTGTTTGCTCGTGGCATGAAAAAGCTTGATGATCCTGTTTATAAAACGCAGGATTTTTTGCACTATTTAGATAAAACCATGGGTAAGCAACACGCTAACACACCAGATGCCTTTATCTTGCTGGGTGAGCGTTATGTCGCTGATTATCGCTTGCCAGAATACCCACAACGCGCCGAGTGCCGCACTCAAGATCGTGTTTCTTTCCGCTCCTTTGGGCGTTGGATTACCGAAACCAGCGATAGCCAACCTGCTGTGAAAATTCGTATGCCAGCTTCTGATAAATACTGGGGACAAGGCTTTTACTTGCCTACAGGAATTGATTATGAGTATGCCGCACGGGCATCCAAGCGCTTTACATTTAACTTAAACGATGAGCTGATCAAAGCTCGCTGCTTGAGTGGCTGCTCTGTTCAAGTCAAACTAAGCTACAAGGATGATAATCAAACCAAATTATGGCTTAGCAGCGCAGCTGGCAACACGGGAGCACTAGTGACCAAAGGGGATGGCAAGATTAAAACAGCCACCTTCGAGCTCAACACAACCTTCAACAATCAGCTACAAGGAAAGGACCTGATTGTGCAAACGGATGGCAATCCACTGAGCTTAATGATGCTGCGAATCAATTTTCTCAACCCTTGATCAGAAGGATTGAGCACTCGCTACCCATTCATCAAGAAATCGTTTACGTACACAGTCGTTGCTCTTAACATTGTAAATATATTATTCCAATAATTCGCATAAGACGAACTTTAGCCACATACCATACCCCTCGGCCGAAGAACGTTAACGAGAAGATAATAAAGAATTAGGATCACATCATGTCAAGAGTCCCGGCGGTACACCAGCGGGCAGGGGCGCAGAATATCGCGCCCGTAACTGCCCCTCACATACAGGCTATGCAGCCACCGCAGGAGAAAGAACTCTCCTTGCGTGATATTTTTGCGATTCTAGCCCGCCGCAAATGGACAATACTGTTCACAACATTATTCACACTGCTGTTTGCCTTGCTATTTACCTTCTCCACCAAGCCTAGCTATGTTGCTCATGCGACAATCCAGATTGAGCGTGAAGGCCCGCAAGTTGTTAGCTTTGGGCAAACTGAAGCCAGAACAACCAGTGTTGACTCGCTGCAAGACCCTTTCTTCCGTACTCGTTATGAGATGCTGAAGAGCCGTGTGCTGGCAGAAAAAGTCATCGCACAAGAGAACTTGGAACAAAGCCTGAGAACGGCTGGCGAACCACCAGAAAGCATGGCCGGATTCTTCAAATTATTCTCATTACCAGACTTTTCAAAGCTGACCAAAACAGATTCCTCTGCGAGCTCTGCACCACCACGTCAGGAAGATATTACTGAGATTTTTGGTAAGCATCTGCAAATCCAACCGATTGATGGCACGCATCTTGTAAAAATATTCTACGAGGGAAGCTCTCCGAGTGAATCACAGCGCGCAGTTAATAGCGTTATCAATAACTTCATTCAACTGCAGATTGATACCAAAAGTGAAACCGGCGAATATGCCAAAGAGTTCCTGAGCCGCGAGCTAGAGAAAGCCCGCCAAAGCCTGCAAGACTCTGAGCAACGATTGGTTGATTACTCCAACAAGAACGGCATTCTAAGCATTGATACGGGCCAAAGCCGCTATGTTAGAAAGTTGAATGACCTGAGCTCAGCACTTGTACAAGCCGAAATACGCCGCACTGCTGCAGAAAGTATGTACCGTGAAATGCAAAACACTGGTTCCGTATCAACTGTACTAAATAATCAGGTCGTTATTAGCCTGAAAGGCCGTTTGGTTGCACTGGAAGGCGAGTATCAGGAAAAGCTTAAGCTGTTCAAACCTGGTTATCCCGATATGCAGCGCCTACAGCAACAAGTGAATGATACGCGCGCCAAGCTACAAACGGAGATGAACACCATCAGAGGCTCGCTAGAATCTGACTTTGAGTCTGCTCGTCGTCAGGAGCGTAAACTGCGTTCCGAGCTGGCTGGATTTAATAAAGAGCTTTACTCGCTGCAAGGCAATAGCATCAACTACAACACCCTAAAGCGTGAAGTAGACTCCAGTGGTAAGCTCTACAATGGCTTGCTGGAGCGTCTGGAAGAAGTTGAAGTGGCAGCATCAGCCAACTCAAATACCAGCAATATCAGCATTATTGACCCTGCTCGTGAGCCATTCAAAAAATACCGTCCAAATCCAAAGTTGAATATTTTGGTTGGGACTTTAGGCGGAGTATTGCTGGGCCTTGGTTTTGCATTCCTACGTGACTCGCTTGATCAGTCGATTAAGACTCCAGATGACTTGCACAAATTTACCGGCATCTCAGTACTGGGCATGATTCCTCGCCCACAACGTGCGGTAAAGCGCAACCTGGCCCTAGCTTGTAAAACAGCGCCCAATAGTCAGTTCGCCGAAGCTTATCGAGTGTTTGCTGCAAATATGCGCTTCCAAAGCGACCAAGGTGAAGATCAGGTGTTACTGATTACCAGCGCCATGGAAGAAGAAGGCAAAAGTACTACTGCCTGCAACTTGGCTTGTGCCTATGCTCAGATGGGTATGCGTGTGCTATTGATTGATGCCGATCTACGCCATCCAACAATCCACACTAAAATCGGCATTCCAAACGATGTAGGCCTAACCGATTATCTTGGCAATGAAACCGACCTGATTGGTATCACCAAGACGATTAAAGCGATTCCAAATCTGTACGTCATTACTGCCGGTGGCTTTGATGATGACCCAATGCGCATGTTGAGTAGTGAAAAAATGGCCTACTTGGTCTCACAAGCTTCGCAACGCTTTGATTTTGTGATTATTGACTCGGCGCCAGCATCAGGGCTTGCAGAGACACTAGTATTGTCCTCACTAGCGACTCGCACACTGATCGTAACCAATGAAAACAATATGAAGACACAGTCCGCCCGAATTAAGCGCACAGTGGAATCATTAAGCCGGATTAAGCAGAACGTAACAGGCTTTTTATTGGTTAATGCTAAAATAGCACCACAGGATCGCAAGTATCACCAAAAATCACGTCGCCGCAATAGCCAAAAGCTACTACGAGAAGCTTGATTAAAATAAAGTATGGTCGCTGCGCTGGTTAATCAGCGCGCGTTCTGCTCTAATTATCTTTTCTACCGATCAGGATAGGCAAGGTTGCGTTTGCATGAAATTTAAATGGATTTTCTGGACACTGGTTATAGCAGCTATCGTGTTCTTTTCTGTCGTTTACTTCGGCATTAAGTACAACTGGGTTAATCAGGCTGCTCCCAAGTATCCAACTTCTGACTTCGTCAAACAAACAGATGCCACCGGCACCCTCCCCTTGGGGGTTCCCACGATCGAAAATGACGGCCAGGCAACAACCACAGCACCCAACTCAGGCAATGGCGTTAAGCCAGAGTTACTGGATGAGGAGCCTGTTGCCATAGACTCTCAAATATTAGGCTCTGCTTCTCTCAACATCGAACAGATTGTTGATCAGTGTCATAGCATTGCCACTAATGTCGGCATTCCTGCTGAGCAATTCGATCAAGCTGTTTTGGAGTGTATTGAGCGCAACAGTAATCACCTGAATGATGACGCGCCTGAAGCTCTAAGTGAACGTGAAATATTGATTAGAGAGCAATGCGATCTGGCGATCACACAGAAAGAACTTCTGTCAGAAGAGGAAGTAAAAATGTTGGTCGATGAGTGTGTGGCTTCAATGCAATAAGCTGAAGCCGCTCATGAGGTGAATACTAACCTAACTACTACTGCTTAAGTAGCTTCAGTATTTCTTCCAGCTCAGTAATGTACTGACGAATCAACTGCTTAGACTTGGTTGTATCATCTTCAGCTTCTTCACCGCTCAACTTAAGACGCGCACCACTAATGGTATAGCCATGCTCATACAGCAAACTGCGAATCTGCCTAATTAACAACACATCTTGGCGCTGATAATACCGGCGATTTCCGCGACGCTTCATTGGGTTCAGGTTTGGAAATTCCTGCTCCCAATAACGAAGCACGTGCGACTTTACGCCGCACAACTCGCTTACTTCACCTATCGTGAAATAGCGCTTCCCCGGTATTGGGGGAAGCTCCTGATTATTCGACGGTTCCAGCATAGTGTTCTACCCGCTGTTTCAGTTTTTGTCCGGGGCGGAAAGTTACCACCCGTCGCGCACTTACAGGGATTGCTTCGCCAGACTTAGGGTTTCTCCCAGGACGTTGATTCTTGTCCCGCAGAGTGAAATTACCAAAACCTGATAATTTCACACCTTCACCGCGCTCTAAAGCACCACGCACTTCCTCAAAAAACATCTCGACGAGCTCCTTGGCTTCACGCTTGTTTAAACCAAGTTCATCAAATAAATGTTCGACCATTTCTGCTTTGGTCAATGTCATTACTTTAGCTCCTACACCTACGAGAATTGAGAGTTTTTAGTGGGCCAATACGCCTTCACGAACGAAGTACTGCACCTGTTTGCTTTTCCAGCAATTGCACGATCTCAGCGACATGTGCATTGATGTCCGCATCCTCTAGGGTGCGTGAAAAGTCTTGGAAAATCAAGCCTAAAGCCAAGCTTTTTTGCCCTGCTTCGACCCCAGGACCTTGATATACATCGAAGATTGCGTGACTCTTAAGCGCGTCAATTCCCGCCATATCAAGCGTCTGACTAATCGCAGCAGCCGTCACCGACTGATCCAAAATCAAGGCAAGATCCCGACGAATGGATGGGAAGCGAGACAGTTTCTGATAAGCCGGCAACGACTTCTTCGAAACGTAATCCAGATCCATCTCAAACAGATACACGTTCTGAGAAATTCCCAACGCTTTTTCAAGGCGCGGATGCAGGCACCCAACCCAGCCAACAACATGATCATTGTCCAAGATCTGTGCGGACTGACCAGGGTGCAATGCAGGGTGAGCGACTGCTGCGAAGTGATACTTCGTTTCAGTAGCTTCAGCCAGCAAACGCTCAACGTGTCCTTTGATATCAAAGAAGTCGACAGCGCGTGCTTTAGTATCCCAGTTCTCAGGATTCAAGGTACCTGTAATGACGCCAGCTAACTGCTTGCGCTGCTGAATGCCTGACTCACCATTGACAAAGTTCAGGCCCATCTCGAACAAGCGAACGCGAGTCTGCTGACGGTTAAGATTCTTAACCAGTGCCGGCAACAACCCAGACCACAGCGTGCTACGCATAATGGCCAACTCTTCTGAAATCGGATTAGCCAAACGAATCTGCTGGTGTGCAGGATTGAGCATCAATTCCATCTCAGCAGGCACAAAGCTGTAAGTCACCGCTTCGCGATAGCCTTCAGAAACTAGAATACGACGCAACACATCTTCACGAACCTGAGTTTCAGGAACGGCGGTAATGCGTGGTGTCATTGGGCGTAGCCGGGATGGAACCTTGTCGTAGCCATAGATACGCGCGACTTCTTCAACCAAATCCACTTCACGCGCAATATCAAAACGGAATACTGGAGGTACTACTGACCACTCTGCATCCGAAACCTCAACCACACAACCTAGGCGCGTTAAAATATCGGTTACACGCTCAGCATCGACCTCAATGCCTAGGTGACGCAGGATGTCGGACTTTTTCAGAGTAATTGCAGAGCGCGTTAACAACTCTGGGTTACTAATCACATCGTTAACCGGCCCAACGTCACCACCACAAATCTCAACGATTAACTGTGTTGCGCGCTGCAAAGCCTTAACTTGCAAGTCTGGCGACACACCACGCTCAAAGCGATGTGATGAGTCAGTATGCAAACCATAAGTACGCGACTTGCCCATAATTTTCTCAGGCACAAAATACGCGCTTTCTAAGAAGATATGCTTGGTATCATCGGTGACAGAGCTTAGCTCTCCACCCATAATTCCGGCCAGTGCCAATGCTTTTTCCTGATCCGCAATAACCAACGTATCTTCACGTAGACTTACATCACGACCATCAAGCAATTTCAGTGGCTCACCGGCTTTACCCTGACGCAGCTGAATACCACCGGATAACTTATCCAGATCAAAACCATGCATTGGCTGACCTAATTCCAGCAATACATAGTTAGTCACATCAACGACCGGGCCAAGACTACGAATATCCGCACGACGCAAACGCTCAACCATCCACAATGGCGTTTCCGCTTTTACATTGAGGTTGCGAATAATACGTCCGGCATAGCGCTGGCAACCTTCAGTGGATTGAATCTCTACCGGAAAGGCCTCATCCAATGACTCGGTAACATCAACGATCTCAGGCTCGGTAACTTCTGCCTGAGTCAATACACCAACTTCACGAGCGATACCAATCATGCTCAAGCAATCTGCGCGATTAGGCGTAGCGTCCAATTCCAGCACGACATCATCTAACATCAGATAGTCACGAACATCCGTACCGACTGGCGCATCTGCTGCAAACTCGTACAAACCATCAGAGCTATCAGCTAAACCAAGCTCACTGGCAGAACACAACATGCCATGAGAAGGTACACCACGTAGCTTTGACTTCTTAATTTTAAAACTACCCTCACTATCGCCTAAAACCGCACCAATCATTGCCAGAGGCGCTTTTAAGCCTGCGCGGGCATTGGGTGCACCACAGACAATCTGAAGCATTTCTTCGCCACCACAGTCAACCTGACAAATCTGCAACTTGTCAGCATCCGGATGCTTTTCTGCACTAATAATCTGACCGACAACCACATTGGTAAATGGATTAGCCACCGGCTCAATACCATCTAACTCAACACCGGCCATGGTAAGCTTGCTACCAATTTCAGCGGCATCAATTGCGGGGTTAACCCATTCGCGTAGCCACTTTTCACTGACTTTCATTCGTTTATCCCCTTAGCTGAATTGTTGTAGGAAGCGTGTATCGTTATCAAACAGAATACGCAAATCATCAATGCCATAACGCAGCATTGCTAAACGCTCTACACCAAAACCAAAGGCAAAGCCGGTATATTTATCCGAATCAACGCCTGTATGGCGCAGCACTTCCGGATGAACCATACCGCAGCCCATCACTTCCAACCAACCGGTATGACTGCAGACTTTGCAACCTTCACCCTGGCACAATACACACTGAATATCCGTCTCGGCAGATGGCTCAGTAAATGGGAAGTAAGATGCACGGAAACGAACAGGTAGCTCATCCACTTCAAAGAAGGCTTTGAAGAAGGCATCCAAAACACCCTTCAGATCAGCGAAAGTCACATCCTTATCAACCATCAAGCCTTCAACCTGATGGAACATTGGGCTGTGTGTAATATCGGAGTCACAACGATAGACACGACCCGGCGCAATCACCCGATACGGTGGCTCCTGATCTTCCATGGTGTGAATCTGTACTGATGAGGTGTGCGTGCGAAGCAGCAGACCACTATCAAAATAGAAAGTATCGTGCATGGCACGAGCCGGATGGTGCTCCGGTACATTTAACGCGGTAAAGTTATGGAAGTCGTCTTCAATTTCAGGGCCTTCAACAACGTCAAAACCCAACTGTGCAAAAATAGCTTCGATGCGCTTAATCGTCAGCGTGATCGGGTGCAGACTGCCAGCATCGCTATCGCGCCCGGGCAGTGTGACATCAACACGCTCAGCCTGAAGCCGCGCATTGAGCGCCTCTTCCTGCATGCTCTCTTTGCGCGCATCTAGTGCGGCAGCCAGTGCTTGCTTGCACTTGTTGATTTCCTGACCTGCTTCACGACGTTCTCCAGCGGGTAACTGTCCTAACTGCTTTAACTGCTCAGTTAGAATTCCTTTTTTCCCCATGTAACGAACACGCACTTCATCCAGCGCTGCTAAACCCGCAGCGGCAGCGATCTCTTCGTGCGCCTGCCCCATGAGCTCCAGTAATTGTTTCACAAAAAAACTCCCAGTAACTTCCGTTTTGGTCTTTCTAAAACCAAAAAAGCGGAGAAAGGCATCACCTTTCCCCGCTTTTCAGTTTGACTCGATACTATTGAATCAAGCAGCTAGGGCGGCTTTAGCCTGCTCTGCTACCTTACCAAAGGTATCAATATCATGTACTGCTAGGTCAGCCAGCATTTTACGGTCTACTTCGATACCAGCTTTGTTGATACCGTTGATTAAGCGACTGTAAGACAGATCAAACATACGTGCTGCCGCATTGATACGAACAATCCACAAACGACGGAATTGGCGTTTCTTTTGACGACGGTCACGGTACGCATACTGACCTGCTTTTGTAACTGCCTGAGTTGCGACGCGATATACACGGCTACGTGCGCCGTAATAACCTTTCGCTTTTTTCAGTACTTTTTTGTGCTTTGCACGGGCTGTTACACCCCGTTTTACTCTTGCCATTATCTAGTCTCCAATTAAGCGTAGGGCATCATTTTACGAACGGAAGGTGTATCGCATGCTTCTACGATATCGCCTGCACGTAGGTGACGCTTACGCTTAGAGCTCTTCTTGGTCAGAATATGACGTAAATGCGACTGCTTGCACTTGAAAGTGCCATTAGCCTTTTTGCGGAATCGCTTTGCAGCACCGCTGTTAGTTTTGATCTTAGGCATCTTTATCTCCGTTGATAACGGTTAATCAAACACCCCCCAAGAGTGCCCTCCTTGTAGGGGTGCGCAAAAATCGTGTTACTGTTTTTCTTTACTGATCGGGGCCATAACCATGATCATTTGTCGGCCTTCCATTTTCGGGAACTGCTCAACAACGGCGTATTCAGCTAAATCAGCTTCTACGCGCTTCAACATAACCATACCGAGATCACGATGAGCCATTTCACGTCCGCGGAAACGAACCGTTACTTTAGTCTTATCGCCGGCTTCCAGGAATTTCACCATATTACGCAACTTAATGTTGTAATCGCCGATATCGGTAACAGGACGGAATTTAATTTCCTTAACCTGTGTTTTCTTTTGCTTCTTCTTCGCGGCACCCTTCTTCTTGCTACTTTCGAACTTGAACTTTCCAAAGTCCATAATTCGGCAAACAGGGGGCTCTGCATTAGGTACAATTTCTACCAAATCCAATGTTACTGATGCAGCCATGCTCAGCGCTTCTTCTATCGAAACGACACCTACGTTTTCTCCTTCTGCATCAATCAACCGTACCTCAGGTAAAGTAATTTCCTCATTGACACGGTTCTTTTTCTGGTTGCGAGCGATACGCGTACCCTCCAAAACATTAAAAAATGGCGGAAACCTTAACTATCAGTTTCAAGCCGACTGCACTTCATTCAGATCACCACGGCTTTCAATCCCGCGTTGCAGGAGATCGATCGCAGCATCAACAGTCATTGTGCCAAGATCTTCACCGGTGCGTGTCCGCACGGCAACTGAATCCGCCTCTACTTCACGGTCACCTACTACTAATAGATAAGGGACTCGTTGTAAAGTGTGCTCGCGGATTTTAAATCCAATCTTCTCATTTCTCAAGTCCGATATCGCACGAATACCAACTTTTTTCATCCGTTTTTCAACAGTTTCGACAAAATCAGCCTGAGAATCGGTAATATTCATGACCACAACCTGATCTGGCGACAACCATAATGGGAATCGGCCTTCATGATGTTCGATCAAAATTCCGATGAAACGTTCAAATGATCCCAAAATTGCACGATGCAACATAACCGGCACTTTGCGCGAACCATCTTCTGCAACATACTGCGCATCAAGACGAGCAGGCATTGAGAAATCAACCTGAATTGTGCCCAACTGCCATACACGGCCAAGGCAATCTTTCAGTGAGAATTCAATTTTCGGACCGTAGAAAGCACCTTCACCCGGCAACTCTTCCCAATCCAGCTTCTGAGCATCCAGCGCGTCGGCCAGAGCCTTTTCAGCTTTATCCCAATCCTCATCACTACCAACCCGATTATCAGGGCGTGTAGATAGACGATAGATCACCTCGTCAAATCCGAAGTCACGATACACATCATGCAGGAAGTCGATAAAATCTGCGACCTCTACCTGAATCTGATCTTCAGTACAGAAAATATGACCATCATCCTGAACAAATCCGCGTACCCGCATCAAGCCATGCAACGCACCAGACATTTCATTACGATGACAAGAGCCAAATTCTGCTAAGCGCATTGGCAAATCACGGTAACTTTTCAGCCCCTGATTAAATACCTGCACATGACAAGGACAGTTCATTGGCTTCAGAGCGAATTCACGCTCATCGGATACCAACGAGAACATATCTTCTTTATATTTTGCCGCGTGACCAGAGCGCTCCCACAACGAGAAATCCACCAACTGCGGTGTTTTGATTTCTTTATAGTTGCGCATGCGCTGTTGTTCACGCATGTACTGCTCAATTGTTTGATAAACAGTCCAGCCTTTCGGATGCCAGAATACCTGACCCGGTGCTTCTTCCTGAATATGGAACAAATCCAACTGACGACTCAAACGGCGATGATCACGCTTCTCTGCCTCAGCCAAATTGTGTAAATACGTTTTAAGGTCTTTCTTGTTGCCCCAAGCCGTGCCGTAGACACGTTGCAGCATTTCATTATTTGAATCACCGCGCCAGTAAGCGCCTGCCAACTTAGTCAGCTTAATCGCAGGAATTTTGCCAGTACTTGGCACGTGAGGACCACGACACAAGTCGATGAAGTCACCCTGTCGGTACAAAGACAACTCTTGATCAGCCGGAATCGACTCGATAATTTCAGCTTTATACTCTTCACCCATCTCACGGAAGAACACAACAGCCTCATCACGCCCCATCACTTCACGCGTAACAGGAATATCCTGCTTCATTAACTCTTGCATGCGCGCTTCGATCGCGTCCATGTCTTCAGGTGTAAACGCACGCTCGTAAGCGAAGTCGTAGTAGAAACCATTCTCGATCACAGGACCGATCGTTACCTGAGCCGTTGGAAACAACTGCTTTACAGCCTGCCCCATTAAATGCGCGGAGGAATGACGAATCACTTCCAAACCAGCTTCATCTTTAGCCGTCACAATGCTTAAGGTCGCATCATCAGTCATTACATGACTTGCATCGACTAATTCATCGTTCACACGACCAGCTAATGTGGCTTTAGCCAAACCAGGGCCAATATCGAAAGCAACGTCGTAAACGGATACCGGCTGGTCAAAGCTACGTTGACTACCGTCAGGAAGAGTTATAACAGGCATATTCTAGAGTTCTCCAGTGGTGACCAATACCAATGGCCACATGATGTTTTCGCCCTATTAGAGGGCGTTGGTAAATTAGGCGGCAAGTGTAACAATATAAAACGCCTAGGTTAACCGTGTTGTGTGATTTTTCTCATGAGCGGTCGGTTCAAATATTACTTAAATGGCATCACTAACAGCTTCCACAGCCCAGTCTCGCCACCTTTATATTGATCCAGACCAATCTTCATTTCATCATGACCTAACTTCGGTTGCGCGACATAGCTACCAAACAGGCGATCCCACCATGGCACGTTAAAGCCATAGTTGCTGTTCGTCTCGCCACGAATGACGCCGTGATGCACACGGTGCATATCCGGCGTCACAATAAACAGACGCAATACCTTATCAAATGGCACCCGAATATTACTGTGATTAAACAAGGCGCAGCCGTTTAGGATGATTTCAAACAACACAACGGCCAACACCGGAATCCCGAAAATCAAAATCGCCGCAAACTTTATCAACATCGACAGCACAATCTCAATCGGATGAAAGCGCAACGCTGTACTAGTCTCTACCGCGTTATCGCTATGGTGCACCTGATGCAAACGCCACAGTAATGGCACGGTATGAAACAAGCGGTGCTGCCAGTAGATAATCAAATCCAACAGAATGATGGCTAAAATTACTGGAGTATTAAACCCCAGCAACGCCCTATCCTGCTCCGCCACCCAAACTGCAAACAAACCAGCCGTCATTGGTAATAAGATCTTTACAGCCAAGCTATCAATCACTACCAGCGACAGGTTAGCCGCGATACGTTTCGACTTACTGCCTTCCATTTGGCGACGCGGAATCATCCATTCCAAGCTACTAAATAAGATCAGCAGACCTAGAAAGACAGAGAGGCGAATTATGTTTTCATTTTCCATAGCGAGTTGTATCAGTCAATGCGATAAGTAATAAACGCAGCATAGCGAATATCAGATCACATTACGCTGAACAAATATTTGGAAAAGGGATTTAAGGTACTGCAAGGAATAAAATGGTGGGGCGTGAGCGATTCGAACGCTCGACCAATTGATTAAAAGTCAACTGCTCTACCGACTGAGCTAACGCCCCTAAATAGGGATTCTTGAGATGGTGGGGCGTGAGCGATTCGAACGCTCGACCAATTGATTAAAAGTCAACTGCTCTACCGACTGAGCTAACGCCCCACGTCAAGAACGGCGTATTATAAAGACCGAGAACTCATTTACAAGTACTTTTTTAAACTAATTACACTTTCTCTAATTGACGCCAACTGGCAGGCAATAAGTGCATATCCGCCAGAGAAGCAACTAAGGCTTTGAAAAAATTAGATTCTTCCTCATAAACCATGCCGTAATATTGTATTTTCATGGTCAATGCGCTGCCAAAAATGATCGCAAAAAAAGTGATAAATGAACCCAGTGCCAGCGTAGAAGCACCCGTTACTGCCTGCCCGATAGTACAACCCATCGCCAAAACACCACCAATCCCCATTAGCAAGCCACCAATGACATGCCTCACAAAGTCTTTACCATTAGCGAACCACTCAACTTTGAACTTCTTGGTGAATACACTATAAATTAGTGAGCCACTCGATACGCCAACAGCTGCGATCAATGCAAAGGTTAGCATTTGAGAGGAAAAGCCGGTTTCGATCCAGCGCAGAAAATGCGCTGATGGCTGAACAAAGGTAAAGCCCTGCGCACCAATGCCATAAGGGCGCTCGTCCATCATCTCAGCTTCATCCAGCAAACTGACACCCAACTCACCTGTCGTCACCCACCATGCGGCAACCACTAGAATTGCCAGTGTGACTGCTGACAGTACATTATCAAAACTCGCGGTAAACTCTTTTGAGGCTAGCGACCAGAGCACTAAAGCACTGCCAATCAAGACCGCTACAACGATTCCTGTTATTTCTGCATCAAAACCACCAAGACCACTAATAATAGCGCCAATGCTTTGATCGCCCACTCCGTGATCTGTCAGATTGATAAATGCAGGTTCCATCCAGCTCAGAAAAAAGTCATAACTAAAGTTGGTGAATATCATGAGATAAGCCGCCGCGCCCATTACCAGAAACACCACCACCGACTTAAGGTTACCGCCACCAATACGAACCAGCGTCTTATTACCGCAACCAGAGCCTAAGGTCATACCGATTCCGAATAACAAACCACCCAGCACATTACGAGGCCAGGCAAATACAGCGGTACGATAAGGCGGGTTAGCCGTGTCATTATTAGCAGTCAGCGACATATCGACTAAGCCTAACTGTCCGGCAACGAGCACGCCCAAAATCGAAGCTCCGATCGCGAATACCCAAGCACGCATGCGCCCCGTGGTGCCGATATTCACCCAATCCGACACTGCGCCCATGGTACAAAAGCTGGTTTTAGTGGCGACGATGCCAAGGATTACTGCGAGGCCGAACGCCCACAGCAGAACATGTGTTGTGATTTCCATAATTTTCTCGAATCAGTACCAACGATGCCACTTGCTTCATCCGCAAAGCGACCTAAAGGCAATATACCTGAATGCTTAGGTAATTTAGTGACTAATAATCTCGTGAGCGATTGAGGCAGGAAAGCCTCGCATTAACAGAAAACGTATTTGTTTAGCGCGTGCTTTTAAATCTGTCGGGTATTCTGCCCCGAAGCGTTTTTCACGTTGCCGCTCGGCCAGATCCCACCAATTCACTTCGGCTTCACTTAACGCGATATCTACCAGTGAACGACTCACACCGCGCTGCATTAATAATTGCCGAATCTTAAGCTCACCCTGCCCTTTAAGAATTCGGGAACGAACAAAGCTTTCGGCATAGCGACTATCGCTTTGATAATTCGCCTCTTCCAAGCCATCCAGCAAGGCCTCTAAATCGACCGAGCTGGAAAACTCTTTTTGCTGTAACTTTTGGCGAAGCTCCAGACGTGAGTGCTCACGCCTGGATAGATAATCAATCGCCGACTTCCAGCAGCGAATCTCATCTTCGCTTTTTTTAGATGTCGGCGTCGTCTGCATCTTCCGCTACATCAGTGCTTTCCGCTGCTGCACCATTTTTTGGCTTCAATAGCTTTTCACGCAATTGCGTTTCAACCACTTCAGCAATTTCAGGATGCTCAGTCAGGTACTTAACAACGTTGTCTTTACCTTGACCAATTTTATCGCTCTGATAGCTGTACCAAGAGCCGGCTTTATTAATCAGGCCTTCTTTAACGCCCAGATCAATCAGCTCACCCATGTGAGATACACCTTGGCCGTACAAAATCTCAAATTCAGCTTCTTTAAACGGAGGCGCCATTTTGTTTTTAACAACTTTAACGCGCGTGCTGTTACCAACAATTTCATCACCCTTCTTGATACCACCGATGCGACGAATATCTAAACGCACGGAAGCATAAAACTTCAGCGCATTACCACCAGTAGTGGTTTCAGGGCTACCAAACATCACACCAATCTTCATACGAATCTGATTGATGAAAATAACCATGGTGTTTGATTTTTGGATATTTGCAGTCAGCTTACGCAATGCCTGAGACATTAAACGCGCCTGCAGACCCATGTGTGAATCACCCATGTCGCCTTCGATTTCAGCACGTGGCGTCAATGCCGCAACCGAATCCACAACAACCAGATCAACACCGCCAGAACGCACCAGCATGTCAGCGATTTCCAACGCCTGCTCACCGTTATCCGGCTGAGAGACCAACAGGTCATCAATCTTCACGCCAAGCTTTTCAGCATAACCGGGGTCAAGCGCGTGCTCCGCATCGATAAATGCAGCTGTTCCACCCATTTTTTGACATTCCGCAATGGTGTGCAGTGTCATTGTGGTTTTACCGGAAGACTCAGGGCCGTAGATCTCGATCACACGTCCGCGTGGCAGACCACCGATGCCTAAGGCAATATCCAGCGTTAAAGAACCGGTTGAAATCACATCAATATTGCGAACTGCGCCAGCATCGCCCATGCGCATAACTGCGCCCTTGCCAAATTGCTTCTCAATCTGACCTAATGCAGCAGCCAACGCTTTTTTTCTATTATCGTCCACGCGTAAATTTCCTTTAAGCTAATGGCAAATCATATTTGCCGGATTATTATCATTTAATTTCAAGCCGTATCTTAACCACGACTCAATCAATCACCCAAGCAATTCACGACACCCTGCATCGCATGCACCGCTGATTGATAGCGAACGGCATCCCGATCACCCTGAAAATGGCACGTTTCTGTGTGTACTGACTGACCGCGAACCGCCCATCCGAAACATACGGTTCCAACCGGCTTGGCTTCAGATCCGCCAGTAGGTCCTGCAACGCCAGTAATGGATACAGACACCTCTGCCGCAGAGTGCTCTAAAGCCCCACTAGCCATTTCAGCGGCCGTTTGCTCACTCACCGCCCCGTGAGCAGCTAAGGTGTCAGCACTAACGCCAACCATTCGCTGCTTGGCTTCATTGCTGTAAGTGACAAAACCACACTCCAGTACAGCCGAGCTGCCAGCTAAGTCAGTCATCGCTTTAGCCACCCAACCACCCGTACAAGACTCCACTGTTGCCAGCCGATACGAACGCGCTAGTAGCCGCTGCATCAGCGCTTCAGCCATCTGATTAAGTTGTTGTTGATTCATGAGCGGTATCTTACATGATGTGTACAGGGCATGCATTATTACCCCTGCGAATTAAAAATATCCTGATCGCCTCATGACATTTATTCGCCCTCCTGCTAAATTCCCCGCATGGCCAAAACTAGCAGCAAAAACCTCCCCCAGCACACCCCGATGATGCAGCAATACCTCCGGATTAAATCAGAACATCCGGATCAGATGCTGTTTTACCGTATGGGTGATTTTTACGAATTATTTTTTGACGATGCCAAGCGCGCCGCTGAGTTACTCAATATCACACTCACCGCTCGCGGCAAGTCAAATGGCGAGCCAATTCCAATGGCGGGTGTGCCCTATCACGCTGCCGAGCAATATTTACCACGCTTATTAAAGCTGGGTGTTTCGGTCGCAATTTGCGAACAAGTCGGCGACCCTGCCACGAGCAAGGGCCCCGTTGAACGCAAAGTAGCCCGTATTCTCACACCAGGTACGGTCACAGATGACTTCCTACTGGATGAAACCCGCGATAATTTACTGTTGTCTATTTTTGAGCATGATGGCGCCTTTGGCGTCGCTCACATTGATCTAAGCAGTGGTCGCTTTACATTGGTACAGCTTGATAGCGCAAGCGCCTTAATCAATGAAATTGAGCGCCTACAACCTGCTGAAATATTATTGGCAGAAGATCAAAATCCACTACAGAGTAAGCGTCATTCAATTACCCGACGCGCCATCTGGCACTTTGATGCAGATACGGCGATGCAACTACTGACCAAACAGTTTGGCACGCATGATTTGAGTGGTTTTGGCTGTAATGACCTGCCTGTTGCCATTATCGCTGCCGGTGCGTTACTTCAATATGTTCAGGAGACTCAGCGCGCGGCCCTACCCCATATTACTGGCATGCAGGTTGAGTCTACCGATGACAGTATTGTATTGGATGCTGCGAGCCGTCGAAATCTGGAACTGGAAAAAAGCCTGACTGGTGACCATAAAAACACGCTGATTTCTGTATTGGACCATACCGCTACCAGCATGGGTGGCCGCCTACTTAGCCGCTGGCTTAATAAACCACTGAAAGACCAGAAAGTCTTGCGCAATCGCCATCAATCGGTCGACAACCTGATTCAAGACTATCGCTATGATAATCTCAAACCGCTGCTGCGGCAGGTCGGTGATATTGAGCGTATTGTTTCACGTATTGCTTTGGGTTCGGCACGCCCGCGTGACTTATCGACCCTCAAGCGCTCACTGGAAATCGTTCCTGATCTGCACCAAGAGCTAAGCACGGTTGAATTGCCTTATTTGATAGGCCTGCGGGAACAGATTGAACTACACCATTCCTTACTGGAACTACTGGCTCGCGCGATTATTGAAGAGCCACCAGTACTGATTCGTGATGGTGGCGTAATTGCCGAGGGTTACGATGAAGAGCTGGATAAGTTACGCAACTTAAGCCAAAACGCAGACCAGTATCTATTGGAGCTGGAAATTCGCGAACGCCAGCGCACCGGCATTCAAACACTGAAAGTCGCTTACAACCGAGTGCATGGCTTTTACATTGAAGTGTCGCGACTGCATTCTGATCAAGTTCCACCCGAATATGTGCGCCGCCAAACCCTAAAAGGGGCTGAGCGCTTTATTCTTCCAGAGCTAAAAGCTTTCGAAGACCAGGTACTGTCCTCCCGTGAACGTGCGCTATCTCGTGAAAAAGTACTCTATGAAGCCCTGCTGCAAACGCTCGCTGAGCACCTACAGCCACTGCGTAGCACCGCACAGGCAATTGCCGAGCTGGATGTACTCAGTAACTTTGCTGAACGCGCCATTACGCTTAATTACGAACGGCCAGAACTGACCAGCACACCCGGCTTAAATATCACCGGTGGCCGCCACCCTGTTGTTGAAACCACGCTAGACGCGCCATTTGTTCCTAATAATCTGCAAATGAACGCGCAGCGACGCATGCTGATGATTACTGGCCCAAATATGGGCGGTAAGTCGACCTATATGCGTCAGGTTGCGCTCTTGGTTTTAATGGCTCATGTCGGTAGCTTTGTGCCTGCTAAAAGCGCCGTAATTGGCCCAATAGACCGGATTTTCACCCGCATCGGTGCACATGATGATCTTAGTACTGGCCGCTCAACCTTTATGGTCGAAATGACTGAAGCCGCCAACATCCTTAATAATGCCACTTCTAACTCATTAGTTTTGATGGATGAAATTGGCCGTGGCACGAGTACTTTCGACGGCTTATCACTGGCTTGGGCCTTTGCCGAGTATCTAGCTAAGCAGCGCAAAGCATTCACCCTGTTTGCGACTCACTATTTTGAGCTGACAGCATTGCCTGAGAAAATCAACACCATTGCTAACGTGCATATTGATGCGGTTGAACATGCAGATAAAATTGTATTTTTGCATAGGGTAAAAGATGGTCCTGCCAATCAAAGCTACGGCTTGCAGGTTGCACAACTGGCGGGTGTACCAAAAAGTGTCATTGATCAAGCTAGAAACAAATTACACAGCCTCGAAACCGATGCTAACCAAGGCGTTAAGGAAGGCGGCACACTGCCATTGGCATTAAACTTTGAAGCTGAGCCAGATCCGGAAGCAGAAGCGCTTAAGCAAGCATTGGCAGAGATTGATCCGGATGAACTGACGCCACGCGAAGCGCTGGATGCGCTATACAAACTTCGGCAAATGATGAAATAAATTCACAGCATACTCGTGAATATAAACGGTTTTATGGTAGGATTCCGCGTTCGTAATACATGATGTCTCGGTAGCTCAGTTGGATAGAGCGGCCCCCTCCTAAGGGGCAGGTCGGGGGTTCGATCCCCTCTCGGGACACCATTTATTATTCTCGAGCAAACCATATTTCAAATTGCTAGCCATTCCTACAATTTGAAAGAGAAGTATTTCTTTCATAATCACAACTCGGTTGACCATCTACTGGCACTAACAGGATCTCTCGTCGGGCACCCCGACCAAAAAGGACGGTACGTATTATTTACCCCTCTCCTTTAGACTACGAACTCATTTCGACCATAAAGCAGAACTCAAACAAAATACTGCAAACTAAGAAAATAGAAACAATAAATCATGGCCGTGTAAATACCTCCTACCCGCATAAATACCTTTTACTTAATAGGTTTTTTGTATCGTGGAGAACTCTATGATCTAAAACACAGATCACCTCTAGCTAGCATACAAGTGGGTCTAATTACAAACTTGAGGCACAAAATACCAGAGCCGCAGGCATTTTACGGATTAAAAACATCATCCGTGTTCAAAATTCACCGTTGGGCGAGTAGAATCCACCGATACACATCTAATTGCTCTGGAGAGAACCATGCCCGAATATCGCTCACGTACCACAACCCACGGACGAAATATGGCAGGCGCACGTGCCTTGTGGCGTGCGACTGGCATGAAAGACGGCGACTTTGACAAGCCGATTATTGCCATTTCAAACTCCTTCACACAGTTCGTACCGGGCCACGTTCACCTAAAAGACTTAGGCCAACTGGTCGCTCGAGAAATCGAGAAAGCCGGTGGTATCGCTAAAGAATTCAATACGATTGCCGTGGATGACGGTATCGCAATGGGCCACGACGGCATGCTGTACAGCCTGCCATCCCGCGAAGTTATTTCTGACGCTGTGGAATACATGGTAAATGCGCATTGCGCCGATGCACTGGTTTGTATTTCTAACTGCGACAAGATCACACCGGGCATGTTAAACGCTGCCTTGCGTTTGAATATTCCAGTGATCTTCGTATCTGGCGGCCCAATGGAGTCTGGTAAAACCACTATTCAAGGCAAAGTCATCAAGCTGGATTTGGTTGATGCCATGGTTACCGCGGCTGACCCTAGAGAAAGCGATGAAGATGTAAATAATATCGAGCGCTCTGCCTGCCCAACGTGCGGCTCTTGCTCCGGTATGTTTACGGCTAACTCTATGAACTGCCTGACGGAAGCACTGGGTTTATCGCTTCCAGGTAACGGTTCATTGCTAGCCACTCACGCCGATCGTAAGGAATTATTCCTGCGCGCGGGTCGTGAAATTGTGAGCTTGGCTAAGCGCTATTATGAAGAAGACGATGAGTCGGTATTGCCGCGCAACATCGCTAACTTCAAAGCGTTTGAAAATGCGATGAGTCTGGATATCACCATGGGTGGTTCCACCAACACGATTCTCCACCTGCTGGCAGCGGCACATGAGGGTGAAGTCAATTTCACCATGGACGATATCGATCGTTTGTCTCGTAAAGTGCCTAACTTAAGTAAAGTGGCTCCGGCGACTCAACTATTCCACATGGAAGATGTACACCGTGCCGGTGGTGTTATGCGCCTGCTGGGCGAGCTAAATCGCGGTGGCTTGCTGCATACCGATACCCCAACGGTTCACAGCCCAAGCATGGGTGAAGCACTGAAAAAGTGGGATATTGCGCAATCAACTGACCCAGAAGTACTGAAGTTCTACAGCGCTGCACCGGGTAATGTACCGACTCAGCAAGCCTTCAGCCAAGATAAGCGCTGGGAGCTGGATCTGGATGCGGAGCATGGTTGTATTCATGACATGGAACACGCTTACTCTAAAGATGGCGGCTTGGCTGTCCTCTACGGAAACATCGCAGAAGATGGCTGTGTGGTTAAAACCGCTGGTGTTGATGAGCACATTTTAAAATTCACTGGTCGTGCCCGTATCTTTGAATCTCAGGATGCTTCGGTCGCTGCGATTTTGGCTGACGAGATTGTCGCTGGCGATGTTGTGGTTATCCGCTACGAAGGCCCTAAAGGTGGCCCGGGTATGCAGGAAATGCTGTATCCAACCAGCTACCTGAAATCTAAAGGCTTGGGTAAAGAGTGCGCCTTGATTACGGATGGTCGTTTCTCTGGTGGTACTTCAGGCTTATCCATTGGTCATGCATCTCCGGAAGCAGCTGAAGGTGGAGCAATTGGTTTGGTTGAGGAAGGCGATACTATTGAAATCGACATCCCGAACCGCAAGATTAACGTAGTTATCTCAGATGAAGACTTGGCACACCGTCGTAGAGCGATGGAAGCTAAAAGCTCTGCCGCATGGAAGCCGGTTAATCGCGACCGTAAGGTCAGCGTTGCACTGCGCGCATATGCGGCCATGGCAACTTCTGCGTCTCGCGGTGCAGTCCGCGATGTAACGCAGGTCGAGAAGTAATTACGAGAGTACCGTATAAGGCCCCGGCTTTGGTCAGGGCTATTTTTTTAAGATCCATGTACGTTCAGGGGCTACGCTTTGTACACATTACTGAATCAGCGCATTCGCTATATAGAAGATAATAACGCACAGCGACTGCTGAAAAAATCACTGACCGGATTGGAAAAAGAAAGCCTGCGGGTAACCGACGATGGCCGTATTTCGCAAAGCCCGCACCCCAAAGCGCTGGGCTCTGCCTTAAAAAATGATTGGATTACCACTGACTACTCAGAGTCGTTATTAGAACTGATTACGCCTCCTTGCGATCAGGCCTATAAGTCATTGGATTTCCTGCAAGACGTAGAAACCTTTGTTTATAAAAAGCTGGATAATGAACTGCTCTGGACTTCCAGTATGCCGTGCATTATCAACGGCGAAAGCGATATCCAGATCGCAGATTATGGCACCTCCAATGGCGGCAAGATGAAAAGCATCTACCGCAATGGTTTGGCTTGGCGCTATGGCAAAATGATGCAAGTCATCGCTGGTATTCATTTTAATCACTCGGTTGCGGAAGACTTCTGGCCTTTCTTCAAGCAAATGGATGATGACTCCCGCACTCCAATCGAATTCAGCAATGACCGTTACATGGGCATGACCCGTAACATTCAGCGCTATGGTTGGATTATTCCGTATTTGTTCGGCAGCTCGCCCGCCATCTGCAAGTCGTTTTTAGGCGGCAGAGAGCCAACCGAAACCATGGAAACCTATAACGGGAATACCTGTTATGAACCCTGGGGTACCTCGCTGCGCATGGGCGATATCGGCTACACCAATCGCAAATCCAGCAAAGTCGGCATTAAAGCAGACTACACCTCGGTAAAAACTTATACCGACAGCCTACGTGAGGCAATTGAAACCTCCTATGCACCTTATGAAGAAATTGGTGTAAAAGTGGGCGATGAATACCGCCAGCTCAACACCAATATTCTGCAAATTGAAAATGAATACTACAGTACCGTACGTCCTAAGCAGATTTTGCGCGGCTTTGAAAAACCAATCGACTCCTTGTTAAACCGTGGCGTTAAGTATGTCGAATTGCGCTCGGTAGATATCAACGTATTCCACCCAGCAGGTATTTCGCATCTGCAGCTGTTCTATCTTGAGATTTTCATGTTGTTCTGCTTATTGCAGGATAGCCCGGTGATTGATGATGAAGAACGCAGCGCGATTGACCGCAACCAAAGTACGGTTGCGCATCGTGGCCGTAAGCCAGGCTTAGAACTCAACCGCCTTGGCGAAATGGTTTCACTGAAAAGCTGGGGTCTTGAGTTGATGGAAGCCATGTTACCCGTTGCTAAATTACTGGATCAGGCGCACAGCAATACCTGCTACCAAAAAGCGCTTCAGGCACAAACGGAACTATTTGAAAACTCAGAATTAACGCCTTCAGCCCAAGTGCTATCGACGATTATGAGTGAGCATGACAGTTATTACTCCTTTGCTCGCCATCAATCACAGCAGCACCGCGATTATTTTATGCAGCGCGATCTGAATCAGGCAACGTGGGACAGCATGGAAGCAAAAGCGAAAGACTCTTTAGCTGCCCAAGCAGCATTGGAAGCTGAGCCACAAATCGACTTTGATTTATTCTTGAAAAAGTATTTTGCGGGCGAGCTATAAGCTACCCGTTTAATCCGGATACTCTAATGAAAAAAATAATGTCCATTCTTCGGAATAACCGCGGCTTCCTGATATTTTTGGTCCTGCTGTTTGCCATGCGTGGCTCACTGCTGGACTGGCACCCAGTGCCGACTGGCTCAATGAAGCCGACCATTTTGGAAGGCGATGTGATTGTTGAAAACAAACTCGCCTATGATATCCAGATCCCCTTTAGCAGTATCTCACTCAAGCGAGTGGGTGAGCCTAAGCGTGGTGAAATCATTGTTTTTACCTCAGAAAAATCGGGCAAGCGGCTGATCAAGCGCTTGGTAGGGTTACCGGGTGAAACCTTTGAAGTAGTCAATAATCAGCTTGTGATTAATGGTAAGTTCGCGCAATACATTAAGCTTCCAGAGGATGACCCGCGCATTCCGGAAACTGCGCCAGACCGTGAGCCTGGCTTTTATGCAATGGAAAGTACGGATGATATGGCTCCGCACATCGTGCACATGCAGCCGGGAAAATATAATCCAAACTTGAATTTCGGGCCGATCACGATTCCAGAGGATGAATATTTCTTTATGGGTGATAACCGTGATGACAGTGCCGATTCGCGCTACTACGGCCCTGCCCCGCGCTCAGAATTACGCGGCAGAGCCTTTACCATTATGCTGTCGTCACGCATTAAAGAAAACTACGCGCCACGTTGGGATCGTTTCTTTAAAACGCTTTATTCCGAGTAAAACATCAAGCTGAGTTCGTTGTGCTTCAGCTTGATTTGTTTGGCTAGGACTTCACCTTAGCTTGATGTATTTATCTCTGGCCTCAATTCAGCTTTGCTTGCTTGGCTCAGCTTTTGATAAATACATCGCATCGCCATAGCTGAAGAAACGGTATTTCTGCTCAACCGCATGCTCATAAGCCTGCATCATCGTGTCATAACCAGTGAATGCAGACACCAACATTAGCAGCGTTGATTTTGGCAAGTGGAAGTTGGTAATTAAGCGGTCAACTACCTGAAACTCATAGCCTGGCGTGATAAAGATATCGGTATCACCCTGAAACGGTTTTAGCGTTCCGGAAGCCGCTGCAGATTCCAAACTACGCACCGTTGTCGTACCCACCGCTACCACTTTACCGCCACGGGCATGGCAATCACGTACGGCTTGGCAAACTGCCTCCGGCACATCAACCCACTCCGAATGCATCACATGCTCAGATAAATCTTCACTGCGCACCGGCTGGAAAGTCCCAGCACCAACATGCAAAGTCACTTGTGCAGTCTTCACACCCTTGGCCTTTAAAGCATTAAGCAATTCCGATGTAAAATGCAGACCCGCTGTTGGAGCCGCTACCGCGCCAAGGTTATTGGCATACACCGTTTGATAACGCTCACGATCATCAGCCGTATCACTGCGCTCAATATAAGGCGGCAGTGGCATGCGACCAAACTGCTCCAATAAATCAATCGCTTTGCGGTGATCACCAGACTTAAAGCACAACTCAAACAACGCACCTTGACGCCCCATCACCTCAGCCTCAAACGCGCCTTCAATCGTTAAGGTCGTACCAACTTTAGGCGACTTACTGGAACGCACATGCGCCAATAAGCGATCTTCATCCAGCAAACGCTCCACTAACACCTCGATCAAGCCACCCGTCGCTTTTTGCCCGAACATGCGCGCAGGCAGTACTTTGGTATCGTTGAATACCAGCAAGTCTTCCGGTTGAATCAAATCCACAATGTCACGAAAGGTTTGATCCTTAAATACATTATCCGGCTCGACAACCAATAAACGGCTCGCATCCCGGTTGCTCAACGCCTCCTGAGCAATTAACTCTGGCGGCAATGTATAATCAAAATCACTCAATTTCATGACAGGTTTCACGCTTATAAAATCCTTTCGTTAGATTGTACTAAGAAAATCCAGATAGTCTGGCAAGTCCTCGACTTTCGGCACTGGTGTCGGTTTCCCGTCATCATCTACCGCCACAAATTTAAACTTCGCTTCGGTCACTTTTTCGCGAATACCAATTCGACCGCGACGCACCCAAGCTTCTACATGTACATCAACCGACGTGCGCCCTACCCGATCTAAATCGGTATACACGCCCAAAATATCGCCCACCTTGACTGGCTTGATAAAGCTCATGCTGTCTACTGCGACAGTCACGACCCGGCTCTGTGCGCGTTGACCGGCACAAATACCGGCAGCAATATCCATCTGCGACAGTACCCAGCCCCCGAAAATATCGCCAGATGGGTTAGTATCCGACGGCATTGCCATCGTACGCGTGGTAATCCGACCTCGCGTCGCTTCTGATTCAGACATTCTCTCTCCTCATAATTAAACCAGTATTAACTGGCACTCTTTTCTAGTGTGCGAATGACGCCTTGGCCAACGCGCTTACCCGTCGCTAAACAGGCTGTGAGCAAATAGCCACCGGTTGGCGCTTCCCAGTCCAACATTTCACCAGTACAAAACACACCCGGCAACTGCTTTAGCATCAACTGTTCATCCAACGCTTCAAACGGTACACCACCCGCCGTACTAATGGCTTCATCAATCGGCCGCATGCCGGTAATCGTGATTGGCACGGCTTTAATTAATGCGGCTAATGCTTTTGGCTCAGTAGGTATGCCAGTGGTTGTTTTACTCGCTTCAAAGACTAACGCACTCTTCGCGCCATCCAGCTTTAAACGCCCTCTTAAGAAGGCTCCTAATGACTTTTTGGCTGGCTTACTCTCCAGAATCGCTTCCAACTGCTGATGGCTATGGTGAGGGCACAAATCCAAGTAAAACGTAGCACTGCCAGTGGCTAAAATAGTTTCTCGTAAACGAGCGGAAAAAGCATAAATCAAACTACCTTCCACGCCATATTCACTCAGAATCATCTCACCTGAGCGCTGCTCGGATTGGCCAGCCAGATCAGTAAACTGCAATGATACCGACTTTAAGGGCGACCCCGCAAATCGACTACGTAAATGCTCACTCCAGTCGCTTAGAAATCCACAGTTAGCAGGCTTTAGCGGGTTAGTCTCAATACCTCGCTCAGCCAATAACGTCACCCAACTGCCATCACTACCCAGCTTCTTCCAACTCGCGCCGCCTAATGCCAATACAACCGCCAGATAGCCACTACTTACCTCACCATCCGGCGAGCTAAACACCAGCTGCTGTTGCTCATCATCCCAGCCTAGCCAGCGATGACGCGGATGAATGCGTAAGCCTTGCTGTCGTAATTGAGCCAACCACGCCCGCAGCAATGGTGCGGCTTTCATTTCCTTTGGGAAAATACGGCCTGAAGTCCCGATAAAGGTTTCCACGCCAAAGCTCTGACACCACTGGCGAATAGCATTTGCATCAAAGGATTCCAGCATTGGTCGCAATACATCACTACGCGCCTCGAAACGACTGCAAAAATCATCAAATGGCTCAGAATGAGAAATATTCAAGCCACCAATACCTGCCAGTAAAAACTTACGTCCCACCGATGGCATAGCATCGTACAAATCCACCGAGTAGCCTGCCGCCGTTAGCTCACTCGCTGCCATTAACCCTGCGGGGCCACCGCCAATAATGACAATCGGTAAATCGGAAGACAATGTGGGTGACTGGCTGCTCAAGCTGGAAAACTCATGTGAAAAATCAGCGCGCATCATAACACGATCAGCCTACTTTGCTGCTGGGAATTGAGCTAACAAGCGGAAGCATTTATTGTGTAAATACCCGATAATACGCAGCTTCTCCAAACACAAACCACCGGCCCGTTTATGACTCCTGATCAGCTCATCGCATACGATAAAACCCACATTTGGCACCCATACACCAGCATGCAAAACCCCATTCCGGCGTTTCCGGTGGCTTCGGCGCAAGGTGTTGAAATTACCTTGGAAACTGGCGAAGTACTGGTCGATGGCACCTCCTCCTGGTGGACAGCGCTGCATGGCTACAACCATCCCGTATTAAATGAGGCAGTTACCGAACAGCTAGGCAAAGTGGCGCACGTGATGTTTGGTGGGCTAACGCATGCACCAGCAGTAGCACTGGCCAAGCAGTTAATAGACATCACCTCAGAGAATTTACAGCATGTGTTTTTTGCTGACTCCGGCTCGGTAGGCGTCGAAGTTTCAATAAAAATGGCACTGCAATACTGGCTAGCGCAAGGGCGCAGTGAAAAGCACCGCTTACTGACTGTGCGCAGTGGCTATCATGGCGATACCTTTGCCGCGATGTCGGTCTGCGATCCAGTCAATGGCATGCACGACATGTTTACCGGCGTGCTCATCAAACATTTATTTGCCGAGGCGCCACCCCGCTCTGCCAGTCCCGCTCAATGGCAAGACAGCGATATTGATGCGTTTAAAACCATGATCACTGAACATCATGCTGAGATTGCCGCCGTGATACTGGAGCCGATTGTGCAAAATGCGGGTGGCATTCGCTTTTACCATCCTGAATATTTACGGCAAGTTCGGGCGCTGTGCGATGAATTTGATGTGTTATTGATTTTGGATGAGATCGCCACCGGCTTTGGCCGTACGGGTAGTTTGTTTGCTTATGAGCAAGCCGATATCGAGCCGGATATTCTAGTGTTGGGTAAAGCGCTGACTGGTGGCTATATGACCTTATCTGCGGTACTAACCAGCCGCAAGGTTGCGCACGGCATTGGTAGCGATGGGCAAGGTGTATTGATGCATGGGCCGACCTTTATGGGTAACCCGCTGGCCTGTAGTGTGGCAGTGGCGAGTATCAAACTATTACTGGAATCTGATTGGCAAACGCGGGTCATGTCTATTGAAACGCAAATGCGCGAAGAGCTTAGTGCTTGCCTTGAACTGGATATTGTTGCAGATGTTCGTACCAAAGGCGCGATTGGCGTAGTGGAGCTAAAGCAAGCCGTGGATATGCATTGGATTCAACCGCGCTTTGTTGAACTGGGTGTGTGGATACGGCCATTTGGAAAACTAGTGTACATTATGCCGCCATTTGTTATTGAGCCCGCGCAACTGAGTAAACTGACTCAGGCTATTTTTACGGTGGTTTCGGAGTTTGATCAGCAGGCGATGCAAAATAATTCTGGAAAATGACGGTTGAGTTAAAAAAAATCATGACAAATTATTTTATTCAGGTAGAATGCGCCTCTCAATTAGAGCAGTACTGCTCTTTGCCGGGATGGCGGAACTGGTAGACGCGCCGGATTCAAAATCCGGTTCTGGTAACAGAGTGGGGGTTCGATTCCCCCTCCCGGCACCAAATATCAAACTAAGGTTTTCTAACTTAGTACAAAAAGCCTTACAGTTAACGCTGTAGGGCTTTTTTATGACGGCAACTTTTACACCGCTACTGAGCAAGCACCTGCCACTTCCCCGCCATTCGCAGCATTGATTCTTCACGAGTAAAGTCCGCTAAGTTTCCAATCTCAACCCAGCTTAAATCGTACGACTCTTCACTCACGATATACTCATCACTACCAATCGCCCTCACGGCAAAGCGTACATCATAATGATAGTGCTCTGGCTCATCACCCCGCGCCGGTATAGCATGAATATCAATATCAAAAATCTCAGCTGAAACCGGCTCAAATGCTACCAGACCAGACTCTTCAGCCACTTCTGTCAATGCAGCCTTGAGAATATCGGACTCCCCATCAGCATGGCCACCGAGTTGAAACCATTGATTCAGCTTTTTATGATGAGTCAGTAGTACATGAGTACCCGCCCCATTCACAACCCAAGCCGAACCGGTAACATGTCCGACTTGTTGAGAGCGCTCAAAACAATCAACATAGCTCGTTACGAAATCTTTAAAGCGGGTAACGGTTGGCACTTCCTGAGGGTGTTTAATGAGGTAGGTATTTAGTAACGTTAAAATGGGTTCTCGCTTCATAGTGGGCTCTCCTGAAATTTGAGGTGGAACACACCACCCTACTTCACTCAAGTCAGAGGAAAACCCACATAGATACAAGACCTTACCTTATCCATTAAGCCATTTACTGCTGAAAGGTAATTACTAGCAGATTTAAAGCCTTAAACACCTTTAATTTTGACTTTCTCGTTACCTCTAAAACCTGTATTTAAGCCAAAAACAAGAGCGCCCTAAAGCCGGGGGAAGCGTTAGGGCGCGGGGGTTGAGATAGGCGATGACCTTATTTTTATTATTGATAGGTCGCTCTTCTCGGGGCTTGCTGGTAAATCTTTTATTATTATTTTGTTGTTTTTGTTTTGTTGTTGATTAAGTAGTTGCACATCGCGTGCCAACTTTTCAATAAAACACCAAGCCATTGATTAGTAACAACTTAAATAAAAATAAAATAAGATTTTCATCCTAAACATATCAAAACACCCTGTCGCTAAGTGACACTCTGACGACTAAAATGCGTCACATGTTAACGTTGTCACTTATTTGGCAGAAGAAATGTCAGCGTTAGGGTAATACCGGTGATCAGTAGCAGAAAAGTTGCGGCAAAAAGGCAAAGGGAATTGCACAAAAGCAAGCGCAGAGGAATAGGAAAAGCAGCCTGAGATGGGCTATTTTAGAAAAATGTAGAAAACTTAACGTTTATTCATGTACCGTTCATCGGGAATTTATATAATGAACCCACTTCAACGGATAGCCAAGCAGTCGACGATAACAACAATAAATATCACAATAATAAGAATAAACTGACTGGTACTAATAAAAACAAAACGCTGCTCCGCGAAGTGATCGAAATATCGGGATACATAATAAGAAGATTCTGGGGTGAATTTCACCCCACCCACTTTCTCCTAAAGCCAACCAAATGGCTACCTACCTTGCAGATACGATGCACCCGAATCCACAACAAAGCGATTTCGCATCGCTGTACGCCCTAGTAACATTCTGAAGCGCATATTATCGCGATTACTTAGGGTGAGTTCCGCATCAAAAGTATGCTCACCAATCACCAACTTTGAGCTAATCACATAGCGCATTTCTGTATGTCCACCAGAATCCGTCACCGGACGACAATCAACTACTTTCGCCTCACACCACTGCTCTGTCACAGTATCCTTTTGATTAGGATGCACACCAAAGCGCACCCAATTTTCACCATCCTTCTCAAAAGGCTCTACGGTAAATGCATGGATACAAGAAGTTCGTGCGCCTGTATCAATTTTAGCCTTTACCCGACTAATACCCAGCTCAGGCAGTCCAATGTATTCACGCCAGCCAAGCCCTGCTAATTGCTCTGCCATAATTTAATCATCACCCATATTAAGTTAATCCAAAATTACCACAAGCCACCCTTACTGAGCAGTAATTTCTCTAACGATAGCCACTTCTAATTATTACAGACACAAAAAAGCGGAGGATATAAATATCACTCCGCTCTTTTTTAAGCTATCACATTAACCACGAATCGTGGTCATACGATATTAACGTAGACGGTAGCTAACACCCATGTTCAGAGAGGTATCTACTTTTTCGTTGTTGTTGTCGATGTCATCACTAACTTTTGATGCCTTAGCAGTCAAAGTCAGATCCAACTGGTTGTCCAGGTAGTAACGGAATGTAGAAGCCAAAGTGTTAGTAGTAACATCTTCAACATCATCTTCGCCAGAGTTGCTGTAATCCAGTAACCAAGCATTTTCCCAGTCAACTTTATCAGTTAGCTCGTGAGTCAATGTCATTGCATTGTTCACTTGGTAAGCTGTGTCATCATCACCATAAATGGTAGACAGTGAAGCTACGTTAGAGAACTGTGTGCGGTTGTTCAGAGGACGGTGGTATTCAGCACCAAAATCCAGTGAAGGGTCTCCGCCGTCAGAACCGTCGTAGTTAGTAATAACTGCACCAACACCACCACGTACTAACCAGCCGTACTTACGAGTAGAGATGAATTCGTTTTGCAGAACGTCGTTAGCTTTGATTACGCCACCAGCGCCCAGACTTCCACCCAGTGCTTTCTCAATGTCAGCAATCCAGTGCTGGTCATAGCTGCCGTAGCCGAACTTGCTCTTGTACTCATCTTCACGAGCAACAATGTTAGCAACTTGCTGGTAAACTGCTTTTGAAGGAACCGCTGTCAGTGCGCCTTGCTCACGCAGTGCTTCAACTAAACGAATCGCTTTAGCCATTGGCGTAACGTTAACAACACGACCGTAACCTAGACCAAGACCTACCTTGGAGTATGGGTCATCAGCATCTTTCTTCAGACCTAAGTCAGCAGAACCATACCAGAACGCACCTTTTGAACCAGGACGGAAGTAGTTATCTGCAGTGATAGAACCGTTAGCCAAGTAAGTGCTGTCTGACTTATCACCGTCAGTAGAACCACGGCTGATTGAACCGTCTGCATAGAAAGATACGCCAACGTTACGGTTAGGGCTGCTGAATACGCGATCGTAGTCTAAAGACAGCTCTGCATTGTATGCACTTTGGCCTTGGTTACCATCGGTTGTGCTGAACGAGCCATCGATGTATGCATCTTCATAAGAAGAAGTCGCTTCAGTGTAATCATATAGAGTTACTTCTGCAGAAGCATTGCTTGCTGCAACAGTCATTAGCGCTGCAGATACTGCAATAGCCAGTTTAGTATTAACGTTCATTACTTTAAATCTCACTTATATTAAATCAAACTTTATGCTCATCAAATTAGAGCAATATGTAGTTCGTGTTGGCCATAGTGGCCTTTTCGCTATCAATCTTAATAGCTGTTGTAGATCTGAGACAAGAAATGTTTCAAAAAAGTCACTATTATTTTTGAATTTTCTAACAAAGACTCAAAACCTACTGAAAATTGGTATTTTTATAACTAATTAGCTATTTGATGCGGACAATTATTACACACGAACATTTACCATGACTGAATACTATGTGGTAAAAGGTTAATCTTCAAGTTGCTATTTGGTAAGGTTGAGCGGATTTTCGGGATTTATACCACTCATAAAGGGCAATCTGCGCTCCGTGTTGGTTATTTGATACACTAGTCCCATCCAGTTCCCAATGACCGCTAAACCGGAGTCATGCCACGTATTATCTAGGTTTGGAATGATCAACTGCTCTGGGAAAACAGGCAACGACTGGCCGTTATCTAAGGCAGCTTGAAGGCGGTCTTTATATTCTTCAAAAATTGCTTCAGAAGTCAGATTAAAATAATTATCCGGGAACGGTGGGTAATCAGGACGCTCACCTTGCTGGTAACGAATCACTTCCCGCTTAAACTCTTTCAGTAAACTGATGGTGTCATACTCGGGATGCCCCTGAAAATAAACCGTGCGAATCCCATCACCACTGACTGCAAGGTGTACGCCGCCAACCTCCCCTTCGACTAACACCCGCAAACCTGCAGACTCAAAACGCTCACGATCAATCACATTGTATCGAGAGTGCGGCACGTTAAAGCGAGTATTAATATCTGACACTAGAGGATGTTTTTTATCCGTCACCCGGTGCGGGTAAACCCCCCAGCGCTTATAGCCTAAATGCTGGCGACGCTCTCCATGCCGAGCCTCCAAAACAGCATGCGTTGCCAGACAAGAGCACAGGGTTGATGTCACATTCTCATGAGCCCAATTAGTGATCTCTAACAACGGCTCCCAGAACGGTTCTTCAGACAAATTATCGTGGGTTACGTTAGCCCCCGTAATAATTAATGCGTCCAAACCCTCTGCACGAATCTGATCAAAGGTTTCATAGTAAGTATCAATATGCTGTTGTGCTTCAGCGCCCCGTTCTTGATGTGGCAAGGCAAACGGATGCACTCTGAATTGCGCAATGGGGTTACTGGCACCGATCAGGCGAAAAAACTGCCGTTCCGTTGGAATCAGTGCCGCATCCGGCATCATATTCAACAAACCAACGTGTAGCGTTCGAATATCCTGCTGCTCAGCCCGCTCCGAACTTAAGACAATTTGTCCTTCCTCATGTAACTGCTGAAAGGCGGGTAACTCATTATGGGCAATCAATGGCATAGTAAATACTCGTTAAACGTGACGATCAATCGCCGTTTCAATCAAATTCAGGAAGTCTTCTTCGCACTTAACCTGATAAAGCTCAGTGGTCTTAATCGTGTAGGCAAAGCGATTGGCAATATCCTGATAGCGCGGAATGCGAGCATTAAATAGCTTAGGAAATACCCAGCGTACAAAATCATCAGGATTAACCAATGCCACATACTCCAGCCCCCGCTCGCTCATGTAGATGGCTAGCTGCTCATCTAAAAAGGCTTCACGGTAATATAATGGCTTGGGGGAGCTGACAGCCCGACCGATCAACACCTGCTCATCGGCATCGGTTGCCTGAATGTAGATCATCAGAGTATGACGATCCAGGGTCTCCAACACTTCCTCGTTATCCAGCTCACACACACTGCCACCGGCATCATTAATAAAATGATTAAAGCCATACAGCTTCTGTGATTTTGCCATAAACTCTGGCACATCCAGCATGGCCGCAACTTCAGCATGGTGATGCAGTTGCAAACGGCGCTTAAACTCTTTCAAGCTTAAGCCGCCAAGCTCAGGATTACCCAGCTTACCCAGAAAGCTGGACAAGGGCTTGAGGTGATCAAAGGTAATATTATTGCGAATATAAATGGAGTCGCTGCGCAATAGATCCCGCAAAAAGGGAACCTGCATGGCTTGCGATTTTATATTATCCAGAATTGGCTCGTTCATGTAGTGCGTGCCAATGCGGTAATCACCGGAGTAGTGAAACCATTCACGGCTACGCAAAATATTGGACAGGTAAGTCTTACCCACGCCCGACATTCCCAATAATGTGATGGATTTATGCGTCCAGTGACGAAATTCTTCTGATGATAGTCTCACTTTACTATTACTGCTTACGCTAAAAACGCGCATTATACCGCGAACACAGCACCACGCACCCTATCTTTAATCAGGGGAATTTTTGGCGTGGAGCTGGTATTGTAATTATCTGGCTATATCGTAATGATAATAAATACTTACTGGGCGAATCGTCATATTTGCTCTATAAATAGTCAGCAACACCCCAAGCATCATTAAACAAGGACAGTATGATGAAGATTTTCCCGCCCCTGTTAGCGCTGATTTTATTGGCGCCAGCGGTGATGGCTACCAGTCAACCCGATAAGCAAACCACCGCAACAGAACATGTACCAGCCCCCAGCGTTAAAAAAGAAGATCCTTCGGACAAGTTAAAAAACGTCAAAGTCAGCCCCGAAGAGAAAGCCTTTATTGTTAGCCAGTGCCGAAAATTTGCGACCGAAGATGGTATTACTGAAGAGCACACCAATACTTATTTAGATATCTGCGTCAGCGAATTGACCATTGCTGTCAAATCCGCCATCTACGAACGCAAACAGAAAGCGACCGTGATTATCCCGGCAAGAACTCCCAACGCCCCTCAGGCGATGTAAGTTCTTGCAAGGCGCTTATGAAGCCTTTAAGCATTCATTAGCGCTTCGGATGGTTCGGCTTCTGATATCTCAATAAAGCCGATATCTTCCATAATGCCGTACAAAGCTGGCAACACAAGCAGCACCAGCAACGTTGCGCTTAACATTCCGAACACCACACTGGTTACTAACGGAATCAGCAACTGTGCCTGCAAACTGGTTTCAAACAGCAAAGGCGCCATACCGGCAACAGTAGTCACCGATGTCATAAACACGGCCCGGAAACGATCATGCACCGCCTGTTTTGCCGCATCGTGCAAAGCCATGCCTTCAGCACTGCGATATTTCACAAACTCCACCAGCAAAATCGAATCATTCACCACAATACCTGCCAGTGAGACAAAGCCGATCATACTCGGCATCGACAGGTCCTGCCCCATTAGAATATGCCCCCAAATCACACCAATCAGCGCCAAGGGAATATTCACCATCACCAACAACGGCTCACGGTAGTTTTTAAATTGCAGACTCAGCAGTAAGAAAACCCCGAGTAAAGCCAGCACAAAACCGCTTAGAATCGAACTATTAGTTTCATTGCCGCTAGCCACTTCACCTTCCAAAGCGACACCAACTCCGGGATAGCGCTTTTCAAGCTCGGGTAAAAACTTCGCCTGAAAATCTTTAAGCACTTCAGCAGTATTTGCCACTCGCGAGTCTATATCACCATAGATATTAATCACTCGCTTGCGCTCAATATGACCAATCCGTGCGTATTCACGTTTTTCAGTAATTTGAACCAGGCTAACCAACGGAATGGCTTCGCCCGAACTGGTGATAATATTAAAGTTATCAAAGTCAGCCAGTGCCGTTTGTGCGCTACTGCCCAGTTTTACCTGTATTTCGTAAGCTTCAGTGCCTTGATAAACATCATCCACCTTCACACCTTGGTAAGCCGCTCGTAACTGCGAGGCCACCATTTGCGAAGTGACTCCTTTTCGCAAGGCACCGGGCTTTAACGTGAAGCTAAATTGTGGCTTACCGGGACGAAGATTGTCCGCAAGATTGGATACCCCTTTATAACCATTAAGCCAATTCTGCACCTCCCAAGACACTTCAGATAACTGATCAAGATCATCGCCACTTAAGCGAATATCAATCGCACGCCCTGCAGGACCAGGCGATGGCTCTTTAAATTGAAGGTTGATGGCAATCGGAATATCGCCGGTATAACGTCGCCAGGCAGGAATGAATTCACGCAGACTGGTGTTTCGGTATTCCGTTTCTAAGAAGTCGACTCTGACTGTGGCAATGTGTGTTCCACTTTCTGAGGAATCCACATTCTTGTTGTAGGTCACAATCACGTTTTTCAGCAGCTCTTGATCGTTTTGGTCGGCAAACTCATCACGCGCTTTATTTAAACTTTGGATTAGTGTCTCAACCACTCCTTCGGTTTTTGCCAATGGCGTACCTTGTGCTAGTAGTACTCTAGCCTCAACGACATTCCCCTCGAGACTTGGAAAGGCTTTAAATTTCAGACCACCCGTGATAATCATACCGATTGAAACAATCAGCAAACCAATAGCCAAACCCACCGTGATGTAGCGAAAACGGATAGCCAATCCGCCCATGTGTGTTGCCCCATTACGCAAGCGTAAAAAGCCCTTCTCAAAAAGTACACGCCAGCGAGGCGGCTCTCGCTCATGACCATGCTCCAGCGAATGCTTTAGGTGGTGCGGCAATACAAAAAATGCTTCAAACAAACTCACCGTGAGTACTGACAGCAAAACGACTGGTAACACACCCAGAATTTGCCCCAAGTCACCCTTCATAAACAACAAGCTACCAAACAGCAACGCTGAGGTTAGGAATGAGGAAAACACCCCACGTATCACTCGCTGAGTACCAACGACAACGGCCTCGGCGGGGTTATGGGTCTTTTTATACTCATGGGCGATGCTTTCAGAAAGCACGATAGCATCATCCATCAGAATACCAATCGCCATCAGCAATCCCACCATTGAGATCATATTAATACTGACGCCAAACCAACTCATCATTGCCAAACCACCTAAAAAGGAGATCGGTAAACCCATCGCAATCCACAAGGTATAGCGCCAACTGAAAAACAAATACAACACTAAGCTGGCTAAAATCAGCCCCTGCCAGGCATTAGTAGACAACAGCTGTAGCCGGTCATTAATAATCGTGGCCTGATCATTCGTCAGCACCATTTTAGTACCCGCCGGCAAACGCTCCACTTGGTCATCAACAAAGGCTTTAACCTTGTCAAACACTTTGATGGTATCGTCGCTGCGGTTTTTGGTGACACTCAGTACCGCAGCACGCTCACCATTAAACTCAATTCGCTCTTCATCTAAATCAAACTGATCTTGTATTTTGGCAATGTCACCTAAGCGAACTTCACCACCTTTATCGGTATTCAGGATGACCAAATCAGCCAACTCTTCAACCGTTTTACGAGCATTCGAAAAGCGTACCAGATAACTTTTATCCGAGCTTTCGATCGTGCCCGCAGGCAAATCCACTGCTTGAGATTGAATTAAGCTGGCAATGTCCTGAATGCTTAGTCGGTACTTCAGCATTGTCTCGGCATCGACCAACACCATTAACTGATGCGTTGAAAAGCCTGACACTGAAACTAGTGGCACACCCGGAATCGATAACAATGCTTTACGGTAGTACTCTGCCAAGGCTTTAAGCTCAGAGGCCGTTAGCCCCTCTGAGGTAATCGCGATATCAACCACTGCATCGGTGCGACCGGACTTAGTGACAACCACATCTTCTACTTCAGAAGGAAAATCGGTAATGGTATCGACAGCAGAGTTGATATCATCCTCGAACTGCTTAACATCACCGCCTTCCTGCATGCTTATGGTTAGGATTCCAACACTATCGCGTGCTTCACAACTTTGCTCATCAGTGAAGCTAATACCATCCGTAGCATCTTCTAAACGCGTACAAATAGCCTCTTCAACATCGGCCGTACTGGCGCCGGGGTAAGCCGCCGTCACCGTAAATTTATTTAACTCCAGTGCAGGAAAGGTTTCCTTATTTAGCGATGGCACAGTCACCAAACCCAGTGCAACAATTGCCACCATCAGGATATTGGCTGCCGTTGGGTGCAGCGCAAAAAAGCGAATCATAAAGCAACCTCACCTAGCGCTTCTTTACGAAGAGACTCTAGCTCCTCCGGCAACTCAATCGGCTTAAGCGGAAGCCCTTCAATGACTGGCACTAAATCACTGATAATGACTTGATCTCCAACCGATAAACCATCAGCAATGACCACCAAATTACCCTGCGTCATCATTGGCGTGACCGGACGAATCTCCAGCTTATTATCCGCACCCACTACGTAGGCTCGCCCTTCATGAACGGCTTCGCGTGGAATCACAATATAATTAATGGGTGGTGCTTTAAACTCGACCGCCACGTACAAGCCTTTTAATAACGGTGGACGCTTACCGGGCATCACGCCTTCGTATGGATTTTCTACCCGAACCGTAAAACTCACCGTGTCGCGAGTGCTATCGACCGACTCACCCACTCGCACCAACTTTGCATTCCAACTAACGGGAAGCGAATCAGCAACTTGGTGTACTTTGGCTTCCAGCGCTAATTTACTCAGCGCACTCTCCATTTGACTAACGGCTGGCGCTGCCCCCAAATCTTTTACAAACGCGCCCATCAGCTGCCCAACAGACCTAACCGATAACTGTGCATCAATCTCAACCGCCTGTGTGCCGAGTGCTTCAAATAGCTGAGTACCCGCCGAGACAAACGCACCCTCTTCTGCCAGCACCTCACCAATACGGGCATCAAAGGGTAAAGATACTGTTGTCCGCGCTAAGGTATCAGTACTACCAGCAACACTGCTTTTAGATTGCTGAATTTGTGCCTGAACTGCGGCGCGCCGACTTTTAAACGTATCGAGGTTTCCCTGAATGGTTTCGACACTGGCACTTAACTGCAATACTTTCTGTTGCTCAGCATCCAAGGTGGAGCGTGCAATTAAACGCTTATCCCACAAAGACCGTACCCGATTATATTCTTGCTGACCTAATGCGAGGTTTCGCTTCGCAATTTCTAATGAATTTTTAGCGCTTTTTTCCTCGGCCTCTAACTGCTTGAGTGAGGATTGCGTATTGGCCAAGCCCGCTTTACTTTGCCCTAATGAAATCTCATAGGTGGTTGGCTCAATGCGAATCACTTCAGTGCCTGCGGCAATACTGCCACCCTGCTTCAGGCTGGGATGAACATAAGTCACTTTCCCCGCAACCTCTGCCTTGTATTTCAGCACAACCGAAGGCTCCACACTGCCATAACCTACCGCATGCGCCCTAAAGGGAATCTCCTCTACAGTAATCACATGCGCGAGCCGCTCCGGAAACTGTTTCACTTCGTGCTCTAAAGGCGGTTTGCTTTGCATCATCGACCGAACTAACATAACGGCTGCAACAATAATCAAAGGCAGCATCAACATACCAATCCATCGTTTGCTTTTCTTCTTTGTCGGGTTTTCAGTTGCGCTGCTCATAAATTTCCACTCAGTTCAGTTCGGCTAGCTAAAAAATACACTATAATCCATGGCGCTGATTATTACGTAATAACAAAGCAGAGTCAGTTCTCAGCCGTGTAAATAACGCGTAAATTCATTATTCGTATACACTAACGAGTACTCTATTCAGCGGTAAGCTTTCCTCAGGGTGTTTTAACCTGTATTCTTCTCCGAAATTTAAAAAACAATCAGATTTATCTCATTTTAAGTGATTCTTTATGGATATTATTCACGCTATAATTCTAGGCGCCATCGAAGGCTTTACTGAATTTTTGCCCATTTCTTCAACAGGACACCTAATAGTCGCTAGCGAATGGCTAGGACTAGACCAGACTAAGGCAAATGCTGCTTTTGAGGTCATTATCCAACTGGCAGCCATATTGGCAGTAGTTGCGAACTATCGTGAGAAATTCACGGTCAAATATTTTAACTTATGGGTAAAGGTCGCTATTGCATTCCTTCCCATTGGAATAATTGGTTTTATATTCAGCAATCAGATCAAAGCTTTATTTACAGTTCAGACAGTCGCTATTATGTTTATAGTCGGAGGTGTGGTATTTTTGATCATCGAGTATTTCCAGAAAGGTCGTGTGCCTGCAACTAAAACGGTTGATGACATTAGTTATAAGCAAGCAATCTGGGTGGGTATCGCACAGGTGTTTGCATTGGTTCCGGGCACCAGCCGTGCCGGTTCTACCATCATCGGAGCAATGATCGTGGGGCTGAGCCGTAAGGCCAGTGCGGAATTTTCATTCCTACTCGCAATGCCAGTAATGGTAGCAGCCAGTGGTTATGACCTTCTCAAGCACTACGAGGAATTTACTGGCGCAAACTTAATTGCATTGGGCGTTGGCTTTGTAACGGCATTTATCGTGGCTTATCTTGCCATGAAGTTGTTCATTAACTTCCTGGAAAAATTTACCTTTGTAGCATTTGGTATTTACAGAATCTTGTTTGGTGGTTTGCTTTTAGCCTTAATTTATTCTGGCTATCTCGGGGGCGGCACGCACTAAAACAAACTACTCACCTAAAGATGACTGTAGGGGTCAGGCTGTAGGGCTACGGCTTAAGTGAGCGCTAGACAACATCTAATTAAAACAATGAATTCGGGGGTTTCATGAGAATAGTTAGCTGGGGGCTTTTAATTGCCACCTTAATGCTGAGCAACATGTCGGCATTTGCGGCAAGTAAATCAGAGCTTTACGGAAATTGGAAAGCGGTTTCTGGACCGCCCATTCAACTCCACTTAAAACGCGATATGCATTATGTCTATACTTACAAGATGCTAACGTTTATGGGGAAGTGGTCGATATCAGGCAATGAATTAACACTGACTTATACGGTACTGGGAAGACCAAGAAAAAAAGAATCGAGCGTTTCATTAAAGAATGGCTTTATGACAATGCGCTCGAATGAGTATTCAACAGTTGTCTTAAAGAAGTCTCGCTAATCTAAAAGCAAGCAGGCTGGAACAGTTTTCTGCTCCAGCCTGCTCTTGACTTCTATTAGCCGTCGATACTCTGACTAGCTAAGTACTCATCATAAGTACCGGTAAAGAAGTTAATACCATTTGGTGTCAGCTCGATAATGCGTGTCGCCAACGATGATACGAACTCACGGTCATGACTGACGAATATCAAGGTACCTTCATAGTGATCAAGCGCCAAGTTTAACGACTCGATAGATTCCATATCCAAGTGGTTAGTCGGCTCATCCATCAGCAAGATATTTGGCTTCTGTAGCATTAGGCGACCAAAGATCATACGACCTTGCTCACCTCCGGAAATCACCTTAACGGACTTTTCACTGTCTGCTTTAGAGAATAACAAGCGGCCTAGTACACTACGTACTTCCTGCTCATCATCTTCTTCACCGCGCCACTGATCCATCCAGTTAAACAGGCTTTCTCCAGACTCAAAGTCATCACCATGATCCTGTGCGCAATATCCAATATTGGCATTTTCAGACCATTTTACTTTTCCGGAATCAGGTGTTAAACCGCCCTGCAGGCAACGCAGTAACGTCGTTTTACCGATACCGTTGGGACCGATGATCGCGATACGCTCACCCACCTCAACCATCATATCGATATTTTTGAACAGCTCTTCACCATCAAAGCCTTTGCTCAAGCCGCTCACTTCAACCGCTAAGCGATACAACTTCTTCTCTTGCTCAATACGGATGTAAGGATTCACACGGCTGGATAACTTAATATTATCAAGCTGGATCTTGTCGATTTGCTTAGCACGAGAAGTTGCCTGACGCGCTTTAGACGCATTTGCCGAGAAACGACTTACGAAAGCCTGCAGCTCTGCGATCTTCGCCTTCTTCTTCGCGTTATCAGCCATTTGACGTTCACGCGCCTGAGTGGCAGCCGTCATGTATTCGTCGTAGTTACCTGGGAATGTACGCAGCTCACCGTAATCCAAATCAGCCATGTGAGTACACACACTGTTTAGGAAGTGACGATCGTGCGAGATAATGATCATCGTACTTTTACGATCATTCAGAATTTTTTCCAACCAGCGGATGGTGTTGATATCCAGGTTGTTGGTCGGCTCATCCAGCAGCAGAATATCTGGATCGGAGAACAGTGCCTGTGCCAGCAAAACTCGCAATTTCCAACCGGGAGCAACGGCGCTCATTGGGCCGTAATGCTGCTCAACTGGAATATCCAAGCCTAGCAATAATTCACCGGCGCGAGACTCAGCGGTATAGCCATCCATCTCACCGAACGTGATTTCAAGATCAGCAACCTTGATACCATCGTCTTCTGTCATATCTGGCAGCGAGTAGATGCGGTCACGCTCAGCTTTAACAGCCCACAGTTCTTCATGCCCCATGATGACGGTATCAATGACACTGAATTCTTCATACGCAAACTGATCCTGACGCAGCTTACCCAAGCGCTCATCAGTATCTTTAGAAACGTTACCGGATGTTGGGACCAGGTCACCACCGATGATTTTCATCAGTGTAGATTTACCACTACCATTGGCTCCGATTAAACCGTAACGGTTTCCCTCTCCGAACTTCATGGAGATATTTTCAAAAAGAGGCTTCGCCCCGAATTGCATCGTAATATTAGCTAGTGAAATCAAGTGACTGTGTCCATCGCTGAAAGGTTTTGCAGAATGTAATCCTTTAAACAAAAAACCTCAAGCCATGGCCTGAGGTTTCTTGGTAAAGCATGCTAGTAGCTCAGTATGATATCAGAGCAACCGGCCCGCTGCACGTGTCAGCAAATCCTGATCACGGGAAGCCTCCAGTAATGGCGTTCTTACCCGGCTTGGCTTAACACGCTTCTTGATTTCCTGGGCCAGCTCATGAACAGCCATCGCATAGTGAGTGCTGTGGTTATAACGCGTAATCACGTAGAAGTTATTGCCGCCAATCCAATACTCTTGGCCGCCAGTCACATTCAGCTTAATCATATTAACCTGACCAGACACCCCATTATAAGATGGCTTCAAACCTCTGCGAGCTAAGGTTGTCAAAGAGTGCTTATACTTAAAGCCTGACTTCATTGAGGCATAACCGTTACCACCCGTACGGATTGCAGGAATTGCCGCAATCTCACCACGACGCCAGCCGTGCTTATTCAGGTAGTTCGCCACGCTGCCGATTGCATCGACCGGTGTCCACAAGTTAACCCCACCATCACCATCATAGTCCACACCGTATTTCTTGATATTACTCGGCATAAACTGTGGCAACCCTAAAGCACCGGCATAAGAGGCTTTTGGCTTTAATGGATCTAAGCCGGTTGAGCGCGTCATCAGAAAGTAACTTTCCAATTCGCTGGCAAAGTACTTACCACGACGTGAATTCATAAATGACATGGTCGCCAAGGCATCAACCGCACGGTCAGTACCGACATTGCCACCATAGATTGTTTCTACACCCATGATACCCAGAATGTATTCTTCCGGAACACCGTATTGATTGGCTGCACGCTCCAATGTTCTGCGGTGCTTATTCCAAAATGCGGTACCGGTATTAATGTGCTTAGAGGTGATAAAGCGACTGCGGTAACGAGTCCAGTTAGGCGCGCCACCACTTTTCTTGCGCAGCTCTGGATGTGCATCGGAATACGCCATGCGCTTCAGCCATTTAGTGGCTTCTGCACGACTCAATACGCCCGTCACATAATTACGGTCAAAACCATGACGATTCACCATCATATTGATGAAAGCCATTGCCTGTGGGTTGCCTGCAAAATCACCCGTTAGAGTGCCTTGCGAATAATGATTATAGGTCGCTTTTTTGGCAACACGCGCGGGCTGTGGTCGGTAGCTTACCTGACGCACTGCTGCAGGCTTTGGTGCTACATAAGCGGTACGCTGAACTGCTTTGCGTGGGACTTGTGCCATTCTGATTTGTGGAGCCGGCTGCACTTTTTTCGCCACTCTAACGGCAGGCTTTGGCTTATGAACCTTCACCACAATTGGCTTAGGTGGCACATAGGCTTTCGCTTTAACCACTGGCTTGGCCACCACTTTACGAGGTGCTGCTTTCGCTACTTTTACCGGAGCCTGGCGCTTAACAACCGGCGCTTTGACTTTAGCTTTGGCAACCACTTTAGGAGCCACCTTGGCGACAACTTCTGGCTCGTCTGTTGGCCACGTCATTGTGCCATCCGAAACCACTGCCGCTGTTTTAACTGCAACTTTAGGAGCGGGAGCATCTGCCTTGATCTCTCCGCCATTACTGCATGCCCCCAGTAGCACTGCTACTGATGCAAGACAAGCCATATTAAACTGTTTTAATTTGATCTTCATGAAGTCCAATCCAATTGATTCTACTATTATTTTTTTTGATAGTGACTGACGACGATTGACCCGCTAATCGATGATTTATCAGTACTGAAGCTGGCTTACAATACTGTAATTTTTTTGATTAAACCAGTTAAAGTGAGTCTCGCTAATGTCAGATTTTAACACATTCCCCGTTCGTCACCTTAACAAGCAGAGTCTGACAGCCGGCTTAATAATCAATAAAAACCAACAAAACATTCAACACTGAACAATCAGTCAGCATTTTTATCTGCTACACACCTTCCCGCTTGAAAGCTTACTGCTGACAACATAAAACGGGCTGTTTTGCGTATACTCTCTTCTGCCTTTTAAGCAGGACTGATAACTATGAGCATCATCAACGATTCTGACCCTAACGCCCTTCAGCAATTATTAGACGTCATGCAAACCTTGCGTGACCCCGAGCAAGGTTGCCCATGGGACCGTCGCCAGACTTGGCAAAGCTTATTTCCATTTACCTTGGAAGAAGTGCATGAAGTGGGCGCGGCGATTGATGCCAATAATCCAGCCGAGTTACGAGACGAACTCGGCGACCTACTCTTTCAAATTGTGTTTTATGCACAAATTGCTAAAGAGCATGGCCATTTTGATTTCAATGCGGTTGCCGATGCCATTAGCCAGAAAATGATTCGTCGCCATCCGCATGTATTCTCAGGCAAACAATACAGCAATGAGGCCGAGCAAAAAGCGGATTGGGAAGCATTAAAAGCGCAAGAGCGCGAGCAGAAAAATACGGAAGGCAGCAGTGGCTATTTTGATGACATTCTACAAAGCCAACCAGCGCTGATGCGTTCTGTAAAGCTGAAACGTCGTGCTGCCAAATTTGGCTTCGACTGGCATGATTGGCGTCCGGTTGTGGATAAAGTCAGGGAAGAGCTGGAGGAAGTGATTGAATGCATGGAGCAACAACAAGGTAAGGAGCGGCTTGAGGAAGAAGTCGGTGATCTGTTAATGGCGACGGCCAACTTATCTCATCAACTAAAAATAGAGCCAGAGAACGCTCTGCGCAAAGCCAATAATAAATTTGAGAAGCGAGTTAATCGCCTTCGAGAGTTATTAGCAATCAAAGGCGATGATGCGAATTATGACGATGAGGCGCTAGATCAAGCTTGGCAACAAGTTAAACGAGAGGAAGCCAACTCACTCTGAAACCTTGGGGTCGGCTTTTGCGTTGGCTTCTTCTTTGGAGGTAGCTCCTTCTTTGGCAGAGGCTTCTGCTTCGGCAGCATCTAGCTTAGCCTGCTCTACCCGATCGTGGTTGCGGGCGTAGAAGTAACCACCAAGGTAGAGACCCAAGCTTAGAATAATCATCAAAACCCCGTAGAGCCTATCGGCGGGGTCGATGACATGCGAGATTCCAGCTAAGAAGTAGAAGAACGCTAACACCATGGCCGCAACATGCGTGCCACGTCGCCCATACAGAATGCCCCGCATAAAAAACAGCAAGGGAATGCAGAAAACGGCAATTTCAAAAGAGCGCGGGACGTTTTGTACCGTAGCCAGCCACCCATTCCAGATGATAACTAGCAGCAACAACCCAAATAGCGACACCAGCGTTAAAATATTGGATGATTTTAATGAGTTCATGCAGACAACTTCACAGCTAAATTAGCGATGCGCTTACCTAAAGCAATACATAAACGATGCTCATGATCACTCACCGACTGATCATTCTGAATACCAGCAACATGGGATGCACCATAAGGTGTGCCACCAGTCTCGGTCGTCATCAGGTCGGATGAGGTATACGGAATACCGCTCACCAACATGCCATGATGCAATAAGGGAACCATCATTGATAACAAGGTAGCCTCTTGCCCACCATGCAGACTAGAGGTCGAAGTAAATACCGCAGCAGGTTTACCCACCAAGCTACCCGATACCCACGCAGCTGAAGTTTGCTCCAGAAAATACTTTAACGGTGATGCCATTGTGCCAAAGCGCGTTGGAGAGCCCATAATTAAACCATCGGCATCCACCAATTCCTGCAAGCTCACATAAGGCGCGCCACTGTCTGGCACCCTGCTTTTAGTGGCTTCGCTAACGGGGGAAACTTCGGGCACGGTGCGAAGAACCGCTTCAACACCCTCAACTTGCTCGACACCGCGCGCAATGAGTTTGGCCAAGTCTTTCGTTGCGCCATGGCGACTGTAGTATAAAACCAGTATTGTTTTCATTACAGAATATCCAACACAGACTCTGGCGGACGATCGATCGCCGCTTTATTATTTTTGACTACAATCGGGCGCTCAATTAAACGAGGATTGGCCACCATCGCATCCAGCAATTCATCCTCAGTCAATGAGGCATCATCCAGACTAAGTTCCTTATACTCCGGCTCGCCTTTGCGCATCAGTTCACGGGGTGACGAATTCAAAAAGCTAAGCACCTGTTTTAAGGTCGCTTTTGATGGGGGCGTTTCAAGGTATTTAATGACTTCAGGCTGCTCGCCTTTAGACTCCAACAACTCCAGTGTTGCTCTGGATTTTGAACAGCGGGGGTTGTGATAGATGATCGTTTGCTCGCTCATGACAATACCTGTGGAAATCATTCAAAACAGCTGAAAACGTGCTAATTTACCACGTAACAAGCTAAGGGTAATAATTTATGTTTTATTTAAGAGTCGTTTTACTGGCGGCACTACTGGCAAGCACCAGCAGCTTTGCAGCGCCGGTTAAGGATTTCAGCTTTGAAGATAGTGATGGCAAAGCTTTAAAGCTATCAGACTATCGAGGCAAATGGGTTGTGGCTAATTATTGGGCCATTTTTTGTCCGCCATGCCGTGTGGAAATTCCTGACTTGATTCGCTTTGTAAACAATAATCCGGACGACGTTGTGGTGTTAGGCATGGATGCGGGTATGGATACGCCAGAAACCTTAAAGCAATTCATTGCTGATCAGGGCATCAACTACCCAATCATTCCTACACAGGAAAGCACAATGTATGCCTTTGGTGAAGTGATCGGCATTCCAACGACTTTCATCATCTCACCTGAGGGTGAATTGGTAGATACCCATGTCGGACTGCTGAGTTATGAAAACCTAGAGTTCTATGTCGACCCTGAAAAATCAATGGAAAATGATCCACAACCTAATCCTAAGGGCTTTTGGAGTCGTTTGCTAGACTGGGGATAAGCTCCGATAGATACAGCAGGTAATAAAAAAGCCGCTATCCATGCAAATGGTTAGCGGCTTTTATCTGGCTTACGTTTTAATTACTTCAAACGTAACTGCTGGCCTGGCTGAATCGTGAAGCTTGGGCCTTGCAGATTATTCATGCTGATGATTTCTTTCCAGTAAACACCTGTTTGACGCATAACTTCAAATACGGTGTCACCCTTCTTAACTGTGTATGTGCTGCCATTGGAAGTGGCTGCTGGTGCAGTGTAAGTAGAGTTGTTTGTGTACGTTGTGGATGAAGAAGACGCACCGCTGGTGTAAGTCTTAGGCGTGTACTGAGTGTATGTAGTGCTTGGCTGCTGGTAAGAACCGGTGTACAGGCTCTTATTGCTTGGCGCTTGCGTAGTTGCTGCAACGCCACCCGTATAATCTACATACTGTGTGCTTGTTTTAGGTGCTGGCGCAGGAGCCGGTGCTACATAAGCTGGTGGTACATACGGCTTAGCCTGTACTGGTGGTACATACGCTGGCTGTACTACAACTGGCTTAGGTGGTACATAAGCTGGAGCCTGTTGCGCTGCACGTTTTGCTGCTTGTTGCGCATTGAAGCGATCAACATACCACTGTTTTGAACGGCCATTAGTTGCTGTCGTTGTAGCAGCCTTATTTTTAGCCGCTTGGCTACGGTTGTACTGATCGATGTACCACTGCTGTGAACGACCATTGGTAGTCGTCGCCTGCTTCACTGGCGCAGGAGCTGGAGCACGAACAACGGCTTGTTGTTGCTGTTGCTGGCGATTCCACTGATCAATGTACCACTGCTGTGAGCGACCATTGTTGTTTGCTACCGTTGTAGTTGTTACTACTGGCGGGCGAGCAGCGACGGCACATGCATTACAGTTGTTAATTGCTTGCTGCTGATTTTGCTCAGCAACGGCAGCTGAAGATGCTTGCTGTTGTGTGGCGTAACCGCCGTTATTATATCCACCACTGGTTTGTGGGTCCGTGTTTCCACGTGAGCCATAAGTCGAGCAACCGGTCGTGATGATAGAAACAAGCGAGCCTGCGACTAATAATTTGAGTTTTCTATTCATGTTATTCATACCTGCGTAAAAATAATTATCATAATCAACAATCCAACTACCAACCAACCTAGCCATTCTATGTATTTTAAGATGGTTGGTTCCATCGTGGGGCCTGCTTTTGCCACCAAACCTGCGACCAGAAAAAATCTGGCGCCCCGCCCGATAGCCGAAGCGATCAGGAAAGGAATGAAGGCCATTGAGAGCAGGCCAGCAGTGATTGTAAATAATTTATAAGGTATTGGTGAGAACCCTGCGGCTAGTACAGCCCAGACTCCCCAGGTACTGAATAGGTTTTTAGCCTGTTCAAACCGGTCTTCATACCCCCCTGTTGTCAGAATGGATTCGAGCCATTCAAACGCCCACATGCCGATGAGGTAACCTGCGACACCACCCAGTACGGACGCTATTGTTGTTAGTAAAGCATATCTGATCCAGCGATCCGGCCGCGCCAGACTCATAGGCATGAGCATTACGTCTGGCGGGATAGGAAAAAATGAGGATTCGGCGAAACTCAACCCACCCAAATAATATTCCGCATTACGGTGCTTTGCTAACTCAATTACTTTCTTATATATATTAGAAAACAGCTTCATTTTAAAGGACTTTTTTAATTAATTTTATCCAACAGTGGTACAAATACAACTGCTTCTTTGTTCTCAACTGTGTAGCTATCTTCTGATTCTCTACGGATAAGCTGCAACACCTGTTGGCCATTTTCTGCACCAACTGGGATAACCAATCGCCCCCCAATGGCAAGTTGCTGCTTTAATGCCTCTGGCACGGTCTCCGGTGCGGCGGTCACCATAATTGCATCGTATGGTGCAGCCTGCTCCCAACCCCAGCTGCCATCCGCTAAATGTACCCGTACATTACGATACCCTAAACGATAGAGTAGCTCTCTTGCGTTGCGGTACAGCGGAGTGATACGTTCTACCGTATGCAGCTCACGTACTAAGCCGCCTAAAATGGCCGCTTGGTAGCCTGAGCCTGTCCCGACTTCCAGTACTTTCTCTGGGACAGAGCCGCTTAATAATAGTTCAGTCATCTTGGCAACAATATAGGGCTGGGATATCGTTTGGCCATGCCCAATGGGTAGCGACGTGTTCTCATAAGAGCGTGATGTCAGCGCCTGATCCATAAAAAGATGGCGCGGAACCAAGCTCATGATTCGTAGCACTTCCTCATTCACAACCCCCATTTCCCGTAACGTTACAATTAAGCGGTCACGGGTGCGCTGCGAGGTCATGCCAATCCCCCGAATATCTAAATCCTGCATCTTAGTCGCACTCCTGCAGCCATAGTTCAGTTGATTTCATTGCCTGATACTGAGTTAAATCAATATGCAGCGGTGTGATGGATATATAACCAGCTTCTATCGCATGAAAGTCAGTCCCAGGACCAGCATCAAGCGTATCGCCCACCGGGCCAACCCAATAAATATCTCGCCCACGGGGGTCTTTTTGTTTTATGACCGGCTCAGCATGATGACGCTTGCCCAAGCGTGTCACCTGAAAGCCTTTTATTTCTGCCCATGGCAGATCCGGCACATTGATATTTAAAATAGTGTCTGTTCCGATTTTAAGAGTTGCTAGCTTGGGCAGTAATTGCAATACCGCTTTAACGGCAGAGGCATAGTGTTGAGGGTTTGAGCTACAGCAAGAGACTGCTAATGCAGGCAAGCCTAGGTTACGCCCCTCGGTCGCTGCCGCAACCGTCCCCGAATAAATGACATCATCGCCAAGATTAGCACCCGCATTAATGCCGGCGATCACGACATCCGGCGCAGTGTCCAGTAAACCGGTTAACGCAAGATGAACACAGTCAGTAGGCGTGCCTTCAACACTGTAAAGTTGATCGCCTCGTTCGGATAAACGTAAGGGAGCGGTCAGGGTTAATGAATTACTGGCCCCGCTGTAATCGCGGCTTGGTGCAACAGTTACGACCTCTGCGACGCCTTGTAATGCTTCGCGCAACATCCCCAGACCTAACGCAAAATAGCCATCATCATTGCTAAGTAAAATTTTCATTTGTATTATTATCTCCAGGTTAGTAAACCTGAACTGAATTCACTGCATACTGAGCATTGTTCTGCCCATGACTAAAAAAATACCTGACAATGCCAGCGATGAAGCGCTGTTTCGTGCAGCCGTTGCTGATGTCAGACCACAACCACCCTCTAATCAGGTAGAACGCAAGCCCGTTCTAGTCACGCCGAAGTTGCGCGCACGTGAAGTTGAAGAGTCGGAGTCAGCCGCGGACATACTATCAGATTCAGGGGAAGTGGATAAAGTACTGGCTGAGACTGTACTAAGTTATTGCCGACCGGGTATTCAAAACCGACTGTTTAAGCGCCTGCGACAAGGCAAGCTGATGATTAGCGAAGAATTAGACTTGCACGGCTTGACGATTAGAGAAGCGAAACAAGTATTACTGGACTTTATTGCGCTGGCTTTCCCAATTGAAAGTTGCTGCGCTTGCATTGTTCATGGAAAAAATAATCGCTCCAAAATGGGACAAGAGCCCATCATGAAACAATATGTGAATCATTGGCTACTGCAACATCCACGGGTACTGGCCTTTCATTCGGCGCAGCCCCGCGATGGCGGAACCGGTTCTGTTTACGTTATTTTCAAACGCTGAACCGGCTTCATAACTAGCTTAGGATGGCCGTGTGGTAGCATTCACCGCAAACGGATCATTCACTAATGTCGCTTTACTTGCTTTGATACGCGCTAATCGCAACTGCAGCTTGTGATACAGCATCCAGTCGATACTAAAATAGCGCCCTGCTCCCATAAAGAACAAGGTCAGGAACATAATCAGGTAAGTCAGAATTTGGCTGAGTGAATTAGTTTCCGGATCAATATAGCCATGAGTCGCCACAAAGCTTTCTGCAACTTGTGCAATATCTTTGCCCGATAACATCATCACCAGCGTACCGACGACCAAAACCAAAATTGGTAGAGAAATCCAACGCACAGCAAAACCGATCAATAACAAGATAGCACCGACGATTTCAATACCCGGAATCACCCAAGCCATTAATTCCGGAAAAGGAATAGGTAAGGCCGATGCCTTGAGTGCTTCAACCGTCGAGGCATAAGCATTCATGTCAACCCAAGTGAGAGGATTCAGCCAATCACTATCAGCCGCCGAAAACAGCCCTAGCTTGTTAGAACCGGAAACCCAAAGTAACGGGGCTAAAAATAATCGCAGTAACAGGGGTGGCAAAAAGTCCAGCCCCCTCAGCCATCCAAAGCTGAAAAAACCGAGTAAAAACCTCGTCATATGAATCTCTCCGTGTTGATCATTACGTTTATTGGACTGTGTTCGCGTTCATTATGCAAGGATTTTTCTAAACACGGTGTTAAAGCAATCTATCCCAATACTAAGCCATTATCTTATAGACAAGATAATTAGTATCTAAATAACTAATAGATCTATTTTTAAGCAACTGCAAAAAGTATAACAATTTGTAACCAATATTAGGTATTATTTAATGCAGGGGATCGGGCGAACCTCGCCTAGATCCACCGAAAGATAACAGTTAAATTTTACATAAAACTGAGGATAGCACATGAAAAAAAGTATTTTATTGGGGCTTGCTGCGGTAACAATGCTGGGCACTTCTACCGCGTTTGCAGACACCCTAGATACTGTAAAAAAGAATGATCATGTTAAATGTGGAGTAAGTACCGGTCTGGCTGGCTTCTCTGCTGCTGATGAAAAAGGTAACTGGCAGGGTATCGACGTTGACGTCTGCCGCGCAGTTGCCGCTGCTGTTCTGGGCGATGCTACTAAAGTTAAGTACTCTCCTCTGACTGCTAAAGAGCGTTTCACTGCGCTACAGTCTGGCGAGATTGATGTGCTATCCCGTAACACTACTTGGACTCTGACACGTGATGCGTCACTGGGTCTGAACTTCGCCGGTGTTAACTACTACGATGGCCAAGGCTTCATGGTAAGCACTGATCTGGGCGTTAAAAGCGCACTTGAGCTTGATGGCGCGGCGGTTTGTATTCAGGCTGGTACTACCACTGAATTGAACTTGGCTGACTATTTCAAAGCTAACAAGATGTCTTTCAAAGCTGTGACTTATGACACTGCTGACCAGACTATCAAAGGTTTTGAAGCGGGTCGTTGCGACATGCTGACCTCTGACCAATCACAGCTGTACTCTCTACGCATTAAGCTTGAGAACCCTGAGAAGGCTATCGTACTTCCAGAAGTTATCTCTAAAGAGCCTTTAGGCCCTGTTGTTCGCCAAGGCGACGATCAGTGGTTTAACGTTGTTCGTTGGTCTTTATTCGCAATGATCAATGCTGAAGAGATGGGCATTACTAAAGCTAACGCTGAAGAAATGAAGAAGAGCCAAGATCCTGCAATCATGCGTTTCATGGGTGGCGAAGGCGAGAAGCTGGGTCTGTCTGATGACTGGGCATACAACATCGTAAGCCAAGTTGGTAACTACGGTGAAAGCTTCGACATGGCAGTTGGCGCAGGCTCTCCTCTGAAAATTGAGCGTGGTCTTAACGCGTTATGGAGCAAAGGCGGACTGCAATACGCACCACCTATCCGTTAATCATGTGACATCCGGAGTCCACATTTCAGTGGGCTCCATCACTGTTACAAACACTGCCAGTCTGCCCTTTCGGGGCGCTGGCAGTGTTTGATTCTATCCGTAGTTATCCTTTGATCTATAGGCGCCTATTCTATGAGTACGCAAAAACAAGGACTTACTCCGGGAAAACCACCCATTTGGAATGACCCGCATTACCGGGCCCTCTTCTTCCAAATCCTGCTCATTATAGGACTGGGTGTTTTCCTAATTTATATTGTCAATAATACGCTCGCCAATATGGAATCCCGGGGTATCTCTACCGGTTTTGACTTCCTATCAGGACGTGCGGGTTTTGACATCCTGCAATCACTAATTCCATTTTCTGCCGACTCAACCTACGGTCGGACCTTTATTGTTGGCTTGCTAAATACCGTACTGATTACCGTACTAGGTATTATTCTGGCAACAGTGTTGGGCTTTTTGATTGGTGTCGCAAGACTTTCTAAGAACTGGTTAATCTCAAAATTAGCCACGATCTACATCGAGACTTTCCGTAATATCCCATTATTGATCCAGATCTTCTTCTGGTATTTCGTGGTCTTGCGCTCAATGCCATCTGCCAGAGACAGTTTATCGATCGCAGATAGCTTCTTCCTGAATGTTCGGGGGCTTTACGCACCCTATCCCGTCGGTGGCGAAAACTTCAATCTAACGCTGATTGCTTTTGCAGTGGGTATTATTGCAGCCTTCCTAATGCGTCGCTGGGCAAGAAATCGTCAGTATAAGACCGGTCAGCCGTTTCCTGTATTCTGGACTGCATTAGCGCTGATTATCTTGTTACCACTGACTGTTTTCGTAATGACTGGCAGCCCGTTAACTTGGGATATTCCTGAGCTTCAGCGATTCAACTTCCAGGGCGGAACGCGGATTATTCCGGAGTTACTGGCACTGTTAATTGCGATCAGTATCTACACCGCAGCATTTATCGCCGAGATTGTGCGTTCTGGTATTTTGGCTGTGAGCCATGGCCAAACAGAAGCAGCGCTTTCAGTTGGTTTGACGCCATCGCAATCGTTACGTCTGGTTGTTATTCCTCAGGCTATGCGCGTTATCATTCCACCGATGACTAGCCAATACCTGAACCTAGCGAAGAACTCCTCTTTGGCAACGGCCATTGGTTATCCGGATATCGTTAGCGTGTTTATGGGAACCACCCTGAACCAAACCGGTCAGGCGGTTGAAATCATTGCCATGACCATGGCGGTTTACCTCACGCTGAGTCTCACGATTTCAGTCTTTATGAACTGGTACAACGCTAAGATGGCGTTGGTTGAACGGTAGGAGTACACACTATGTATGTAACCGATAAGATGCTTCCCGCCCAACCGGCTCCTAACAACACCAAGGGCCCGATTCACTGGCTGCAGCACAATCTATTTTCCAGTCCATTTAACATTATATTGACGTTATTCGCAGCCTACCTACTCTACATTCTGATTCCACCGGCCGTTAGCTGGGCGTTTCTGGATGCCGATTGGCTGGCACAGACTCGTGACGAATGTAGTCGTGAAGGCGCGTGCTGGGCTTATATCATCAATCGCTTTGGGCAAACCATTTACGGCTTCTATCCAGAAGCGGAAACATGGCGCGTTAATTTAGCGTTCCTGCTACTGATTGGTCTATGTATTCCACTGTTTATCAACAGCTTCTCTAAAAAGAAGTGGCTGGGTGGTTTCATTCTGATCATCTTCCCATTCATTGCGTTCTACCTGATCCACGGTGGCGCATTTGGTTTGGAAGAAGTGACTACCGATAAATGGGGCGGCCTGATGCTGACCCTGATTATCTCCATTGTTGGTATCGCACTAGCATTGCCGATTGGTATTGTTCTGGCATTGGGTCGACGCTCAAATATGCCGATTGTTAAATCAGTCTCAGTCTTGTTTATCGAGTTTTGGCGTGGCGTACCGTTAATTACGGTGCTGTTTATGTCATCGGTCATGTTGCCACTGTTCTTGCCTGAAGGCTCAGACTTTGACAAATTGGCCAGAGCCATGATTGGTATCATTTTATTCCAATCTGCGTATGTTGCCGAAGTGGTACGTGGTGGCTTACAGGCCATTCCAAAAGGTCAATATGAAGCCGCTGTTGCGATGGGCCTGACTTACTGGAAAAGCATGTTCCTCGTCATTCTGCCACAAGCTTTGAAGCTGGTTATTCCTGGCTTGGTAAATACCTTTATCGCCTTATTTAAGGATACAACGCTGGTGTTAATCATCGGTCTGTTTGACTTACTGGGTGTTGTACAGAACGTACTCGGAGCGGATTCTAACTGGTTAGGATTTGACACCGAAGGCTATGTTTATGCCGCCTTTATGTTCTGGATATTCTGCTTCGGAATGTCACGTTATTCTATGTCCTTGGAACGTAAACTCGACACGGGCCATAAGCGCTAATTTGGAGAAATGATTATGAGTGACGCAAATAAAAAAGCCGCCATGGACGATTACATCATTCGCATGATTAATCTGAATAAGTGGTATGGCGATTTCCATGTACTAAAAGATATTAATCTGGATGTTAAGCAAGGCGAGCGAATTGTTATCTGTGGCCCTTCTGGCTCAGGTAAGTCAACACTGATTCGCTGCATTAACCACTTGGAAGAGCATCAGCAAGGTCAGATTATCATCGAAGGTGAAGAGCTGACGGGTGATATTAAGCAGCTGGAAAAGATACGCACGAACGTGGGTATGTGTTTCCAACACTTTAACTTGTTTCCGCACTTATCGATTATCGATAACCTGACGCTGGCGCCAATTTGGGTTCGCAAGACCCCGAAAGCTGAAGCCGAAGCGACTGCGATGAAGTATCTGGAGCGCGTGAAAATTCCGGATCAGGCTAACAAGTTCCCTGGCCAGCTTTCCGGTGGTCAGCAACAACGTGTGGCGATTGCGCGCAGCTTGTGCATGAATCCAAAAGTGATGCTGTTTGATGAGCCAACTTCTGCACTTGACCCTGAAATGATCTCAGAAGTACTGGATGTCATGGTGGAGTTAGCGGAAGAAGGTGGAATGACCATGCTTTGCGTAACCCACGAAATGGGCTTTGCTAAGCAAGTTGCTGACCGTGTTATCTTTATGGATGCGGGCCAGATTATTGAAGAAAATACTCCAACAGAGTTCTTTGATAATCCTCAATCTGAGCGTACCCAATTGTTCCTGAGTCAGATTATTCACTAATCTGTTTAGCACTATTGGTGAGGTACAAAAAAGCCACTGCGGTTATCTGCAGTGGCTTTTTTATTGGATCGATCTAGCAATATTAATTAACGATTAATCGTTTGAGACCCTTTAACCACCAAGTTTACGCGACGATTTTGTGCTCGACCTGCTGCGGTTTTGTTATTCGCAATGGGCTCTTTCTCGCCACGGCCAACAACAGTCATGCCATTTCGATTGAGGCCTCGTGAGCCCAAGTAATTAGCAACGGTCTGAGCACGTTGCTGAGACAAACGTAAGTTGGCTGAATCCGACCCCACGCTATCGGTATGACCAATAATCGTGATGTTATGAATCACTACACGATCGCGTAACAAGTCGCTCGCCATACGATCCAGAGCACTACGACCTGACTGCGTCAGTGTGGCACTGTTACTGGCAAAGTGAGAGCCACCCGCCAGCGTTTTATGAATCACTCTTGGTTGAGCCTTTGGTGCAGGAACATGGACTTTCTGAATCACTGGTGGCGCTTGCTTAATAATCGTTCTTACGATTGGCTTTGGCGCGGGCGTTCTAACAACCACAGGTACGTGTTTCACCACTGTCTTTACAACCGTCTTAACGACTGGCTTTGGCGCTGGGGCAGGCTTTACAACAGGCGCCGGACGTGGCGCAGGTGGTGCCTGATTCACAATCACAATGGGTTGCTCACGTTGTACAATAGGCTGTGGCATAGGCCGTGGCGCTTCAACTGGTTGACGGTACAAAACCGGGCGCCAATTCAAACCAATACTTAGCTGATTAATATCTTCATCAAAGCGCTCATATTCAGCACGTATCCGAAAGCCTTCTTCTAACTGCATTTCAGCACCGACACCAGCCATGACATCAAACTTGTTCTTCTGGTTAACATCAACACCACTGCCTTTGGTATCCACTTTGGCCACACCCAATTTAGCGATTGGATGGATCGTACCGAAATAACTTGGAACGTGATAAACCAAATTAGCGCCGTAAGCCTGATATGACACCGAGCCCTCACCGCCTTTATCGTTTTTTAGCTTAGCTTCTCCGAAGTCATTCCAGAATGCTTCCAAACCAAAATCACGACCAATATTGAAACCACCGTAGACTTTTTTACTTAGGTCTTTATCGTCATCAACATCCCATATATCGCCGCCATCCGGTGTGAGCTGACTCATACCAAGACCACCACCAATGTACCAACTTTCTTCCAGTGTTTCTGGCTCGGAGGCATGTGCCGGTAAGCATGCAATCACACTTACCAGACCCACTAACATTCCACCCTGCCAGCTAATTTTATTATGTTGTTTCATAGCTGCCTTATTTATTATTTTTATTAGTTTGTAACGCATTCAGTACTCGTCTTAAACCCAGAACTGGAGCCATCAATAGCAACCAGAATGGTGAAGTACTACCGCCGCCACCGTTTATCACGGTATCGACTGAACCAGTCTCATCCGGATCGGGATGGCTTGCTGCATTTTGCTCACGATAATCAGGAATACCGTTTTCATCGCTATCTACGGGATTGTTACTATCTTCACCGATCTCGTCAGCATCGTAGACACCATCGCCATCATCATCGCGATCCAGGTAATCAGCTACACCATCCAAATCCAGATCCGGACAATGGATTCCTGTTTCACACTCTTGACGATCGCTAATACCGTTCTGATCGCTATCACCACTGCCGTCAGTCATGCCTGCTGTATTGGCACTGTCTGCATCCAGATAATCCGGAATACCATCGAGATCGACATCGCGAAGGTTAAGATAGCCACCCTCACCTATTTCATTAATCGTCGGCGTACCATCACCTTCATCGTCGGTATCCAAATTATCGAATACACCATCACCGTCACGGTCACGATTGTTAGGTTCTAAATAATCTGGAATGCCATCCGCATCGCTATCCACAACACCCGTTTCAGTAATGGTTTTGATGCCATCATTATCATCATCGCTATCAAGCTGATTCAGAATGCCATCACGGTCATTATCAAATGGCATCTGAACTTTCTCATCATCGTCTAGAACACGTGGGTTAGAATCATCATCATCCAGATAAACCGGTACGCCATCACCATCGGCGTCTTCCAGCATATCGCCCGGAATCTCGTCATTATTGTCGATTCCATCGTTATCCCAATCCATATCAACCGAGTCGATGTTGCCATCGCCATCGGAATCCGCATTCGCAGGATTCAGGCCAAGGCGAATCTCATCAATATTACTTAGACCATCATTATCACTATCTTCATCACGATCCAGAACACCATTACCGTCAGAATCCGCTAAGGATGGATCTAATCCTAGCTCAACTTCAAGTTGATTAGTTAGCCCGTCGCCATCGCTGTCTTCAAGACCATCAGGCGTTCCGTTATTGTCGGTATCACTATCATTTGGGTCTAAGCCCAATTTGACTTCGATAGCATTCGGCAGTTTATCGCCGTCAGCATCCTCATCACCGTCAATTACACCATTACCGTCGGTGTCTGGGTTTGCCGGGTCTAAAGACATGGTTAACTCTAAGGCGTTACTTAAGCCATCAGCATCACTATCTTCTTTGCCATCTTTTACGCCGTTACCATCGCTATCTTCGTTTTGAGGATCGGTACCTAATTGAATTTCAAGCTTGTCGGTTAAGCCATCGCCATCGCTGTCTTCATCACCATCTGAAATTCCATCACCATCGCTATCAGCATTTTCGGGGTCAGTTCCCATTTCGATTTCAATAACATCCGGGATACCATCACCGTCAGTATCTTCCTCATTATCAGGAATACCATCGCCATCTGAGTCAGTGTTTGCAGGATCTGTTCCTTGATTGATTTCATCAAGGTTGTTAATGCCATCACCATCTGAATCTTCTGCGCCATCTGCAACACCATTATTGTCGCTATCTGCCAGAGCAGGATCGAGATTCAGAGCAAGCTCCAAGGCATTAGTAAGTCCATCGTTGTCATAATCCTCATCGCCATCATTCACACCATTAGCATCGGAGTCAGCTAGCGTAGGATTCAGTCCAAGCGCGATCTCAGTGAGGTTTGGAATCCCATCGCCATCACTATCTTCAGCGCCATCGGCGATACCATTATCGTCACTATCGGCAACCGCTGGGTTGGTTCCAAGTTGAAGCTCTAAGGCATTGTTTAAGCCGTCGCCATCGGTATCTTCTAAGTTATCTGGCGTGCCATTGTCATCCGTATCAGTAGAGCCCGGATTCGTATTTAGTGTTAATTCCAGTAGATTGCTTAAGCCATCGTTGTCAGAATCTTCATCACCATCATTAATGCCATTAGCATCTGTATCGACCAAGATTGGTGACGTACCTAAAGCCAGTTCTAAAAGATTAGACAAGCCATCTTTATCAGAGTCCTCATCACCATCTGCAATGCCATTTGAATCGGAGTCTTTACTTGTAGGGCTGGTTCCTAACTTGACTTCAAGCGCATTGCTTAGGCCATCGGCATCAGTATCTTCATCTCCATCGCTAACTCCATTGCCATCAGTGTCAGGATTATTTGGATTGGTACCTAAAGTCAGTTCTAAAGCGTTACCCAGACCATCTTTATCCGTATCTTCGAGACCATCTGCTATGCCGTTATTATCCGAATCTGCTAAGCCGATATTCAAACCCATGGCAACTTCCAGGGCATTATTCAGGCCATCGTTATCCGTGTCTTCAATATTGTCGGAGATACCATTAGAGTCGCTGTCTGTTTTGGAAGGATTAAGGCCAGCGTTGACTTCAATAAGGTTACTTAGTCCATCACCATCATGATCTTCATCCCCATCATCAACACCGTTTCCGTCGCTATCAACAAGCTTCGGGTCAGTACCTAAACTAACCTCAACGCCATTTGGAAGACCATCGCTATCGCTATCTTCTGCAATATCGTTAGTGCCATCATTATCACTATCAGCACTATTGGGATTTAATCCCAAGGCTTGCTCTACCGCATCATCTAAGCCATCAGCATCGCTATCTGTGCTTAGTGGATTGGAGCCAAAGTTAACTTCTTCTTGGTTATTTAAGCCATCACCATCAGAATCATTGTTTGGATTTAAGGCATCGATTAGTGCGCCGCCAGTAGTATTAAGAGGACTACTGTAGCTTGGTCCAATTTCCACTAAATCACTCACGCCATCACCGTCAGAGTCAGCAAGCAATGGGCTCGTCCCAGTTAAATTGATCTCATCCTGATTCGTAATCCCATCACCATCTTCATCGCCTGTAGATGTCAGTACGACCAAGTCATGTTGAGTGGCTTCACTCACATTGCCCGCACTATCAACCGTAGTGGCTGTCAACGTCACTTCACCGTAAGGTAGTACCGGAGATGTCTGGCACTCCCACTGGCCATCGGTGTCTACCGTTACAGAACAGCTTTGAGTACCAATACTGTTGGTAACCGTTAGAATAGAGCCAGCTTCAGCAGTACCTTTGATAACAGGATTTTGATCCATGTTATAGCGTGGCTCTAAAATTATCGGTGCATCCGGAGCTGTTTTATCTATGTGGTAGGTAGGGAGATTACCGGAGAATTTTAAGCTTGCAGGGGTGCCATCAGCACCATTGATACTCGCGTTATCCGGAATAATTGCAGACAAGCTTGTACCAGTATCCCCAGTCGCAACTGTTAATCGGTATCGATTACTTCCATTAGTAGGTACTTCAAATGCCGTAATATAAGCGGAACCAGAACCATTAATTAACTGAAAATCCGCTGTATCAATATTGCTGACTGGCTTTTCTAAATCAAAATAGAATGTAACTTGATCAGCATTAGTATCTTGCACAGCTGGTTGCCCTAGCGTTACAACATACTGAATATTCTCAGCGCGAACAGCCGAGGAAGCCCCCATTAGTAGTGCCATAGAAATTGCATGTGCTAGCAGGTTACCAACCACTGGATGGTTAGTACTTTTTTTATTATTCATTTTGCCCCAAACCCCATTTTAGCAGCGTTATTTTTTATATCTTATCGCTGTTGCTCTTCGGTTTCCCCCAGCATGAGAATAACTCTCTACTGAACCGATTTATTTTTAGATTACTTTCATCTGATGACCTGATGTGTAAGACATACACATTAAGCAGACCTACGAAGATTATCACAGGGGTTATTAAGTAATCACTTTTAAGCGATGAGCGGTCTTTATGCAAAAGGGGGGCGTAAATCGCAGGCATAAAAAAAGCCCCGGACAGTTGTACTGTCCGAGGCCCTTCTGTTCAATCCTGGTAATGTCCTACTTTCACATGGGGAAACCCCACACTATCATCGGCGATGACACTTTTCACTGCTGAGTTCGGGATGGGATCAGGTGGTTCAATGTCTCTATGGTCACCAGGAAAACCGGTGTGTGTGACTGAACTGGTTTGCGGCAACAGCCTCAGCTGCCCCGCGCTCAATCGCACGTAAAATCAGTAATAATCTAGTGGTAATGTCCTACACTTTCGTCCAAACAAACCATTCAGGGTTATAGAATCAAGCCTCACGGGCAATTAGTACACCTTAGCTACACACATTACTGCGCTTCCACATGGTGCCTATCAACGTCGTAGTCTTCAACGGCCCTTTAGGGAGATCTAGTCTCCAGAGAATACTCATCTTGGAAGGGGCTTCCCGCTTAGATGCTTTCAGCGGTTATCCTGTCCGAACTTAGCTACCCGGCTATGCCACTGGCGTGACAACCGGTACACCAGAGGTTCGTCCACTCCGGTCCTCTCGTACTAGGAGCAGCTTTCCTCAATATTCTAACGCCCACGGCAGATAGGGACCGAACTGTCTCACGACGTTCTGAACCCAGCTCGCGTACCACTTTAAATGGCGAACAGCCATACCCTTGGGACCCGCTTCAGCCCCAGGATGTGATGAGCCGACATCGAGGTGCCAAACACCGCCGTCGATATGAACTCTTGGGCGGTATCAGCCTGTTATCCCCGGCGTACCTTTTATCCGTTGAGCGATGGCCCTTCCATACAGAACCACCGGATCACTAAGACCTACTTTCGTACCTGCTCGACGTGTCTGTCTCGCAGTCAAGCTCACTTATGCCTTTGCACAAACCTCATGATTTCCGACCATGATTAGTGAACCTTCGCGCTCCTCCGTTACGCTTTAGGAGGAGACCGCCCCAGTCAAACTACCCACCATACACTGTCCCAAACCCCGATCAGGGGCCGTGGTTAGAACATCAGAACTACCAGGCTGGTATTTCAAGATTGGCTCCACCGGAACTAGCGTCCCGGTTTCAAAGCCTCCCAGCTATCCTACACAAGTAGGCCCGATGTTCAGTGCAAAGCTGTAGTAAAGGTGCACGGGGTCTTTCCGTCTAGCCGCGGGTACGCAGCATCTTAACTGCGATTTCAATTTCACTGAGCCTCTGGTGGAGACAGTGTGGCCGTCGTTACGCCATTCGTGCAGGTCGGAACTTACCCGACAAGGAATTTCGCTACCTTAGGACCGTTATAGTTACGGCCGCCGTTTACCGGGGCTTCGATCAAGAGCTTCGCCGAAGCTAACCCCATCAATTAACCTTCCGGCACCGGGCAGGCGTCACACCCTATACGTCCGCTTTCGCGTTAGCAGAGTGCTGTGTTTTTGATAAACAGTCGCAGCCACCTGGTCTCTGCGGCCCCCAACAGCTATGAACCGTCAGGGGCGCACCTTCTCCCGAAGTTACGGTGCTATTTTGCCTAGTTCCTTCACCAGAGTTCTCTCAAGCGCCTTGGAATTCTCATCCTATCCACGTGTGTCCGTTTAGAGTACGGTCACTAATAAGCTGAAGCTTAGAGGTTTTTCCTGGAAGCATGGCATCGACTACTCCAGTTCCGTAGAACCGTCGCCATCACGCCTCAGCATTAAGAACCCGGATTTGCCTAAGTTCTCTGCCTAAACGCTTAGATACACACCAACTGTGTTCTAGCCTAGCCTTCTCCGTCACCCCATCGCACTTATTAGCGGTACAGGAATATTAACCTGTTTCCCATCGACTACGCATCTCTGCCTCGCCTTAGGGGCCGACTAACCCTGCGCCGATTAACGTTGCGCAGGAAACCTTGGATTTTCGGCGGACGGGTTTTTCACCCGTCTTATCGTTACTTATGTCAGCATTCGCACTTCTGATACCTCCAGCAAACCTTACGATTCACCTTCATTGGCTTACAGAACGCTCCTCTACCAATCGGATAAATCCGATTCCGCAGCTTCGGTATACAGCTTGAGCCCCGTTAAATCTTCCGCGCAGGCCGACTCGACCAGTGAGCTATTACGCTTTCTTTAAAGGATGGCTGCTTCTAAGCCAACCTCCTGGCTGTCTGTGCCTTCCCACATCGTTTCCCACTGAGCTGTAATTTTGGGACCTTAGCTGGCGGTCTGGGTTGTTTCCCTTTCCACGACGGACGTTAGCACCCGCCGTGTGACTCCCATGCTGCTACTTCACGGTATTCGGAGTTTGCAATGGGTTGGTAAGGCGGTCAGGCCCCCCTAGCCATAACAGTGCTCTACCCCCGTGAGTAATACATGAGGCTCTACCTAAATAGATTTCGAGGAGAACCAGCTATCTCCGAGCTTGATTAGCCTTTCACTCCGATCCACAGCTCATCCCCGCATTTTTCAACATACGTGGGTTCGGTCCTCCAGTAGGTGTTACCCCACCTTCAACCTGGCCATGGATAGATCGCTCGGTTTCGGGTCTACTGACCGCGACTTGTCGCCCTATTAAGACTCGGTTTCCCTACGCCTACGCTATACGCTTAAGCTTGCCACGATGAGTAAGTCGCTGACCCATTATACAAAAGGTACGCAGTCACCCGAATAAATTCAGGCTCCCACTGCTTGTACGTATGCGGTTTCAGGTTCTATTTCACTCCCCTCTCCGGGGTTCTTTTCGCCTTTCCCTCACGGTACTGGTTCACTATCGGTCGATAAGGAGTATTTAGCCTTGGAGGATGGTCCCCCCATGTTCAATCAGGATATCACGTGTCCCGACCTACTCGTTTTCACGACTAAAATGATTTCAGATACGGGACTATCACCCACTCTGGTCACGCTTCCCAACGTGTTCTCTTATCATTAAAGCCGCTTAAGGGCTGGTCCCCGTTCGCTCGCCGCTACTAAGGGAATCTCGGTTGATTTCTGTTCCTCCGGGTACTTAGATGTTTCAGTTCTCCGGGTTAGCTTCGTAATCCTATGTATTCAGATTACGATGACACCTTATAGTGCCGGGTTTCCCCATTCGGACATCCTCGGGTCACAGCTTGTTTATCAGCTCACCGGGGCTTTTCGCAGATTACTACGTCCTTCATCGCCTCTTATCGCCTAGGCATCCACCACATACGCTTAGTCACTTGATTCTATAACCCTGAACAGTCTGCTGTGGCCTTTTGACTCCCACAACGCTCAGGGCGATGACTATAACTTTGTAACGATTTGTCTTGAGAAAATGTTTCCATTTTCATGTCAACGCCTAAACACTCATCATGTTGAGTCGTTGACCTAGATTATTACTTGATTTTTTAAAGAACACAGGCCTTCTAAAAGGGACTGTATTGACGACACCGTCAGCCAAATAACCGGGTTAACCGTCATTTGGCTGAAGATTCTATCAAAGACACGAACCGCGATACCGTTTCCACCAGCATGGTGGAGAATAGCGGGATCGAACCGCTGACCTCCTGCGTGCAAGGCAGGCGCTC